>JBKOYF010000058.1:0-24344 GCA_046725305.1 Actinomycetota bacterium
GGAGGCGAACCAGCGCATCACGAAGCTCGCACTCGAGCTCCTCGGCCCGGACGCTGCGCTCGGCGAGGAGAACGCGCCCTACGGCGGGTACTGGCAGTACCAGCAGCTGCGCAGCCGCGGCAACACCATCGAGGCGGGCACGTCGGAGGTGCTCCGCAACATCGTCGCCGAGCGCGTCCTCGGCCTCCCCTACTCGCGTTAGCCGAATGGACTTCACCTTCACCGACGAGCAGCACGCGCTTCGCGAGCAGGCACGCGAGTTCCTCGCCGCGACGCTGGAGCCCACCTGGGCGCAGCTCGCCGAGCTCGGGTGGACGGGCGTCTCGGTGGCGGAGGAGGACGGAGGCGCAGGCCTCACGTTCCTCGAGGAAGCGGTCCTCTTCGAGGAGCTCGGGCGGGCGCTGTACCACGGCCCCTACTTCGCGACCGTGGCGCTCGCGCTCCCCGTCCTGCCGGGCGACCTCCGCTCGGAGGTGGCAGCCGGGGAGACGAGCTGGACGCTAGCGTTCGGCCCGCTCGTGCCCGACCTCGACACGGCCGAGCGGGTCGCGATCGTCGGCGGCGATGGCGTCTACGAGCTCGAGGGCGCCGAACGGGAGCTCCTCGCGACGACGGACGAGTCGCGTCCGCTCGGTGTCGTGCGCGGGGGCGAGCCGGGACGACGCCTAGCCGAGGCTGGCGTCCTCGCGGAGGTCGAGGCCCGGTCGCAGGCGGCGCTCGCACTCGAGGCGTGTGGGGTCGCGCGGCTCGCGCTCGAGGAAGCGGTCGAACACGCAACGTCTCGCGAGCAGTTCGGGAAGAAGATCGGCGCGTACCAGGCCGTCTCCCATCCGCTCGCGAACGCGTACACCCGGGTCGAGCTGTCTCGCTCGCTCGCGTTCTGGGCCGCGTGGTGCGTCTCCACCGGCGACCCTCAGGCGCGGATCGCCGCCTCCGCGGCGAAGTCCTACGCCGGCGAGAGTGCGGTGGCCGTCTGCGAGACGGCGATACAGGCACTCGGCGGCATCGGGTTCACCTGGGAGCACCGGCTCCATCGGCTGTACAAGCGCGCGCTCGGGATCGAGAGCTTCGGGGCGTCCGGCACACGGCTGCGTGCAGAGGTCGCCGCAGGGCTTCTCGACGCCTCACGGACGGAATCCGAGGTCGGAGAGACGCCGGTGCCCATCACCCAAGGAGGCTAGGCACCTGTGGACGGCCTGATGATGGACTACGAGCTGAACGTGGCGTCGCTGCTCCGACGGGCCGACGAGCTGTACGGCGAGAGCGAGATCGCGAGCCGACTGCCCGACAAGAGCTGGCACACGTACTCGTATGCCGATTTCGTCTCGCGGACGAAGCGGCTCGTGGTGGGGCTCCGCAAGCTCGGGCTCGAGGACGGCGACCGCGTCGGCACCTTCATGTGGAACCACTCCCAGCACCTCGAGACGTACATGGGCTCCCCCGTCGGCGGGTTCGTCACGCACACGCTGAACCTGCGCCTGCACCCCGACGACAACACGTACATCGCGACTCACGGGGGCGACCGGCTGCTCATCGTGGACAAGGTCCTGTGGCCGCTCGCCGAGCCGTTCGTGGGACGCTGCGCCTTCGAGCACGTCATCGCGGTCGGCGACGGCGAGACGCCGGACGGCGCAATCGACTACGAGGACCTGGTCGCGGACGCCGACGAGTCCGCGTTCTCATACCGCGACATCCCGGAGCGGGCCGCGGCGGCGATGTGCTACACGAGCGGCACCACTGGGCGCCCGAAGGGCGTCCTCTACTCGCACCGCGCGATCGCGATCCACGCGCTCACCGTGATCGGGTGCCTCGGGATGCACGCCGACGACGTCTGCCTCCCCGTCGTGCCGATGTTCCACGCGAACGCGTGGTGCTTTCCGTACGCCTGCACGATGACCGGCGTGAAGCAGGTCTTTCCCGGCCCTCACCTGGATCCGGTGAGCTTGCTCGAGGACTTCCAGGAGCAGCGGGTCACCATCACGGCCGGCGTGCCGACGATCTGGATGGGGATCCTGCAGACGCTCGACGCGAATCCCGGCGCCTACGACACGTCGACGATCCGCTTCATGACCGTCGGGGGCTCAGCCCCGCCGCGCGCGATGATCGAGGCGTTCTCCGAGCGGCACGGTCTCCACATCACGCACGGCTGGGGAATGACCGAGATGAGCCCCGTGGGCACGCTCTCCGGCGCGCCCGGTCAGGAGGCGGGGCTCTCTTCGCAGGAGGCCTACTCGCGCCGAGCCATGCAGGGCATCCCCATCCCGTTCGTCGAGATCCGCGCACGCGGCGCCGACGGCTTGACTCCCTGGGACGGCGAGACGATGGGCGAGCTCGAGGTCCGCGGACCGTCGATCGCCTCCGCGTACTACGAGTCCGACGACAGCGCCGACCGCTGGACGGACGATGGCTGGTTCCGGACGGGTGACGTCGTGACCATTCACCCCGACGGCTTCGTCGAGGTGCAGGACCGCGCGAAGGACCTCGTGAAGTCCGGGGGCGAGTGGATCTCGACGGTCGCGCTCGAGAACGCCCTCATGGGCCACCCGGCTGTCTCGGAGGCGGCCGTCATCGCCGTGCCCGACGAGAAGTGGTCCGAGCGACCGCTCGCGGTCGTCGTGCTGCGCGAGGGCGAAGCGGCCTCTCCCGACGACCTGCGCGACTTCCTTGCGCCGAGCTTCGCGAAGTGGTGGCTGCCCGAGCGGTTCGAGTTCGTCGACGAGATCCCGAAGACCGCGGTCGGGAAGTTCCGCAAGACCGCCTTGCGCGAGCAGTTCGCCGCCGCACCCGAGCCTGCCGAGACCGCGTAGTGGGCAACTTCGTCTCCACGGAGCTCGACGGCGCAGTCGCCGTCGTCACGATCGACCACCCGCCCGTCAACGCCCTCTCGGCGCCGCTGCTCGAGGAGCTCGAGGCGGAGATCGATCGCCTCGACGGCGACGAAGCCATACGGGTGATCGTGCTCGTCGGCGCCGGCGAGCGCGCTTTCGTCGCGGGAGCGGACATCTCCGAGTTCCCATCGCTGCGAGAGGCGGCCGCGGAGGCGCACGAGCGAGGATCGGCGCGCGGGATCCAGAAGCTCGGCCACCGCATGGACGCCGCCCGGACGCCCTTCGTCGCTGCCATCCACGGCTTCTGCCTCGGCGGCGGGCTCGAGCTCGCCATGTGCTGCGACATCCGCGTCGCGTCGGAGGACGCCCAGCTCGGGCAGCCGGAGATCAAGCTCGGGCTCATCCCCGGTGGCGGCGGGACGCAGCGGCTTCCGCGCCTCGTCGGCGTCGGGCGCGCGCAGTACCTGAACATGACGGGCGACTTCGTCGACGCGGCGACCGCGTACGACTGGGGGCTGGTCGAAAAGGTCGTCCCGCGCGCGGAGCTGCGGGAAGCCGCTCTCACGATCGCGCGGACGATCGCAGCGCGGTCGCCCGTCTCGATCGGTGTGCTCCGCGAGCTGGCCCGTACGACGCGCGACCTGCCGCTCGAGGAGGGACTGCGCCGCGAGGCGGACGGGTTCCGGCGCTGCCTCGAGAGCGAGGACGGCGCCGAGGGCGTCGCCGCCTTCCTCGAGAAGCGGGAACCGAGCTTCACCGGCCGTTGAGAGCTGCCGTTCTCCAGGGAATCGGTGGGCCGGAGCAACTCGTCCTGCAGGACGTGCCGGAGCCGGAAGCCGGTGAGGCGCAGGCGATCGTCGACGTCCGCGCGGCCGGCGTCAATTTCGCTGACGTCCTGGTCCGGCTCGGCCGCTACCCGCAGATGCCCGATCTCCCGACCGTGCTCGGCTCCGAGGTCGCCGGCGAGCTCGACGGGGAGCGCGTGATGGGCTTCCTGCCCGGCGAGGGCGGCGGCTACGCGGAGCGGGCGACCGTCGATCCACGCTGGCTCTTCCCGCTGCCGGCGACCGCGAGCTTCGCCGAGGGCGCGGCGTTCCCGATGGCGTTCCTCACGGCCTGGATTCCACTGACCGAGCTCGTGCGCGTCGCCTTCGGCGCGCGTGTCCTCGTCACCGCCGCTGCGGGCGCGGTCGGCACGGCGGCCGTCCAGATCGTCCGGGCGCTGAACGGGGCCCCGGTCGCGGCCGTCGGCAGCCCGGAGAAGCTCGAGCTTCCGCGCTCGCTCGGAGCCGTCGAGGCCGTGACGTACGAGCAGATCGGCGACCTCGACCAGGTCGACGTCGTCTTCGATCTCGTCGGCGGCGACGTCTTCGCGTCGTCGCTCGCCCTGCTGAAGCCGCTGGGGACGGCGATCGCGGTGGGCTACGCAGGCGGTCTCTGGCAGGACGTGAGCCCGACCTGGCTCGTCGGCCGCAACATCGGCGTGCACGGCTTCTACCTGGGGCGACTCATCGGGCGTGACCCGGCGCTCGTGGAGCGCGCGGGGAAGGACGTCCTGCGCCTGTGGGAGGGTGGTGTCGTGCGACCCATCGTCGGAGCCGAGCTGCCCCTCGCCGAGGCGGCCGCAGCGCATCGCCTGGTCGAGGAGCGTCGCTCCACGGGGAAGGTGGTGCTCGTCCCGTGACGGCACTCGTGACGGGAGCCGCGGGCGGGATCGGGAGCGCGATCGTGAGGAAGCTCACGGCCGAGGGCTTCGAGGTGAAGGAGCTCGATCTCGTCTCGGGGTTCGACGTCGCGGACCCCGACGCCTGGGAGCACATCGGGTCGGTCGACCTCGCCTGCCTGAATGCGGGCGTCATCACGGGCAGCGACGACATCGCCGCCCTCAGCGACGAGCAGTATCGGCGGGCCGTCGGAGTGAACGTCGATGGGGTCGTGTACGGCGTGCGCCGGCTCGACCGCGTGATGCCGAAAGGGAGCACGATCATCGTGACGGCGTCGCTCGCCGGCCTGACCGCGATCCCCGACGACCCCATCTACGGGCTGACGAAGCACGCCGTCGTCGGCTTCGTCCGCTCCGTCGCGCCGCAGCTGGCGGAGCGCGGGATTCGCATCCAGGCCGTCTGCCCGGGTTGGGCGGACACCGCTCTGACCACGAACGGCTTCCGGGAGGAGCTCAGGGAGCGCGGCTTCCGGCTCCTCTCACCCGAGGCCGTGGCGGACGGCGTCTGGGCCGCGTTCAAGAGCGAGGGCACGGGCGAGGCGTGGATCGTCCAGCCCGGCCGCGAGCCGCTCCTCTACGAGTTCAAGGGCGTTCCCGGCCCTCGCTAGCCCTGGCTCAGTGACAGCGCGTGGCCCCGCTGTCCGTGAAGGAGCCGACGGCCGGCCGGTACCTCCAGCGATACGCGGACGCGCCGAGCGTCAGCTCGAGGATGCCGAACGTCGTCGCGGCGCGCGCCTGACTGTTCGGCCGGATCGTCGAGAACGGACGCTGGCTCTTCCCGCCCGTGCCGACGACGAACTCGCGGATCCCGCGCTCGAGGTCGAGGTCCCCCGCAGGCGTCTGTGGCGCGAAGCGCTCGTAGTCGTGGTCGTGCCCGACGAGGACGACGTCGGCCCCCGCGTCGTAGAGCGCCTGCCAGAACGCCGCGTACGTCGCGTCCGTCCCGTATGAGCCGGACGAGAAGCGCGGGTGGTGCCAGAACGCGAGCACACAGAGCGCGGAGTGTGACGCGAGGTCGGCCCGCAGCCAGCGCTCCTGCGGCGAGTCCTCCGAGCAGCCGCCGACGGCCGAGCAGTTCGAGTTCAGCGCGATCACGTGCCAGGCGCCGACGTCGAAGCTGTAGTAGCCCCGCGTCGGATCTCCGGCTCCAGGCCCGAAGTAGGCGTAGTAGCCTGCGGCGCCGCGCGTCTCGTACTCGTGGTTCCCCGGCACGGGCCTCGTGATCGCCTTCACGCGTCCCCACGTGGGGTCGTACGACGCGACAAATGCGTCGGCCGTCCCCTCCTCGTACTGGAGGTCGCCGAGCGCGAGCACCGCGCGGTACCTACCGTCGACGAGGACATTGGACGTCGCCTGTTGTCTGCACGCGAGGCCGATACCCGCGCCACGGTCGTAGGCTGCGCTCGCGGGATCGCAGGCGATGTCCCCGGCGGCGGCGATCCGTGGCCCGACGACTGGCGGCCCGTCGTACGGCGGCTCCACGACCATGCCCGGAGACGTCGCGCTCGAACGGCCGAGCCACACGAACACAATCGCCGCGAGCAGGGCGAGCGCGATCGCCGGGAGAATTAGCCGAAGCGCCAGGGCTCGCCCGCGGCGAACGATTTCAAGATTCGCCGCGCCACGACCATGCGGTGAACCTCGTCCGGGCCGTCGTAGATCCGGGCGCCGCGGGCGAGCGCGAGCATCCCGGCGAGGGGCGTCTCGTCGGTCAAGCCCCTGGCGCCGTGCACCTGCACCGCGCGGTCGACCACGTCGTGGAGAATGCGGGCTGCGTAGAACTTGATCACGGAGACCTCGACGCGCGCCTCGTTCCCCTCGTCGATCTTGTGCGCCGCGTCGAGCGTCATGAGCCGGCACGCCTGGATCTCGGCCGCGGAGTCGGCGATCCAGTTCTGCACCGTTTGCTTGTCGGCCAACGGTCCGCCGAACGTCTCACGCTCGAGCGCGTACGAGCACATGAGCTCGAACGCACGCTGCATCTGGCCGAGCCAGCGCATGACGTGATGGATGCGTCCGGGCCCGAGGCGCTTCTGCGCGATCCGGAACCCGTCGCCCACCTCGCCGAGCGTGTTCTCGACGGGGACGCGGACGCCTGTGTAGCGCACCTCGCAATGCGTCGTCCACCCGCGCCCTCGATGCCCCATGGTCGGGATCGCACGGACGATCTCGACCCCGGGCGTGCCGGCCGGTACGACGATCTGCGTCGCACGTCGGTGCGGCTCCGCGTCGGGAGCGGTCACTGCCATGACGATCCCGAAGGCGGCGCCCTCCGCGCCCGACGAGAACCACTTGTGCCCGTCGATCACCCACTCCTCGCCGTCACGGGCCGCCGTGGTTCGCAGGGTCGTGGGATCCGAGCCGGGGACCTCCGGCTCGGTCATGGAGAAGAACGAGCGCACCTCCCCCGCGACGAGCGGCCGCAGCCAGCGCTCCTTCTGCTCGTCCGTGCCGAAGTGCCAGAGGATCTCCGCGTTCCCCGCGTCGGGCGCCTGGCAGCCGAACACGAGCTGCCCCCAGAGCGAGCGGCCGATTTCCTCGTTCAGGTGCGCGTATACGAGGAAGCTCCCGCTCGAGCCGCCGGCCTCCGGAGGCATGTGCGGCGCCCACAGGCCCTGCTCCTTCGCCCTGGCGCGCAGCCGCGCGACGAGCGCGTCCGCCTCGTCGTCCTCGCGGTCGAGGACGGGCTCGTTCGGATACACGTGCTCCGCCATGAAGGCGCGGTAGCGGGACCGGAGCTCCACGATCTCGTCGGTCGGACGCAGGTCGGCGACGGCCATGGCGTTAGCATCGCACCGAATGCGCCTCGGCTTCTACATGGGGTACTCCCCGCCGGGGACGAGCCCGCTGGAGGCGATCGCGATGGCCCACGAGGCCGAGCGGCTCGGCTACGACTCCGCGTGGGCCGCGGAGGCGTGGGGCACGGACTGCGTCACCGTCCTCTCCTGGCTCGGCGCGACGACCGACCGGATCAAGCTCGGGAGCGCGATCATGCAGATCCCCGGGCGCACGCCGACGAACACCGCGATGACCGCGGCGACGCTCGACCTGCTCTCCGGCGGGCGCTTCCTCCTCGGGCTCGGCACGTCGGGACCGCAGGTCGTGGAGGGCTGGCACGGCGAGCAGTGGGGCAGGCCGCTGCAGAAGACGCGGGAGTACGTCGAGATCGTGCGGGCGGCGCTGCGCCGCGAGCAGGTCGAGCACCACGGTGAGCACTACGACATCCCGGTCCGCGATGGAACGGGCCTCGGAAAGCCGCTGAAGCTCATGGCTCGCCCGCTTCGCGCGGACATCCCGATCTACCTCGCCGTGATGGGGCCGAAGGCGGTTGCGCAGGCCTTCGAGATCGCCGACGGCTGGCTCCCGATCTTCTGGTCGCCGGAGAAGGCGCGCGAGGCGTTCGGCGACGCCATCGCGAACGCCCGCGATGGATTCGACATCGCCGCGACGGCGCCGGTGATCCTCATCGACGACGTGGAGGCCGGGCGCGAGTTCCTGAAGCCCTACTACGCCCTCTACATCGGGGGCATGGGCGCACGCGGCAAGAACTTCTACAACGACCTCGCGAGCCGGTACGGCTACGAGGAAGACGCGCGGCTGATCCAGGACCTCTACCTCGGCGGGCTGAAGCGCGACGCGGCGGCTGCTGTGCCGGACGCATTCGTCGACGAGGTGGCTCTCGTCGGGCCGAAGGAGCGTCTCGCGGAGCGACTGGAGGCCTGGCGTGAATCGGGCGCGACGTCGCTGCTCGTTTCGACTCAGCAGCCCGAGGCGTTGCGGGCAATCGCAGAGCTGGCTTTGTAGGCGCAGATCCGAGATCCGCGAGTGCGGATCTCGAATCGCGCAAGATCCCTGAAGGCGGCTGCTTCGCAGCCGCGTCGTTGCGAACCCTCTCTCGTCAAGCGGTTCGGGATATGGCCGCCGCCGCGGCCTCCGCGAGGTACGGGACGCCCTCCTCGAAGCGCGACGCGCGCTCGTCCTCCGCGCCGAGCTCGCCGCGCACGAACCTCCCGTAGATGGCCTCGCAGAAGACTGCCGCCTTCCAGAGCGCGAGCGCCTCGAACCAGTCGAGCTCGTCCACGTCGCGCCCGCTGCGCTCCACGTAGCGCTCGACGAGCTCCGCTCGGGAGGGGAAGCCGGGCTGCGCGGTCACGGGCGAGGTTCCGAGCGGGCTCGGAGGGCCGCCCGGCTCGCTGTACGTCGCGAGCAGGTAGCCGACGTCCGCGCGCGGATCGCCGATCGCGCCCATCTCCCAGTCGAGCATCGCGAGGACGTGAGCCGGGGGCTCGCCTGCCACCATCGCGTTGCCGAGGCGGAAGTCCCCGTGCACGACGACCGCAGGGAGCGGGTCGGGCACGCCCTGCGCGAGGCGCCCACCGACCTCCTCCACGACCGGGATCTCCCGCGTCTTGTTGATCTCCCAGAGCTGGGCGAAGCGTCGCACCTGGCGCTCGCTGTAGCTGCCCGGCCGCACGAACGCAGCGAGTCCGGGCCTCGTGACGTCGGCGGCGTGGATCTCGACGAGCGTGTCCACGAGGTCGTGGACGAGGGCGCGACGCTCCCCCACGTCGTCGAGCGCGGGCGGAAGCTCATCCGTGACGACGACCCCATCGAGGTAGGTCATGACGTAGAACGGCACGCCGAGCAGGCTCTCGTCCTCGCACACGGCGACGATCGTCGGCAGTCGGGCGAAGCCCGCCTCGCGCAGTGCGAGCTGCAGCCTCGCCTCACGCACGACGTCGTGCGCGGAAGGTGGCAGCGGCGGACGGGGCGGGCGACGGAGCACGAGGCGATCCGGGCCGCGCTCGAGCAGGAACGTGAAGTTCGAGCCACCGCCCTCGCCGATCCGGCGCGCGCGGACCTCGCCCGAGCCGAGGCCGTGCTCGTCGAGGAACGCGCGGACGCGGTCGAGGACGAGCAGCGGCGGCTTCGCGAGTCCCTCGCCATCGGCGGCGGTTCCGACGATGTCGCCCGACGGCATCGTGCGATCGTATTCGCCGGATGCGTCGCCGCCTCTACCTCATGCGCCACGCCGAGGTCTCGTACTTCAGCGCCGACGGCACTCCGGTCGACCCGTCGGAAGTCTGCTTGAACGAGGAAGGGCTCACGCAGGCGCAGGCGACCGCGCAGGCACTGACCGGGGTCGATCTCGACCGGGTCGTAACGAGCGGCCTTCCCCGCACGCTCGAGACTGCCGCGATCGTCGCGCCTGGCCACGTCACGGAGTCGTGGCCGGAGCTATGCGAGCTCGAGGGCGGGCGTCTCTCGGAGATTCCGGCGGACGCGCTCCGGGACGAGTTCGTGCACGCGTTCCGCGGGGTCATCCCGGACGAGGCCCGGTTCTTGCGGGGCGAGTCGATCGGCGAGCTCTTCGACCGCGTCCTCCCCGCGCTCGATCGGCTGGTCGGCGACGACAGCTGGCACACGGCGCTCGCCGTCCTGCACGGTGCCGTGAACCGGGCGATCCTCTCCTACGCCCTCACCGGCGAGCGGATGTTCCTCGGCCACTTCGAGCAGGCACCCGCCTGCGTGAACGTGCTCGACCTGGGAGAGGGCGGCGAGTGGATCGTGCGTGCGGTGAACGTCGCGCCGTACGACCTGCTCCACGCCTCCCACCGGCAGACGACGATGGAGCGCTACTGGGAGCTGTATCGCGCTCACGCCGAGTCGGAGCCGACATAGCGGCCGCGAAGCGGCCGCCTTCAGGGGTTTGCGCAGACCGGAATCCTGCGCGAGCGGATTCCGGTCTTGCGAAGAGAGAAGTAGAGGCCGGTCGCCCGGCCTCTACTCGCTCACATGCGGCGTGCCCTTAGCGCGGTCGTCCCTCGATCAACTTGCCCTGCAGCTTCCAGTCCGGGCTGGTGTACTTCTGAAGCTGCATCTGGCTGATGATCCAGTGGTCCGTCTTCGAGGTCTTCAGCTTGACGCCCGGGAGCGCGAACTTGTTCGTCGAGTTCAGGCTCAGGAGCGCGGCCATGAGACCCGCGCGCGTCGGGTTCTTGCCGGCCTTGTAGAGCGCCTGCACGAACGTCTCCGCCTTCGCGACGCCGTAGAAGTAGAGCACGTCGTTCGCGTTGGCGCTCGGTGCGTACTTCGCCATGATCTGGCGGTACAGCTTCATGGCCGCGTCGTTGTTCCACGTCGGGCTCGACGGGTCCTTTAGGTAGGCCACCGAGAGAGACCCATTGACGTACGCGGCTCCCGCGGAGCCGACGGCGATGTTGAGGAACGCTGCCGTCGCGGACACCGAGTTCAGGTAGATCTGCTCCGGGTTGTAGCCGAGCGCCTTCCCCGTCGCGTAGGTGCGGATCGTCGGCGTCGGGGTCGCGAGGATCACGAAGATCGTCGCCCCGCTCGCCTTGATGCGCGTCATCTGCGACGCGACGCTCGTCGCCGTCACCTCGTAGGGCTCCTGCGCGACGATGTTCGAGTCCGCGTAGTTCTTGCCGAGTGCGACGCGGAGCCCGTACAGGTAGTCCTTGCCGTAGTCGTCGTTCTGGTAGAGCACGGCGATCTTCTTGCCGTTGAAGTTCTGCTTGATATGGAGCCCGTAGATGCGGCCTTCGGCGATGTAGTCGGGCTGCCAGCCGATGGTCCACGGGAACTCCTTGTACTGCGTGCCCCAGTACGACGCCCCCGTCGAGACGAGCGCCTGCGGGACCTTCTGCTGGTTCAGGTAGCCCCGCACCGCGAGGTTCTGCTCGGTGCCGAGCTGGCCGACCGTCGCGAACACCTTGTCTTGCTCGACGAGGCGCCTCGTCAGCTGGACGGTGTTCGCGGGGTTATAGGCGTCGTCGTAGTACTTCCAGATGATCTGGCGCCCCATGACGCCACGCTTGCCGTCGGGGCCACGGCGGGAGTTGATGTAGCTGAAGTACGCCTTCATGCCGATCGGGATCGGCGCGTACGCCGCCGCGGGCCCGGTGAGCGGGAACGTCCCGCCGATCGTGATCGACTTGGATGTGACGCCCGGTGTCTGGGCCGCGCCGCCGAACGCGCCCGGTACGGCGAGCGCAAGCGCGGCGACCAACCCGACCGCGCACACGATGAGCTTTCGCACCGACTTCCTCCTTGTATCCCTCCGAGTTCCTGCCTGTCAGCCGCGAGCGTACAGCGGGCACGCCGAGGCCGCTAGACCTTGAAACGCCAGTCGTGACGCAGAGTTAGTGCGCACGACCCGGTGCTCCGCCCCGGCCGGAGGACGCCGACCTCACCGTGTAGACAACACAGGGTGAGATCGCCAAACGCGTCGCCATCGACTCCATGCGTGGGCCGTGGGTAATCATGACACACGTGCGATTGTGTATCAATACCGCCGGAGCCAAATGTTCCGAGCGTCCGATACCGTGAGCCGACCGTGAGCACGGCCGAGCTGACACGACGCCGGGGCCGGCCACCGGCCGCAAGCCGCGAAAACGTCCTCGAGGCTGCGGTGTACCGCTACCTGCGGGGGCTGCGGATCGACGTTCTCGCGATCGCCACCGAGCTCGGCCTCGGCCGCACCACCATCTACCGCTGGTTTGGCTCGCGGCAGGGCCTCGTCGGCGAAGCGATTGCGCGAGCGGCGGAGCCGCTATTCGACGAGGCGCGGGCAAGCGCCCACGGGCAGGGAGGTGCGGCACTCCTCGACACGTTCGATCGCATCAACCGTGGCCTCGCGGCCGCGCCCGCGCTGCGCAGGTTCCTTGAGCTCGAGCGTGACGCGCTCCGGATCCTCACCTCCAGCGGAGGCGTGGTGCAGCCTCGCGCCGTCGCGAAGATCCAGGCGTTCATCGAGGACGAGATACGCCGCGGGACCTACCGGCCGCCCGTCGACCCGGCGACCCTCGCGTACGCGATCGTGCGCCTCGCCGAGGCATTCCTCTTCAACGACGCGACGGCCGCCATGCGCGGCGAGGTCGATCGCCTCCGCGAGATCGAGGCCGCGCTCTTGGGCGTGAGCCCTTAGCTCAGGCCAACTTCTGAGGCTAGCGCCTCCGCCTCCTCGAGCTCGGCGGCGAGCGCGTCGATGCCCGCGTCCCAAATCCGCGGGTCGCTGAGGTCAAGGTCGACCATCTCGGCGAGCTCCTGTGGTGGCTTCGAGCCCCCCGCGCGAAGGAGATCGAGGTACGGCTCGACCATCGACTCCCCTTCGAGCTCGTACTTCCGGAAGATCGAAAGCGCGAACAGGAACCCGTACGAGTACGCGTAGACGTACCCCGGGGTCCCGATGAAGTGCGGGATGTAGCTCCACCACGTGGCGTACCCGTCGACGTCGACCGAGTCGTCGAACATCGCGGTCTGCGTCCCCAGCCAGAGCTCCTCGAACTTCTCCGGCGAGAGCTCGCCCTCGCCGCGGCGCCACGTGTGGACGGCGTCCTCGAAGCGGTTCATCGCGACCTGCCGGAACACCGTGGCGATCGAGTCCTCGATGCGACCCGCGAGCAGGTTGAGCCGGCGGCGCGGATCGTCCTCGAGCGCGAGCAGCCGCTTGAAGGTGAGCGCCTCGCCCAAGACCGATGCGGTCTCGGCCGTCGTCAACGGCGTGCTCGCGTTGAAGAGCCCGAGCGGCTGGGCGAGGTAGCCGTGCAGGCCGTGTCCGAGCTCGTGTGCGAGCGTCAGGACGGAGCGGCGGTCGCCCGTGAAGTTCATGAACACGTACGGGTGGACGTCCGGCACGTTCGTCGCGCAGAAGGCGCCCGGCCGCTTGCCCTCCCGCGGCGGCGCGTCGATCCAGCTCTCGCGGAAGAAGCGTTCGATGATGTCTCCCGTCTCCTGCGAGAAGTCGGAGAACGCCGCGAGGACGAGCTCCGAGGCCTCCCCCCAGGCGACCTGAGTCGGGTCGTCCGCGAGGGGCGCCATCCGGTCGTAGAAGGCAAGCCGGTCGAGGCCGAGCAGCCGGGCCTTGAGCCGGTAGTAGCGCTGCACCACGTCGTAGCGGCCGACGACGGCCTCGACGAGGGCATGCACCGCCTCGTCCGTCGTGTCGTTGGAGAGGTTCCGCGCCGAGATCCACGTCGCGTAGCCACGCAGGCGGTCGTCGATCGACTTGTCGACGGCGATCGTGTTGAAGACGAACGTCCGCGTGCGCAGGCCGGGCGCGAGGGCGACCGTCACGGCCTCCGACGCGCGCCGCCGCTCGTCGCGGTCGGCCGAGTAGAGCTTCGACATCGCCTCCTCGAAGCCGACCTCGGTCCCGTCGAGATCGACGCGGATCGCCCCGAGCAGCTCGTCGTACAGGCGGTCCCAGGCGCTGAAGCCCGAGACGGCCTTCTCCGTGAAGATCTTCTCCTCGGGCTCGGTGAGCAGGTACGGCCGGAACTTGCGGACGGACCGGAGCCAGTGCCGCCAGCGCTCGAGCTCGTCGCCGGCGATCAAGGCGTCCGCGTGGTCGTCCTCGAGGGCTGCGAGCTCGAGCCCGAAGAAGAGCAGCTGCGTGTCGATCGCTGCGCCTTTCTCCGTGAGACGCGCGACGAGGGCACCGCGTGGCGAGTCGGACATGTCCGTCGCGAACCAGAGGTGCGCGTAGTAGATCGCGCGCGTGAACAGGGACTCGATCCGTTCGCGCTCCTCGATCGCCTCGCGCAGCTCGTCGGCGGTCAGCTCGGCGACGCGGCCGTGGTAGCGCTCACGGAACGCCGCGGCCGCGGCCTCGGTCTGCTCGACGTCCTGCTCGATGCGTGGGTCTTCGCCGCCGTCGTACAGGTCGGAGAGGTCCCACGCGATGTCCTCCGCACCCGTCAGCTCTGTCGTCGTCATGTCGCGAGACGCTACCTGAGGGCAGGAAGCAGCCGTTCGGCCACGAGGGCGAGCATCTCGTCGTCCGCGTGGTTCAGATGCTGGAGGAAGACGCGCGTCACACCGAGCTCGCTCAGCTCGCCGATGCGCGCGGCGACCTCGTCGATGGTGCCGACCAGCCAGCGCTCGCGACGCTCGGTGATCAGGCCCGCCGGATCGGCACCGTCGCCGCGAACCAAGAGGAAGCGCGCGACCCGATCGCGGACGTCCTCGTCCGTCTCGCCGACGAAGCAGGCCGTCATCACGGAGTAGCCGAGCGAGGCGGGATCGCGGCCGAGCTCGACGCATGCTCGGTCGAGCGCCGCCTTGCGTTCGCGCAGCTCGTCGTTCGGAGCGCCGAGTGTGTTCACCTCGTTCGCGTAGCGCGCCGCGAGCGCCGCGAAGCGCGGCTTCACCGTCCCGCCGAGGACGAGGGGCGGGTGGGGAACCTGGACGGGCCGCGGAAGCGCCTGCTGGTCGCGGAGCGTGTACGCAGCGCCGTCGTGTTCGAACCGCTGCTCCGTCCACGAGCGAACGACGATCTCGACCTGCTCCGCGAAGAGCGCGAAGCGCCGCTTGCCGTCGAGGAACGGGAAGCCGTGCGCGAGGTGCTCGCGCTCGTACCAGCCCGACCCCATCCCGACATCGACGCGACCGCCCGAGACGTGGTCGACGGTGACCGCCATGCGCGCGAGCACGCTCGGGTGCCGGAACGTCGCGGGCGAGACGAGCGTCCCCAGCCGGATGCGCTCGGTGAGCGCGGCGAGGCCAGCCAGCGTCGCCCACGCGTCGTGAGCCGCCGCGTCCGGCCGGATGATCGCTGTGTAGTGGTCCGAGCGGAAGAGGCCCTCGAAGCCGAGCTCCTCGGCGAGACGGGCGAGCCGGACCCAGTCGTCCCAGGTCACGCCCTCCTGCCCCTCGATCATCAGGCAGATGCGCATCTCGTCTAGTCCAATCGATCGACGCGGTAGCCGTCAGCGTCGGCGACGACCTGGACCCCGGCGCCTTTCGTGATGGGCGCGACGACCTCGCCGGTGAGTCCGAGAACAGCCGCCTCGTTGGTCGGGCTGTGGCCGACGACGAGAGCACGGCCGCCGTCGGGGAGTCCTTCGATGACGCGCCGAAGCGCGGCACCGAGTCGCTCGGAGTCTTCCGTGACGAGCTCCGGGTCGGCCTCGCGCAGGGCGACGAGGGCGCCGCTTGCTGCCGTTCGGTAGGCGGCGCGCCAGCGGTCCTCGATCTGCGACCGTAGGCCCGGTTCGACCACGACGCCTCCGGGCACCGGCTGGCCGAGGCCGGCGAGGAAGCACGCGAGCGTCTGCGTCGCGCGCTGTGCGCCCGTCGAGATCGCGACGTGGTAGCCACCCTGGAGGCGGGCCCCGATCTCCAGCGCGGCGGCGACGCCCTCCGACGTGAGGACGTCCTCGTGAGCGTCGGTATGCCGCCGAAGCTCGACCTCCCTGCTCACGGGCACGACGCTAACAGGCGGCTCCCGCCGTCCGCGCTACGCTCGAGGTGATGGCGGCGATCGAAGGCTACGAGTTCGGGCGCGTGACGATCGACGGACGCGAGGAGACGCGCGACGTCATCGTGCTCCCGGACCGGGTCGTACGCGACTGGTGGCGCAAGGACGGACACTCGCTCGTACTCGAGGACTTGGCCGACGTGCTCGAAGAGCTGCCCGGGCACCTGCTCGTGGGGGCAGGTGCATACGGACAGCTGAAGCCGGATCCCGGCACGCTCGAGGCACTGCGCCGCCGCGGCATCGACGTCGAGGTGCTGCCGACGGCCGACGCCGTCGAGCGCTACGGCGAGCTCGATCCGCAGAAGACGGCGGCCGCGCTGCACCTGACGTGCTGACCGACGACGGCTACCGACCGCTCTGCGTCAGAGCATCGAGCTCGGCCGCGTCGGTGACGGGCATTCGGCAGACGAAGCGCTCGCAGACGTAGACCGCGGTCCTCCCGTCGACGAGCGTCTTCCCCTCCAGGAGCGGGACGTCATCGGAGGGGCCGACGGCGACGACGATCTGCGGGCGGAACGAGGCGAGCGCCGCGTGCGCGACCGGCGACTCGACGTCGCCGACGATCGCGAGCTCGCGCGGTGGGGCGAGCCAGAGGTCGAGGCCGCACAGCATCCACGCGAAGAAGCCGGGCGCACGACGCAGCGCAGGCTCGGCGAGGCGGAAGACGGATACCGCGCGCCGCTCGAGCTCGTCGTCTGCCCACAGCCGGGCGAGGCGCATGAGCACGTGCGCGAGCATCGAGTTGCCCGACGGGATCGGCGTGTCCTGCAGGTCCTTCGTGCGTGCCACGCGCACGTCTCCGTCGGCAGGCGAGAGGAAGAAGCCGCCCTGCTCGTCGTCGGCGAAGAGCTCGATCGCGAGGAGCGCGAGCCTCCGCGCCTCGAGCAGCCATCGCAGCTCGCCTGTCGCCATGTGGAGCTCGACGAGGCCGTGTGCGACGTTGGCGTAGTCGTCGAGAAACCCGAAGCCGCTCGCGCGGCCGTCACGCATCGAGCGGAAGAGGCGTCCGTCCCCGGCCGAGAGCGGGCCCAGGAGGAAGTCGCCGAGCTCCCGCGCCGCGTCGAGCCAATCCTTTCGTTCGAGCCTGTACCCGGCCTCCGCGAGCGCCGCGAGCGCGAGGCCGTTCCAGGACGCGAGGGCCTTGTCGTCCCGGAACGGCTGCGGCCTCTTGTCTCGCTCGCCGAGGACGCGTCGCCGGAGCTCCGGGTCGAGCGCGCCGCGAACGACGTGCCTCCCGTCCTCGAACGGCTCGAGAGCGTTCGACGGCAGACCGATCGCGGCGGCCTCCTCCGTGGTCCACGTGTACGTCAGCCCCTCGACGCCGTCGGTGTCCGCGTCCTGCGCGGACGCCAGCCCGCCGCCGGTGAGCGCGAGCTCACGGAGTACGTATTCGAGCGTGTCGTCGACGATTTCCCGGTACCGGTCGCGCCCCGTGACGACCCACGCGTGCAGGTACGTGGAGGCGAGGACTGCGTTGTCGTAGAGCATCTTCTCGAAGTGCGGCACGAGCCAGCGGTCGTCCACCGAATACCGGTGGAAGCCTCCGCCGACCACGTCGTAGAACCCCCCGGCGGCCATCCCGTCGAGCGTCGCGGCAACCATTGCGAGCGACTCGTCGTCGCCGCGTCGGAGGAGCAGCTCGAGCGTCGAGGCGGCGGGGAACTTCGGCGCCCGCCCGAAGCCGCCGAAGGCGGACTCGAACGTCCGCGCGATCCCTCGGACGGCATCTTCGAGCACGGTCGCGGTGAGGGGCTCGTTGGACGGCGCCGACTCCGCGCTCGCCCGGAGCGCCTCGTCGATACGCGCCGCTTGCCGCTCGATGTCGTCGCGCCGCGCTCGCCACGTCTCCGCGACAGCACGCAGCAGCTCCGGAAAGCTCGGGATCCCGTGGCGGGGCTCCGGCGGGAAGTACGTCCCGGCGTAGAACGGCCTCGCGTCCGGCGTCATGAAGACGGTCGTCGGCCAGCCTCCCGACCCGGTCATTCCCACAGCGGCTTCCATCGTCACCGCGTCGACGTCGGGGCGCTCCTCGCGGTCGACCTTGACGTTCACGAAGAGCTCGTTCATGAGCGCCGCGGTCGACTGGCTCTCGAACGACTCGTGTGCCATCACGTGGCACCAGTGGCACGAGCTGTATCCGACGGAGACGAGCAGCGGCTTGTCCTCGGCCTTCGCCCGGTCGAACGCCGCCTCACCCCACTCGAACCAGTCGACGGGGTTGTCGGCGTGCTGGAGGAGGTAGGGAGACGTCGACTCGGCGAGTCTGTTCATGGCGCGGAGCACACTCCATTGACTCCGTCTGGCCCACGTTTTAGGGTCGGGCGCATGGACAGAATACGGGTTGGTCTCTGGGGAACGTTCATCTTCGCGGCACTGGCTGTGCTCGGCATGTTGATCCAGGTGTACCTCATCGGAGGCTTCATCTTCGGGGAGACGGGCTGGCTCGACACGCACAAGGATCTCGGCAAGCTCGTCCATCTCTTCTACGTACTGACGTTCGTCTCGGCCCTGATCGGTCTGTGGCCGACCTGGCGGGCGACAGGATGGCCGTTCGCGCTCGCCGTGCTCGGCTCGATCCAGGCGTTCCTCGCCGGCGGCGGAAACGTCGGCGGCGACAACGGAGCGCTCCATGCGTTCCACGCCGGCCTCGTGCCCATCGTCTTCGTGATCGCGCTCCTGATCGCGTGGCGGACCTGGCAGGAGCTGCAGGGCTCGACGCCGGCGCAGACTACTGCGATGTAGCTGACTCTCGGGCAGAGGTGCGCGGCCGCGGTCAGGCCGCGCGCCGCTGCCTGCGGTGACGGATGAACTCGACGAGGAGCCCCAGCGAGAGCGCGACGCCGAGGGCGATCAAGAGCCCGACGAACGGGTGGTTCTCGAAGGTCTTCCCCCCGAAGTAGCCGAGCAGGGCCGCGTACGACGCCCAGATGCACCCGGCCACCACGTCGTAGACGATGAAGCGCCGCCAGGGGAAGGTGGGGATGTAGCCCGCCGAGAACGTCACCGCCGTCCTCCCACCGGGGATGAAGCGCGCGATGACGATGATGTAGGCGCCACGCTCGTCGAGCATGCGCTCCGCCCATTCGAGGCGCCGCTGCGACTTCTCCCCGCTGAACCACTTCTTGACCGTCCTCTCGCCGACGAGCGTGCCGATCCCGAAGGAGACGTTGTCGCCGACGACCGCACCGGCGGCTGCAGCCAGGATGACGAGCGGGAGGCTCAGGTCGCCCGAGGACGACAGGTTGCCGCCGATGATGACGACGGTCTCGCTGGGCACGAGCGGGAAGAACGCGTCGACCGCGGCGGCGCCGAAGATCACGAAGTAGCTCCACCACGCGCCCGAGACCCAGTCGGCGATCTGGTCGAAGCTGAGCCAGCTCGGCATCCGCGCATCCTCGCAGAGGCGCGATGATGGCCCCGTGCCGCTCCAGCCCTTGCACCGCCTACGCGTGGTCGACGTCACGACGTCGATCGCAGGCCCCTACTGCGCCGAGATCCTCGCAGCCCTCGGGGCCGACGTGGTCAAGGTCGAGCGGCCGGATACCGGCGACGACGGGCGCGCGTGGGGCCCGCCGTTCTGGAACGGCGAGAGCGCGATGTTCCTCGCCGTCAACGCGGGAAAGCGCTCGCTCGCGGTCTCCCTCGGCGACGAGCGCGGTCGCGACCTCGTGCTCCGGCTCGCGGACTCCGCGGACGTCTTCCTGCAGAGCCTCCGCCCCGGCCTCGCGCGGCGCATCGGTTTCGGGCCGGAGGCGGTCCGCGCGCGCAATCCGAAGATCGTCTACTGCTCCGTCGGCGCCTACGGCCGCGTCGGCCCCCTCGCCGCCGAGCCGGGCTACGACGCGCTCATGCAGGCCGCCGGTGGGCTCATCAGCGTCACCGGGGAGCCGGGTCGCCCAGGCGTGCGCGTCGGCTCCTCCCTCGTCGACATGGGGACGGGGATGTGGTCCGCGCTCGGCATCGTGGCCGCGCTGCTCGAGCGCGAGCGGACGGGCGAGGGCGCCGTCGTCGACACGTCGCTGTACGAGACGACCCTCGCGTACATCGGCTACCACCTCGTCGGCTACCTCGCCGACGGCACCGTGCCGAGAGGCCAGGGGACGGACTTCCCGATGGTCGCGCCGTACCAGGTGTTCCCGACGCGTGACGGCGAGCTGATGGTCGCGGGTGGCAACGACCGGCTCTTCGCAGTCCTCTGCAACGTGCTCGAGCTCCCCGAGCTCGCCGACGACGAGC
Source organism: Actinomycetota bacterium (assembly GCA_046725305.1). Classification (GTDB taxonomy): domain Bacteria; phylum Actinomycetota; class Thermoleophilia; order Gaiellales; family Gaiellaceae; genus GMQP-bins7. The sequence continues at coordinate 20,069 of JBKOYF010000058.1, forward strand.
GCTTCCGGACCAATCCCGACCGCGTGCGCAACCGCGATGCCCTCGCCGCGCTCCTGTCCGAGCGCCTCCGCGAGCGTGACACCGCCGACTGGCACACGCGCCTCACGGCCGTGGGCATTCCCGCGGCGCCCGTGGCCGACGTCGCGGACGTCGTGGGCGCCGAGCAGACGCGCGCGCTCGGGATGCTCCAGCCGGTGCCGCACCCGGAGATCCCCGACCTGCACCTGCCGGCGATCCCGCTCTGGCTCGACGAGGAGCGGACACCGCATCGCTCGCCGCCCCCGCGCGTCGGCGAGCACACGGCCGAGGTCCTCGCCGAGGTCGGTTACTCGGAGAGCGAGATCGCCGCGCTCGCCGCCGACGGCGTCATTCGTACGCGATAGCTTCGAGCGGGTCGAGCTTGGCGGCGCGCCGCGCAGGGAAGATCGCTGCCACGAGCCCGACGACGATCGCGGCGATCACGAACACGATCACCTGCGTCGTCGGGAACGAGAAGACGAGGAAGTCGACCCTCGCGATGAGGAGGGCCGCGAGGACGATGCCGAGGACGATGCCGAGGGCCGCGCCGATGAGCGCGGTGATGACGCTCTCGTGCCTGATCATGCGCCGGATCTGCCGTCTCGTCATGCCGATGGCGCGCAGCATGCCGATCTCACGGGTCCGCTCGAAGACGGTGAGGACGAGTGTGTTGATGATCCCGAACAGGCTCACGATGACCGAGAGGGCGAGCAGCACGTAGAGGATGTTGAGGACGGAGCTCAGCCCCGAGATCTGGTTGTCGATGAACGCCTGCCGGTCTTGCGCCTTCGCGTTCGGGAAGTCCGCGAGCGCCTTGTCGAGAGCGGCCTGGTTGGCGTCCGACTCGCCTCCCTGCATCTTCAAGAACGAGTAGAGGTTGCGCGGCTGTGGCGTCTGGCTGTCCCACACCGCCGCCGACATCGTCACGGGACCGAACGGCGAGCCGCCCGTGGGCGGGTCGAAGATCCCCTTGACGACGAACCTCTTCGTCTGCCCGTTCGCGAACGTCAGCTCGACGGGCGACCCGGGGTCGAGGTCGTGGTCGTCGGCAAACGAGTCGTCGACGAACACGCCGTCGTCGCCGAGCTGCGAGAACACGGCCTGCGAGCCCTCCTTCCAGTCCATGTCGATGACCTGCGACATCCCGGGATCCACCGCCGTCACGAACTCCGAGCTTCCGTAGACGAGCGCTTCGCCGGTCCGCACGTTGCCGACCGCGATCACGCCGGGCGCCTTCGCTGCGGCCTCCGCGGCGTCGATCGGGATCGGCGAGAAGTTGTTCTGCGCGGTGATCGCGTAGTCGCCGGTGAAGAGGTCGTTCACCGCGTCGGTGAAGGACGAGATGATCCCGGCCGCCAGCGTCGCGACGAGCGTCACGAGCGCGAGCCCGATCATGAGAGCAGCGGCCGTGGAAGCAGTTCGCTGCGGGTTGCGCCGTGCGTTCTCCGCACCGACCCTCGACGTCGACCGTTCCGGCACGACCCCGGGGAACTCCATCGGCCACTCCGGCTCCCAGCGGCTGACGGCCTTGCGGATCCACATCAAGAGCACGATCACGAGGATGAGCGGGTTGAGGAGCGCGCCGCCGACGAACGCGAGGACTCGCAGCCCGGCGCCGCCCGGCCCCCACGCACCGTGGCGCAGGAGCCAGTAGGGAAGCGTGAAGAACGGCCAGAAGACGACGGAGAGGAGGAACACGGCCCAGCGTGCGATCGGCGACATGAGGACGGAGAGCCGCGGGATGAGCCGCGTCGACACGCGGGCGACGCCGAAGAAGACGAGGAGGACGCCGACGCCCATCCACAACAGCACGCTCGTCGTTCCGAGGCCGGGGACGAACAGGCCGTACAGCAGCGCGGCGAAGCCGAGCGCCATCGAGACGAGAGCTCCGATGCTCCGCGACGGGAAGAGGGCACACCCGAAGAGGGTTAGGATCAACCCGAGCACGGCCAGCAGGGAGCTGACGAGAGCATTCCCCGGCGTGGTCGTGATCGCCACGACGCCGACCGCGGCACCCACGATGGTCGCGATGATCCCCCGAAGCATCCCGCGCACACGGTCGAGCGGCTCGCCCGGGAGCACGGCGCCCTCCCGCACGGCGGCGATCGGCGGAACCGTCGTCGCGCGGAGCCCCGGATAGACGCTCGCGAGCAGCGTGACGAGAATGCCGGCGGCGAGGGCGATAACGGCTGCGCGCGGCTCGAACACGAGACCCGAGTTCGGAAGCGTGAACCCGACCGCGTCGAACAGCTTGAAGAGGCCCTTCGCGAGGAGGAGCCCGAGGAAGAGGCCGACGGTCGACGCCAGCACCCCGACGACGAGGGCCTCGACGACGACCGAGCCGAGCACCTGACGGTTCGTCGCGCCGATGGTCCGCAGCGTCGCGAACTCACGCGTGCGCTGCGCGATCGTGATCGACAGCGAGTTGGCGATGACGAACGAGCCGACGAAGAGCGCGATGCCGGCGAACGCGAGCAGGAATCCGCGCAGGAAGGAGATGAAGTCGTTGGTGTCCGCGGCGTCCTCCGCCGCCTGCTCGCTGCCCGTCCTCACCTGCGCGGTCGGAGGCAGGATCTCGTTGATCTGCTGTACGAGCTCGGCATCGGGCACGTTCGGCTTCGCGGCCACGGCGATCTCGTCGAGTTGCCCGACCTTCTTGAACAGCCGCTGCGCCGTCGGGAGGTCGAAGCCCGCGAGCGTCGCTCCGCCGATGGTGAGGCCCGAGCTGAACTGGACGATCCCGGAGACGCGAAGATGCTGGACCGGGCCCTCCGCCTGGACGCCGATCGTCTCCCCCACCGTGAAGTCCTCCTCCGAAGCCGTCTCCTTGTCGACGACGACCTCGTTGCTCCGGGGCCAGGCGCCTTCGACGAGCGCGAGCGGGTTGAAGACCGAGTCCCCGTTCGCGATCGAGAAGCCGAGGTTCGGTGCGCCCCCCCGCACGACCGCCTTGCCGTCGTCGCCGATGAGCTGCGTCGCGTCCGAGTCGACGCTGCCCTCGGCCTGGGCGACCCCGGGCAGCGCGCGCACCTTCGGGAGGAGCGACTCGTCGAGGGGCGGCGCACTCACGCCCTCCTGGTTGGAGAGATCGACGGCCGACTTGCCGCTGATGACCGCGTTCGAGCCCTTCCGGATGTCGGTGAAGATGCGGTCGAAGGCCTGGTCGATCGAGTCCGTGAGGACGTAGGTCCCGCTGATCATGGCCACCCCGAGGACGATCGCGATCGCGGTCAGGGCGGTGCGGAGCTTCCGGCTCAGCAGGCCGCGGACGGCGAAGCGGGTCACGCGGCGGCGACCTCTTCCATGACCGTGAGGATCTCGTGCGAGTCGCACTCCCCGAGCTCGCGCACGATCTCCCCGTCCGCGAGGAAGAGCACCCGATGGGCGATCGCGGCCGCGCGTGACTCGTGCGTCACCATCACGATGGTCTGGCCGTACTCGTCGACGGACCGGCGCAGGAGCTCGAGGATCTCGCCGCTCGTCGCCGAGTCGAGATTGCCGGTCGGCTCGTCGGCGAAGAGCACGGTCGGCCGGGAGATGAGAGCGCGTGCGATGGCGACACGCTGCTGCTGTCCGCCCGAGAGCTCGGCCGGCCGGTGCGAGAGACGATCCTGGAGCCCGACATCCTTCACGAGCTGGTCGAACCAGCCGTCTTCAGGCTTCTCCCCCGCGATCGTCAGCGGCAGGAGGATGTTCTCGCGCGCGTCGAGCATCGGCAGGAGGTTGAAGAACTGGAAGACGAAGCCGATGTGCTCGCGGCGGAGCTTCGTGAGGTCGTTGTCGCCGAGCCTCGTGATCTCGGTTCCCGCGATGTCGACGGTCCCCGATGTCGGCTTGTCGAGGCCGGCGAGGATGTGCATCAGCGTCGACTTGCCCGAGCCCGACGGCCCCATCACGGCGGTCGCCTTCGCGGGCGCGATGTCGACCGTGACCCCGCGCAACGCGTCGACAGCCGTGTCTCCTTCTCCATAGCGTCGCGTGATGTCGTGCGCGACGACGACTGCCCCGTTCTGGGTCTGGCTCATTCCTGACGGCTCCTCTCTCCAGTCGCGAGGGGCAAAGGCTACCGACGTTGACTCCCCCGTTCGGCGACTTGCGTCGTCCTGTACGTGGGCCACAGTGCGAGGGTGGACACACGTCTCGAGATCCGCCGTGCGCTCGAGGACGGGCGCGAGGCGACGACCGCGCTGCTCGACGCCGTCCCGGACGAGGACCTCGCCGCGACGGTCTCCCCCGCAGTCCCGCCGCTCGTCTGGAG
>JBKOYF010000088.1:0-3502 GCA_046725305.1 Actinomycetota bacterium
GAGGCGGCGCGTACACGCCGTAGTACTGGAGCAGGAGCGCAGTCGAGACGGCGCGCTCCTTCCCGTCGGAGGGCGAGTTCAGAACGGTTCCCTCGAACGCGAGCGTCGACGAGCCCCCGCCGTCGAGGGCCATCCCGCGAACCGCGCCGAAGCGCACGAGCGCCTGCGCGAGCTCGAAGTTCGTCATTCCCACGGAGTACCCCGGCTGCCGTCCGTCGGTCGTGAGGAAGACGATTCCCCCGTCCGCGCGCTGGCCGACGGCGGTGCGCGGACCCCGGGGCGCCAGCTGCGAGGTGGTGAAGGCCTCGTTCGAGCGGTACACGGGCGCGCCGTCACGGACGAGGATCGGGCCGCCTCCGATCGCGTCCGAGACGACCGACCAGTCGGGTTGGAGGATGAGCCGGAGGGTGACGACGGTTCCGGGCTGTGCCTCGGCCTGGAGCTTCGCGGCTGCATTGCCGCGCGCCACGAGCACGGCGGTTCCCGGCTCGATGCGCAGCGATGCGGCCTGGGACGTCGCGGTCACCGGTACGGCGAGGTCGGTGTTCGGCGTCGCCGGCGGGAACGAGCCGAGCACCGCTGCGACCGAACCGGCGATGCGAGGCGTGCTCGGCCCCCAGTCGGAGGTGAACAGCGAGATCCCGTTCGTCCCGGGCGCCTTGTTGAGGAAGTTCAGCGCACGGCGCTGGCCGGTCCCGCGCCACGTCCCGCGGAAGCCGACCTTGCGGACGTCGAGGAGGCCGTCGAGCGTGACTCCCGCGCTCGAGCGCGCCGAGTTCGGAGGCGTCGCGAGCACGCCGTCGCGGAGCAAGATCCCGCTGGGTCGGCCGTCGGAGGGCGAGAAGTAGTCGCCGTTGACGCCAACCGAGGTCGCCTGCGTCGCAAGGCGCTTCTCCATTGCGGACACCGTCTCGCGCAGCACGATCGACTCGTTCGAGAGCACCGGCTTCAAGCGGTAGAGCCCGACCGGCTTCGGACCACGCACGACGTGGATCGACACCGGCCCGTGCGACGTGAACTCGATCGAGGACTCGTAGGTCGCGCCCGGGAAGAGCTGCGTCGCCTGGGCGGACGCCGGCGCGGCGAACACGGCGAGGGCGAGAGCGGCGGCGAGGGCGGCGACGACGAGCCGGAGCACGGATGTCGAGGGTAGCCGAACCCGAAACCGCGATTTGCAGGGTCTTACAGGATCCGTACAGCGACGCTGCTAGGAGAAGACCCTGACCTCGCGGTACAGCGTGTCGCGCTGCACCGGGGTCTTCCCCATCGCCCTGATCAGGTGGACGAGCTCGTCCGTCGTCGTCCGGTACGTCGTGCCGGCCGCCGACACGACGTTCTCCTCGATCATCACCGAGCCCATGTCGTCGGCGCCGAAGCCCAGGGCGACCTGGCCGATCTTCATCCCCTGCGTCACCCACGAGGACTGGATGTGCGGGACGTTGTCGAGGTAGATGCGCGAGACCGCCTGTGTGAGCAGGTAGTCGAAGGAGGTGGGCCGCGTGTCCTCCGGCACGAGGTCGTCGAGGCGGTTCCCGTCACGCTGGAACGTCCACGAGATGAAGGCGCGGAACCCGCGTGTCTCGTCCTGGAGGTCGCGGATGCGGCGCATGTGCTCGACCCGCTCCTCGAGTGTCTCCACGTGGCCGTACATCATCGTCGCGGTCGTCGACATGCCGAGGCGATGGGCCTGGCGCATGACGTCGAGCCACTCGTCCGACTTCGTCTTCTTGGGCGCGATGATCCGGCGCACACGATCGACGAGGATCTCGGCGCCACCGCCGGGAACGGAGTCGAGGCCGGCGTCGCGGAGGCGCGTGAGCGTCTCGGGCACGGTGAGCTTCGAGCGTCGCGCGATGTGCTGGATCTCCGGCGGCGACAGCGCGTGCAGGTGGATCGTGTAGCGCGACTTGATCGAGCGGAAGAGGTCCTCGTAGTAGTCGATGCCGAGGTCCGGGTGGTGCCCGCCCTGCATGAGCAGGCCGGTGCCTCCGAGCGCGAGCGTCTCCTCGATCTTCTTGTAGATGACCGGCTTCGGCAGCAGGTAGCCCTCGCGCGTGTCGCCTGGCCGCCGGTAGAACGCGCAGAAGTCGCAATCGGTGACGCAGACGTTCGTGTAGTTGAGGTTCCGGTCGACGATGAACGTCACCTTCTGCGGGTCGGTCAGCCGGGTGCGGATCTCGTTGGCGGCGCGCCCGACGGCGAGGAGGTCGCGCGAGCGCAGGAGCGAGATCGCGTCGGCGTCCGAGATGCGCTCGCCGTCCAGTGCCTTCTCGAGGACGGCGTCCACGGACGGAACGGGCTCGACGGTGATCGTCACGCGGCGACCTCCTCCCGGACGAAGCGGAACTCGGGAACGTGGGCCAGCTCTCCAGCGTCGCGTGCCATCTCCAGGAAGGTGTACAGGCCCGCGCGCTCGCGCGGGCCGAAGCTGTACCGAAGCTTCTCGAAGTAGCGAGCGAGGAAGCCCGGCGGGTAGCCGTAGGTCTCGCTCGCGCGCTGCGCGAGCCGCTCGGGCTCCGCGCGAGCGAGCCGCACGGAGGCGACGAGCGCGTGCTCGAGCTCGAGGAGCCCCTCGGCGAGGGGCTCGGGCGCAGCCCACACCGCGAACACCATCGGCAGCCCCGTCCGTTCGAGCCAGAGCCGGCCGAGGTCGAAGTGCGGGGTCGGGTCCTCGAACGCGCTGCGGAGCGCCGCGTCGCCGATGAGCAGCGTCGCGTCCGCATCCATCCCGAGCGGGACGATCTCGGCCTTCGGGAGGAGGATGCGAACGAGGACGACCGAGGTGGCGCTCTCCGGCGTCACCGCGACCGACCGGACCTGCCCGAACGACATGCGCGTGACGAGCTGGATCGAGTCCACGGCGCCCTCCGACGAGACGCACACGCGGGGCAGGATCCGCAGGCGGTCGGCGTTCCGCGCGTACTCGATGGACGGGATTGGCGCGATGTCGATCTCGCCGTCGAGGAGCATGCGGCTGAGCTCCGTGGGGACGCCCGTGACCTCCTCGACGTCGGCCTCGAGGCCATAGAAGACGGGCGCCATGTTGACGTACGAGATGCGGCCCAGCCTCATCGGCGCCTCCGGCGCATGAACCAGGTCACACCCGCGAGGACGATCAGGCCGCCCCAGAGGATGGTGGCAGGGGCCGAGAACCGCGCCGAGACGGGCACGTCGTTCGAGAGGAACAGCGCGCCCGCCGTGAAGAGGATCGAAACCCCGAAGACGACCGCGGCGAAGATCCCGAGCGCGTAGATCGCCCAGACCCAGATCGGCGTGCCCGCGGCCGGCGCCACCTTCGCCTTCCGCTTGTCGGAAGCTCCTTCGCGACTCACTCGGCTCCCACTCAGCTCCAGCGCCGCAGCTCGTTGTACAGCGTGTCGCGCTGGACGGGAATGCGGCCCGCGTCGCGGACGAAACGGACGAGCTCGTCGATCTTCTGCTCGGTCTCCGTCCGCGCGCCTGCGGCGTGGAAGATCTCCTCACGGACGACCGTTCCCTGGAC
>JBKOYF010000092.1:0-5998 GCA_046725305.1 Actinomycetota bacterium
CCCGCCCCCCCCCCCCCCCCCCCCCCCCCCCCCCCCCCCCCCCCCCCCCCCCCCCCCCCCCCCCCCCCCCCCCCCCCCCCCCCCCCCCCCCAACAAAGCCGGAGGCGGGACTCGAACCCGCGACGTCCGCTTTACAAGAGCGGTGCTCTACCAGCTGAGCTACTCCGGCCCGAGGTCATAGGGTACGCGGTCGCCGGACGCGATCCTGTCAGTTGGCGCAACTGCTGCCCAGAACCGATAATCCTGCGATGCAGCCCACGGACACGTCCGCCGCGGAGCGGATCCTCGCCGACCGGGCGCGCTACGTCGCGCCGGGGATGTCGACTCCGAAGCTCGTCGTCGCGCACGCCGAAGGTGCGCGGGTCACGGATCCGGACGGTCGCACCTACATCGACTTCGCGGGCGGGATCGGATGCCAGAACACCGGGCACCGGCACGCCGCCGTCGTCGAGGCGATCAAGGAGCAGGCTGACCGCTACCTCCACCAGTGCTTCATGATCGGCGTCTACGAGCCGTACGTCGAGGTCTGCAGGCGCCTTGCCGAGCTCTCCCCGTGCGGCGGCGGCGAGCAGCGCTCGATCCTTGTGAACACCGGCGCGGAGGCGGTCGAGAACGCGGTGAAGATCGCGCGCAGCGCCACGGGCAGGCCCGCCGTGGTCGTCTTCGACAACGCCTTCCACGGCCGGACGCTCCTCGCGATGACGATGACGAGCAAGGTCAAGCCGTACAAGGCCGGCTTCGGGCCCTTCGCGCCCGAGGTGTACAGGGCGCCCGCGCCCTATCCGTACCACGGGATCTCCTCGGACGACTCGATCGCCGCGCTCGAACACCTCTTCAAGGCGGACGTCGACCCGTCGACCGTCGCGTGCGCCGTCCTCGAGCCCGTCCAGGGCGAGGGCGGGTTCGTCGCGATGCCCGACGACTATCCGGCACGACTCCACGAGCTCTGTCGCACGCACGGGATCCTGTGGGTGAACGACGAGGTCCAGTCCGGCGTCGGCCGCACCGGCACGATGTGGGCGATCGAGCAGTACTCAGGCGCAGGGCCCGACCTGACGGTGTTCGGGAAGTCGATCGGCGGTGGGCTGCCTCTCGCCGGCGTGACCGGCGGTGCCGACGTGATGGACGCCGTGCCGCCAGGCGGCCTCGGGGGCACCTTCGGCGGCAACCCGCTGTCGTGCGCGGCCGCTCTCGCCGTCCTCGACGTGGTCGCGGATCCGGACTTCCTCGCCGGCGCGCGACGCCTCGGCGAGACGCTGCGGAGCCGGCTCGCCGAGATCGCGGGCCGCAACCCGGACATCGGCGAGGTGCGCGGGCTCGGCTCGATGCTCGCCTTCGAGTTCGTCGAGCGCTCGTCCGATCGCGCGCAAGCGGTCGTCTCGGCGGCGTTCGAGCGTGGCCTCGTGCTCCTCTCCTGCGGGCTCTACGGCAACGTGATCCGACTGCTGCCGCCCCTCAACATCGCTCAGGACGAGCTCGACGAAGGGCTCGCCATCCTGGAGGAGTCGCTTGGCGTCTGAGCGGACGGCGCCGGATATCAGCGTCAGAGGACTGACCAAGCGCTACGGAGATGTCGTCGCGGTCGACGGGGTCGACCTCGACATCGCGCCAGGGGAGTTCTTCACGATGCTCGGCCCGTCGGGCTCGGGCAAGACGACGACGCTGCGCATGATCGCGGGCTTCGAGATCCCCGACGAGGGGACGATCGAGCTCGCCGGCGCGGACGTCTCGCGGCTCCCGCCGTACGACCGTCCGGTCAATACGGTGTTCCAGGACTACGCGCTGTTCCCACACATGACCGTGCAGGAGAACGTGGAGTACGGGCTCGTGGTGAAGAAGGTGCGGAAGGGCGAGCGACGCGGACGCGCGACGAAGGCGCTCGAGATGGTCCGGCTGGGCGGCTACGGCAACCGCAAGCCAGCGCAGCTTTCCGGCGGCCAGCGTCAGCGCGTTGCGCTCGCCCGCGCCATCGTGAACCGCCCGCGGGTGCTTCTCCTCGACGAGCCCCTCGGAGCGCTCGACCTGAAGCTGCGCCAGGAGATGCAGATCGAGCTCAAGTCGATCCAGCGCGAGGTCGGAATCACATTCGTGTACGTGACGCACGACCAGGAGGAAGCGCTCACGATGTCCGACCGCATCGCCGTGTTCAACCAGGGCAGGATCGAGCAGGTCGGGCCGCCCGCGGAGGTCTACGAGCATCCGCAGAGCGAGTTCATCGCGGGATTCGTCGGCGTCTCGAACGTGATCGAGCGGGACGGGCGGCGCTACACGGTCCGCCCGGAGAAGCTCAACCTCCTCGAGGACGGTGAGGAGCCCGAGCCCGGGTCCCACGTCGAGCCGGGGCTCGTTCGGGACGTGCAGTACGTGGGGCCTGTGACGCGCTACCACGTTACGCTCGACCGTGGTGGGGAGCTCCAAGTGCTTGCGCAGAACCTCGAGGAGGGCTCGAGCGAGGTTCTCGAGACGAGAGGGCGCCGTGTGCGCGTCGGCTGGCGTCCGGGACAGGAGTCGGTGATCGACGAAGTGGAGGGAGGATTCGAATGAAGGGACGCATCGGCGGCTGGGCCGCCTTCGGCCTGCTCGTCGCCGCGCTCAGCGTCGTGGCTGCCGGCTGCGGCGGGGGTGGCGACAACGAGGGCGCGAGCACGGAGATCGAAGGTCTCGGCTCAACGCTCGACGAGATCCAGGCGAACGCGAGGAACGAGGGCCAGGTCAACCTCGTGATCTGGGCAGGCTATGCGGACAAGTCCTGGGCGGACACGTTCACGCAGCAGACGGGCTGCAAGGTGTCGACGAAGGACGGCGCCAGCTCGGACGACATGGTCGACCTCATGGCGACCGGTGCGTACGACGGCGTGTCGGCGTCGGGCGACGCGACGCTGCGAATGATCGCGAAGGGCGACGTCGCCCCCGTGAACTTCGACCTCGTCCCCAACTACGCCGACGTGTACGAGGGGCTGAAGGGCCAGTCGTACAACACGGTCGAGGGCGTCGGCTACGGCGTTCCGCACGGCCGCGGGCCGAACCTCATGGTCTGGAGCAACAAGGCCATCTCGCCCGACAACGACTCGTGGGCGCCGATCTGGCCTGGCACCGACTACAAGGGCAAGCTCTCGATCTACGACAACCAGATCTTCATCGCCGACGCTGCCCTGTACCTGAAGGCGACGCAGCCGGACCTCAACATCACGGATCCCTACGAGCTCGACGAGGACCAGTTCAACGCCGCCGTCGATCTCCTGAAGCAGCAGCGGCCGAACATCGGCGAGTACTGGGACGGCGTCTCGTACGCGAAGCAGGTCACGTCGTTCAAGTCGGGTGAGAGCGTCGTCGGCACCACCTGGCCGTATCAGGTCAACCTGATGGCCGCCGAGAAGCCGCCGCTGGACGTGACGGCGAAGGTTCCGAAGGAGGGCACGACGGGCTGGTCGGACACCTGGATGATCTCGACCAAGGCCGCCCACCCGAACTGCATGTACCTCTGGATGAACTACATCATCTCTCCGGAGGCGAACGCGAAGGTTGCCGAGTACTTCGGCGAGGCGCCCTCGAACTCGAAGGCGTGCGCGCTCACGACGAACAAGAGCCACTGCGCCGACTACCACGCCGACGACGAGGCGTACTGGGACAACGTCTACTACTGGAACACCCCGCAGGCGGACTGCGGTGACGACCGCGGGGAGGTCTGCAAGACCTACGAGGACTGGCGCACCGCCTGGACCGAGATCAAGGGGTAACGCTCCCCACGTGACCTCGGTCTCCGACGTCGAGTCGCCGCCCCGGCCGGGACCCGGGCCGCGACGTTACACCCTGCTCTCTCGCCACGCCCGGCTGCGGCTCGCAGCCCTGCTCGCGCTGCCGATCGGGTGGCTCCTCGTCATCTACGTCGGCTCGCTGTTCCTCCTCCTCCTCGCCTCGTTCTGGGACACGGAGCCGTTCACGTCCGATGTCGTGCGGACGTGGAGCCTCGACAACTACCGCCGCCTCTTCGACGAGCCCGTATACCGCACCGTCGCGTTCCGGACCATCAGCATGGCTGCGCTCGTCACCGTGGCCGACGCGATCCTCGCGTTTCCGATCGCCTACTACATGGCCCGCGTCGCGTCGCCTCGCTCGCGGAACCTGCTCGTCGTCGCCGTGCTGACGCCGCTCTGGGCGAGCTACCTCGTGAAGGCCTACTCGTGGCGCACGATCCTCGGCGAGGAGGGCGTGCTCAACTGGCTGCTCGAGCCGTTCGGGCTGAGCAGCCCCGGCTATTCGACGACCGGCCTCTGGCTCGCCTTCACGTACCTCTGGCTGCCGTTCATGATCCTTCCGATCTACGCCGGGCTCGAGCGAATCCCGAGCTCGCTGCTGGAGGCGTCGGCAGACCTCGGCGGCCGCTCCCTGCGGACCTTCTGGAAGGTGACGCTCCCGCTCGCCTTTCCGGCGGTCGTCGCCGGCTCGATCTTCACGTTCTCGCTGACCCTCGGCGACTACATCCTTCCGAGCCTCGTCGCCGACCAGCAGTTCATCGGGACCGTCATCTACTCCGACCGGGGGTCACAGCTCCCGGTGGCCGCCGCCTTCGCCATGGTTCCCGGCGCCGTCATGACCGTCTACCTCGGGGGCGCGAAGCGGCTCGGCGCGTTCGAGAACCTCTAGATGACCGAGTCCCGCACCTCACGCATCCTCCTTCGAGTCGGCGCAGGCGCGACGCTCGCGTTCATCTACTTCCCGCTCGTCGTGATCGCCGTGTACGCCTTCAACGAGAACATCTCGCAGACGTGGCCGATCGAGCACTACACGACGAAGTGGTTCGGCGTCGCCTGGCGCGACCCGAACGTCCGTGACGCGCTCCTGCTCTCCGTGGAGGCGGCGGTCGGGGCGACGGTCATCGCTCTCGTGCTCGGGACGCTTGCCGCACTCGCCGTGTCGCGATCGCGGTTCTTCGGACGAGAGACGATCTCCTTCCTCGTGATCCTCCCGATCGCGCTGCCGGGCATCATCACCGGCCTCGCGCTGCAGGCCACGATCCTGAACGTCCTCGACCCGATCGGCATCAGCTTCAGCATTTGGACGATCGTCATCGGACACGCCACTTTCTGCATCGTCGTCCTCTACAACAACGCGGTCGCGCGGATGCGCCGCGTCTCCGGGAATCTCGACGAGGCGTCGATGGATCTCGGTGCCGACGCCTGGCAGACGTTCCGGTTCGTGACGTTCCCGCAGCTGCGCTCGGCCCTGCTGGCGGGGGCGCTGCTCGCGTTCGCGCTCTCGTTCGACGAGGTCGTCGTGACGATCTTCACGTCGGGAGCCCAGGAGACGCTCCCGATCTGGATGTTCACGAACTTCGCGCGCCCGCGTGAGCTCCCGGTCGTCAACGTCGTCGCCCTCTTCGTGATCGTCGCGTCGATCGTCCCCGTCTGGCTCGCGCAGCGGCTCGCCGGCGGCAGCGGCCTCACGAGCGAGCGCCCGACGCAGCCTGCCGTCGCGGCGGCGATCGAAGCCGAGCCGTAGGCGAAAGCTAGTCGGCGGCCGAGACGCCGACGCCGATCGGGCAGGACACGCCGGTGCCGCCGAGGCCGCAGTAGCCGTTCGGGTTCCCCAACGTTTGCTCCCGCCGTCCTGTTCGCTCCGATCCCCGTCGCCGTGACCTAGAGGCTTGATGTGAAACTCACGCCGCTGACGTTCGCGACCAGCCCTGGAGCGCTCGGTCGAACCCGAAGCTGTCTAGTGAGCGCCCTGCTCGGCGGCCCTCGACGTCGACGGTGTGAGGGTTGCCCCGGTGTTTCGGCTATGAGCCGGGCACCGGGAGGTGTTACAAGACGTGCTCCTCTACGACGCACAAGGCGGCGGATCGTCCTCGATCCGGAACACGGCTGGATCCGCGTCCGGCGCAACCTGTGTCGCGTAGACCGTCGCCGGCGCGCTGCTCATGTTGCGGACCTCCTCCGGCTCGTCGCCGTACTCGACAAACACGGCTCCGTTCGGGGAGTTGGGCCCGTAGGTCGTCCCG
>JBKOYF010000115.1:0-5952 GCA_046725305.1 Actinomycetota bacterium
CCTCGTGCGTCGGCGGTGCGTCCTCGCCAAATGCCTGCAGGTCCTCGAGCATGCGCTCGGCCGCGCGGTATGCGCGGGCGTCGCGACGTGCGTCGTCGACGACCGGAGGCGACTGGAGGCCCCACGCGTTGCGGACGAGCAACCGCAGGACTGCGAGCGCGGCCGTCGCGGGGTCGTCGCCCGCCCGAAGCTCCACCAGCGCCGGGACGGGCGCACCGCGCAGCTTCTCGCTCTCCTCTTCGACCCGCTCGGGGTCCGAGACTGCGCGGCCGCGCAGGCGCCCTTCGACGAAGTCCACCGAGCGGCGCTCGAGGCCGGAGAACGGCGAGCGCAGGAAGGCGAAAAGGTCTGCGCGCGTGCCTCCGCGCCATTCGAACCGGAGCAGCGCGATCAGTGCTCGTCCGAGGCTCGTCTCGACGAGTCGCCGGGAGTGCTCGACCGCAACCGGCACCTGCAGCTCACCCAGCGCGGACTCGAGGGGAGCGCGCCAACGCTCGATCGACTCGCAGACGACGGCGATCCGCTCGCCGGCCGTGCCCCCGCGCACGAGCCCCGCGACCTCGCTGGCGACGAGCTCGGCCGTGCCGCGCGTTCCGGCCCCTTCGAGGAAGCGGACGGACGCGTCGACCGGTGCGGTGTCGGACGGCCCGTCGACGAACAGCGCCTGCTCGACATGCGCGAGCGCGGCCGGCGTCGGCCGCAGCGGAGATCGTCGCAGCTCCTCGATCGTCCCCCGAGAGAGCTCCGCGAGCTCGCCGACCGTCCGCTCGAGCGCGGCGAACGCGACGCGACCGGGCTCGTAGGGGATGGAAACGGTGACGTCGGCCCGCGCCGCGAGCGCTTCGACGAGCGCCCACTCGGCGCCGGTCAGGTCCTCGAAGCCGTAGACGAAGACCGGCGCGCTCGACCAGGCGGAGAGGTCACTGCGAAGTCGCTCGACCGCTGCTCTGCGAATCCCGTCGCGATCCACGCGGCCGAGCCCGGAGAGCTCCTCCCGAAACGCGTGGACGAGACGCGCGAGATCGCCGTCGAGCTCGTCCACGTCCACGAGTGCCGATTCGAGCTCGCCGATCGTTGCCAGCGCGGTGTCGGCAAAGCCCGACGTCGCCGCCGATCGTCCGAGATCGTCGAGCTCGAGCCTCGCGACCGCTCGCCGCACCGCAAGCGAGCGCTGCGTCTCGGACGCCTCGGGCACCCCGTCGACGCGCCCTTCGTTTGCAATCGTGCGGAAGAGGTCGTCGAACGTCCCGATCGTGCCCGAAAGCAACGCGGGCCGGCGACGAAGGAGGTCACGTTCGACGCGATCGACCTCGACGCGATTCGGGACGACGAGCCACGGGTTGCGGTCGAGCAGGCTCGCGTAGCGCTCGAGAAGCAGCGCGACCTTGCCGGCGTGAGCCGGTCCGACGACGAGCGACAGACCCATTCGTCCATCGTAGTCCCGGCCTCGGGCGCCCTTTCGTACGGCACCCCGAGAGTGCTCGCAAAGAGCGCCGAAAGGGTTCAGCCGGTCCTAGGCCACGGACTTCGGCCGGCGACCGCGCCTGGCGACCGCCTGGCCGGGCATGCCGGCCGCACAGTCGTCGCAGAGATCCGCCTGCTTCGAGCCGCGTCTCGCATCCGTGTAATTGATGCGCATCACTGCGCCGCGGCTCTCGGGGACCTCCTTGCTGCAGTTGTCGCACACGAGAATCGTCTTTCGCGCCACCTTTTCTCCTTCGGTTTTCGACAGCGAGCCACGTGAAGCGTAGAAAAGAGGCATGGAAAATGCAAATGCAATCCGCGGGCGACTTTTCATTCGAAGGGCGCCAGTAGGATCTCGCCGTGCAGGCGATCGTCGTCCTCGAAGGAGACCAGACCGGGCAGGAGCTCCTCGAGGAAGCGCTGCGCGTCCTCGGAGCGGACGTCATCGGCGTCGAGCTCGGCTTCGTCCGCTTCGACCTCTCGCTCGAGGGGCGCCGCGCGACGCAGAACGCCGTCGTGTACGACGCCGCGGCCGCGATCCGCGAGCACGGGCTCGGGCTCAAGGCCGCCACCATCACGCCCGAGGGCACAGGCGACGTCGGCTCTCCGAACCGGATTCTCCGCGAGGAGATCGGCGGCAAGGTGATCGTCCGGACCGGCCGGCGCATCCCGGGCGTCGTCCCACTCGGAGGCGTCCACGCCCCGATCTCGGTCGTGCGGATGGCGGTCGGGGATGCCTACGGCGCGCGGGAATGGCGGGAGGGAACCGGCGACGACGAAGTGGCTCTCCGCACCGAGCGTATCGAGCGGCGCATCTGCCATGCGGTCGCGGAGTTCTCGTTCAGACAGGCCGAGCGAATGGGCGCGAAGGTCTTCGGCGGGCCGAAGTACACCGTGAGCCCGATCTACGAGGGGATGCTGAAGGAGGAGATGGACGCCGCGGCGGCCCGGCACACCGACGTGCCGTACGAGCCCCAGCTCATCGACGCCACGTTCGCGCTGCTCATCTCGTCCAGCGGCGCTCCGATGGTGATTCCCGCGCTGAACCGCGACGGCGACATCCTCTCCGATCTCGTGCTCCCGTTGTTCGGCTCGATCGCGGGCTCCGAGTCGCTCCTCGTCGCGTTCGGCGACGACTACGTCCCGAGCGCGCTCATGGCCGAGGCGGCCCACGGCACGGCTCCTGCCCTCCAGGGCAAGGACGTGGCGAACCCGATGGCCATGATCCTCGCCGGGGCTGCGCTCCTCTCCCACACCGAGGACGAAGCCGCACAGACGGCCGGAAGGGCGATCCGCGAGGCAAGTCTCGAGGCCGTGGCGGACGGGATCAGGACCGCGGATCTGGGAGGACACGCAGGCACGAGCGCGTTCACGGACGAGGTGATCCGCAGGACCAGGACGAAGATCGACGTCTGGGCCTCGCTCTGACGGTTCCGGGCACGACCGAAAGCGCCTCGCCGTAGAGTTTCCGACCGCATGCGAGTCGCGGTCCCGAAGGAGACGGCTCCCGGCGAGCGACGCGTCGCGCTCGTCCCGGAGACGGTCTCGAAACTCCGCGCGGCCGGGTTCGACGTGCGGGTCGAGCGTGGGGCGGGTGAGAGCGCAGCGTTCCCCGACGGCGACTACAAGGCGGCCGGGGCCGAGCTCACGGACGCCGCCTCGCTCCTCGCGGACGCCGAGGCGTACGCGTGCGTTGCACGGCCGTCCGCGGAGACGGTCGACTCGATGCACCGGGGCCTCGTGGTCATCGGTTTTCTCGAGCCGCTCACCGACCCGGACGGGATCGCCCGCCTGCGCGAGCGTGGCGTGCTCGCATTCGCAATGGAGTCGATCCCGAGGATCACCCGCGCCCAGTCGATGGACGCGCTGTCGTCGCAGGCGACGGTCGCCGGCTACAAGGCCGTCCTGCTCGCCGCGGATCGCGTCCCGCGCCTCTTCCCGATGCTCATGACCGCGGCCGGGACGATCGCACCGGTGCGTGCGCTCGTGATCGGCGCCGGTGTGGCGGGCCTGCAGGCGATCGCAACCGCGCGCAGGCTCGGAGCCGTGGTGTCGGCATTCGACGTCCGGCCCGTCGTCGCCGAGCAGGTGCAGAGCCTCGGAGCGACGTTTCTCGACCTCGGCGTACGCGCAGAGGAGACAGCGGGCGGCTACGCGAGCGAGCTGACACCAGAGCAGCAGGCACAGCAGCAGTCGGCCCTCGAGGAGCGCATCCCCGACTTCGACGTCGTGATCACGACCGCGGCAGTTCCCGGCCGCCCGGCACCGAAGCTCATCCCGTCGAGCGCGGTCGAGCGCATGCGCCCGGGCTCCGTGATCGTCGATCTCGCGGCCGAGACCGGCGGCAACTGCGAGCTCACGGTGCCGGGGGAGACGGTCGAGCATGCAGGCGTGACGGTCGTCGGGACGACGAACCTCCCGTCCTCGATGGCGTACCACGCGAGCCAGCTCTACTCCCGCAACGTGGGCGCGCTCCTCGCGCACCTCGCGCCTGAGGGCGAGCTCGTCCTCGACTGGGACGACGAGATCACGAGCGGTGCGTGCGTGACGCGGCCCGAGGAATCCGCTTCGTGACCGATCTCACCTTCGTCGTCGAGCTGACGATCCTCGTGCTCGCCGCCTTCCTCGGGTTCGAGGTGATCTCGAAGGTGCCGACCATGCTGCACACGCCGTTGATGTCGGGGACGAACTTCATCCACGGCATCGTCATCGTCGGCGCGATCCTCGTCCTCGGGTTCGCGGACGACACCTTCACGCAGGTCGTCGGGTTCGTCGCGATGGTGCTCGCCACGGCGAACGTCGTCGGCGGCTGGTTCGTGACGGACCGCATGCTCGAGATGTTCAAGCGTCGCCCCGAGCCGAGACGCCAGGACCCTCCCGAGTGATCTCGGATCCGGACGTCCTCGGTCTCCTCTACCTCGTCGCGATCGTCTGCTTCGTCCTCGCGCTCCGTTTCCTGTCGTCGCCGAAGCACGCGCGGCGAGGCAACTGGCTCGGCGGCGTCGGGATGCTCGTCGCGATCACGACCACGCTCCTCGTCGAGGGGATCTCGAACTGGGCGTTGATCGTCGTGGCAGCGGCCATCGGCAGCCTCGTCGGGCTCGTGGGAGCGCGGCGGGTGAAGATGACCGCGATGCCGCAGATGGTGGCCCTGTTCAACGGGGTCGGCGGCGGCGCGGCGGCTCTCATCGCGCTGTCGGAGTTTCACGAGCTCCACGGCGTGCTCGCGTGGGACGAAGCTCTCTCGGTCTCGCTCTCGGCGCTCATCGGCTCGATCTCGTTTGCGGGGTCGCTCGTCGCGTTCGCCAAGCTCCAGGAGCTCGTGCGTGGGCGCCCGATCGTCTTCCCGGGCCAGAACATCGTGAACGTCGTCGTCCTCGGAGGTGCGGTCGCGCTGGGTGTCGCGATCGTCTCCGGCCTCGAGGCGCAGTGGGCGATCGTCGTGCTGATCCTCCTGGCGCTCGTGTTCGGCGTGATGTTCGTGCTCCCGATCGGCGGGGCGGACATGCCCGTCGTGATCTCGCTGCTCAACGCGTTCACCGGGCTCGCCGCGTCCGCCACGGGGTTCGTGCTCGACTCGACGGTGCTCATCGTCGCGGGAATGCTCGTCGGCGCGTCAGGAACGCTGCTCACGCTCCTCATGGCGAAGGCGATGAACCGCTCCGTCGCGAACGTCCTCTTCGGTGCGTTCGGCCAGGTGCAGGCAGGTGTGGGCCAGGCGCGCGCGGACGACGGCCGCACCGTGCGCGCCACTACCCCGGAAGACGTCGCCGTGCAGCTCTCCTTTGCGCGCAAGGTCGTCATCGTTCCCGGCTACGGGATGGCGGTCGCACAGGCACAGCACGACGTACGGCAGCTGGCCGACCTCCTCGAGGAGCGGGGCGTCGAGGTGAAGTACGCGATCCATCCGGTCGCCGGGCGCATGCCGGGGCACATGAACGTTCTCCTCGCGGAGGCGAACGTGCCGTACACCCAGCTGTTCGAGATGGACGAGATCAACCCGGAGTTTCCGCAGACGGACGTCGCGCTCGTCATCGGGGCGAACGACGTCACGAACCCGGCCGCGCGTAGCGATCCGTCGAGCCCGATCTACGGGATGCCCATCCTCGACGTGGACAAGGCCGCCTCCATCGTCGTGCTGAAGCGCTCCATGAACCCGGGCTTCGCGGGCATCGACAACGAGCTCTACCTCGACCCGAAGACGACCATGCTCTTCGGGGACGCGAAGGAGTCGGTGCTCGGGCTGATCTCCGCCGTCAAGGCTTCGTAGCTCACGGTGTGCGGCGCCTCAGCGTCGCCGCGCCGAGGACGAGCGAGAGCAGCGTGACGCCGACCACAACCGCCACGTCGAGCCAGAACCGCGCACCGAGGCTCGGATCGTCGGCGGCGCGGGACAGGGCGTCGTAGGCATACGTGTACGGCAGCACGGCGGAGATCCACTGGAGCCACTCGGCCATGTCCTCTCGCGGCACGAGCAGGCCGCAGAGG
>JBKOYF010000029.1:0-13493 GCA_046725305.1 Actinomycetota bacterium
TGCACGCGGGCGAGCAGGCGCAGCTGGTTGTTGTCGCCCGGCAGCACGGACAGCCGCGCCCAGACCTCGACGTCGGGGCCGTACTGGGTGTCGGTGTTGTTGCGCCAGGCCGTGCACGTCGTCGTCCTCGTGCAGGCGAGCCAGCTCGACGGGATGTACAGGCCCGTCTCGCCCGAGCCGGCGATCCCGTTCGACCAGCGACCCGCGTCCGAGAGCGGGTTCTCGTTGGGCCTATTGAAGTCGTCCAGGGTCGGAAGCGGGTCGCTCGGTGGCACGATCGCGCTCGGGGTCGCGCTCGCCTCGTTCGAGAGTGGGCCCTCGTTGACCGCGTTGACCGCGGACACCTTGTAGTAGTAGGTGGTGCCGTTGGCGGCGGTGAGATCGGAGTAGCTCGTGCCCGTGCCGAGGGGGCTCGCGAGGATGGTCTCGGTGCCCGGGGTGGTGCTGCGGTAGATCTTGTAGCCCGTCACCTGCGAGCCGCCGTCCGAAGCAGGCGCACTCCAGGTGAGGGAGACCTGCCCGTTGCCGCCTGTCGCCTGCAGGTTCTGGGGGGCGGTGGGTGGAGTCGGGCTCCCGCCTCCGAGCGTGCGCGCGCCGAAGTCGTCGGCACGGCCGGTCGTGCCGCGCATCCCGACGCCCACGTAGCCCGCGGCGCTGTAGGTCGAGTCGGTGACGACGCCGAGCCGTGACCAGGTGGAGCCTCTCTGGCGCCAGGCCTCGATGGTCGAACCCTTCACGCGCAGGAGGAAGAGGTCGCCGGCGACCAGGTCCTGGTTGACCGTCAGCAGGGGGACGAAGTTCCCGTCGTCGACGCGCTCGAAGAGGATCTGGTCGGTCCCCGGAAGCTGGTTCGGACGCAGCATGTAGCCGTCGTAGCCAGCCGACCCGGGCTGTTGCACGCGGGCGAGCAGGCGCAGCTGGTTGTTGTCGCCCGGCAGCACGGACAGCCGCGCCCAGACCTCGACGTCGGGGCCGTACTGGGTGTCGGTGTTGTTGCGCCAGGCCGTGCACGTCGTCGAGGTCGCGCAGGCGAGCCAGCTCGACGGGATGTACAGACCCGTCTCCCCCGAGCCGGCGATCCCGTTCGACCAGCGGCCCGCGTCCGAGAGCGGGTTCTCGAAGCCGCGGTCGAAGTTGTCCAGCGTCGGAAGCGGCTCGCTCGGGAGCACGAGCACATTCGGCGTCGCCGAGGCCTGATTGGAGGCTGCGCCTTCGCCGTTCGCGTTCAGCGCCGACACCTTGTAGTAGTAGGTCGTCCCGTTCTGCAGGCCGGAGTCGACGTAGCTCGTCGGCGTAGCGGGCAGGGTCGCGACGACGTTCGTCGGGTTCGGGCCCGTACCGCGGTAGAGCTTGTAGCCCGTGATCTGCGAGCCCCCGTCGAAGGAGGGCGCCGACCAGGACAGGCTCGCGCTCGCGTCGCCCGGGATGGCCGAGAGGCCGGTGGGGGGGCCGGGTGGGCCAGGTCCTGCCGGGGAACCGTCGATCGTGACGTCGAAGCGCTGCAGCACGGCGTCGATGGGGTTGGCGATCGTCAGGCCGTCGCCGCCGGCGAACAGGAGCCCGACGGGCTGGTTGCCGCCCTGTGTGACCACGAGCGAGCCCGAGTCGCCGGAGTCGCTGAACGGTCCCGGTGTGATGGAGAACTGGTCGACGAAGTGGGCCTGGAAACCGGGGAAGCACTCGGTCTCGGTCAGCGGGAAGTAGCAGACGTCGAGGTCGACGTTGACGGCGTTGATGGTCCCCTGCGTGAACCCGGTCGTGCGCCCGTACTTCTGAACCGGAAGACCGATCGACGCGGGCGCTGTCGTCGAGCTAGGCGTCCCGTAGCCGTCCGGCAGCGTTGCGGTGCCGACATCGCCAGTAGTGGTGAGCGCGATCGCAGCGTCCATCGTGTTCGCGCTTCCCGGGTTGAAGTCGATCTCCTGGTAGTCCGCGAGCGTCCCGATACGGTCGTCAGGGTCGGTGCCTCCGTCCTCGACAGGCCCGGGTTGCAGGATCGGATCCCCGATGCTCGCCGTGTTGATCCCGGCGAAAACGTGGTTGTTCGAGAGCGCGTAGACGGTCGAGCCGTTCGAGACCCTCGCTCCGAGGGTGCCCGTTCCGAAATCGGCAAGACCGGAAGAGACGCCGATCGGGACAGGTCTCGGATAGCGGAGCGTCGCGGACCGCGCTACGACCATCCCCGTGACGATCGTCCGGACACGGACGCCGTCGAGCGTCTCCGGGATGCTGACGCCTCGTCGCGTCGTGAACACCTCGATGACCGGTTGACCCGCCGGGGTGAGCCCGACGCCACTGCCGACGATCGCCTGCGCGTTGCGCCACGCCCGCGCGTGGCTCTGCTGAGCGGCAATCGCCTTCGTGAAGATCGGAGACGCCGCATCGGGACGCCGTAAGCTCGGCGCTGGTCCTTGGCCGGCCGAGGACGATGCGAGAGCGGCGCCAACGAGCGCGGCAAGCCCCAGAACGAACTGAGCTCTTCTCAGAACCACCACCCCGTCTCGCGTCGGAGACTCCCCTCGGCCGGCATACCCTAGTACCGAGAAACACGAAATACCAGGGTGATTCACTCACCCTTTCGTGCTTAGAAGAGCGTCGCGATCAGACCAAGCCGCCGGGGTAGCGCCACGGCCCCGGCTCGAACCGGATCCCGCGCTTCCGGCAGAACTCACGCACCGAGTCGAGCACGGTATCCCCGGTTCCGTGCACACGGCGACCGAGGAGGTCGAGGACGGCCACGCCGTCCGGCAGGTCACCGCGTACCTCGAACGCGAGCACGACCGCCGGGGCTTCGACGGCACCTCGATAGCTCGCCGTGAACGCGACCCGCGTCCCCTGGACCTCGAAGCCGTCGTTCTCGATCGCCGAGACCTCGTGCCCTCGGAGGGCGAGCAGCTCGTGCAGGTCGTCGATCATCCGGCGAGCGAGTTCGAGCCTGCGCGCGTCCGACAGCTTGTGGCTCGAGCTTCCCGTCACCTTCGCCGGGACGCCGATCGCGAAGGCGCCGGCAGGAACATCGCCGACGACGTACGAGCCAGAGGCGACGATCGCCTCGGTGCCGATCCTGCTCCCCGCGTAGAGCACCGCGCCGAGACCGACCTGCGAGCGGTCCTCAAGCACCACCGGAGCGAAGCGATTCTCGAAGCCCTCGAGCACGGAGTGCCCGATGTTGTGGGTCACGATCAGCGAGCGCATCGTCAGGAAGACCTCGCGGCCGACCAGCACCGGCCGGCAGACGTTGACGAACACCTCGTCCCCGAGGAACGTGAGATTGCCGACCGTCAGCGTGGCCCAGGGATCGCGGTGGCCACCTCCGCCGAACCGGATCGCGCGACCCGCCCAGATCCCCGCGCCGAGAAACGCACGACGGCAGCGGAGCTCGAGGTCGGGGCCGAACTGCGAGAGCTCTCCGATCGCCACCACCTCCTCGCAGACGATGGTCGCCCCAGGGCCGATCCGGACCCCGTCTTCGAGGACCAGTCGTGGGGCGGCGACGAGCGAACCGTCGCCGAGCTCGACACCGTCGCCGATCTGGCCTCCTGCGTCACGCAGCGCCGCCACCTTTTCCGCCGGCGCGAGCGCGCGGAACGCATCCGGATCGGCGCGGAGCGACTCGAGGTAGGCCGAATCGAGGCGGCCGGTGCTCTCGTCGAGACCGAACGTCGAGGGCAGCGAGACGCCGTCGGCCGAGACGCCCGCGAGGATCGGGCCCGTCGCCGGCGACTCCGACGCCTTCTGCGCGACGATGAGCTGCTCGACGTCCTTCTCCGTGATGAAGCCGCGCTTCTCGATCGCCGAGAGGTCGATCCCGTGCAGCTCGGCGAGCTCGACCGCCTTGCGGGTGGCCTTGCGGTCGCCGGGGGGCGGCTTGGGCACGGGCCTCTCCTCGGCCTTCGCGTCGATCGACGCGAGCTCGTCCTGCGTCTCCGCTACGTACGCGATGGTCTTGCCGAGCTCGACCTCGACCTCCTCGCCGTAGAGCTGCACGAGGGTCCCCGCTCCCGGAGACTCGACCTCGACGGTCGCCTTCGTCGTCTCGACGACGCAGACCGGCTGCCCAGCCGTCACCTCCTCACGGTCCGCGACGAGCCACTCCGCGAGGAGCGCGTACTCGGTGTTCGCGTCCTCGCGCGTAAGGACGATCTCGAGCACTAGCGCCCACCCTCGAGCGCCAGGATCGCGTTCACGACGTCGTCGACGCTGGGGAGCATCGCGTCCTCGAGCGGACGTGCCGACGGGATGATCCCGTCGCGCGCGGCGATGCGCCGCACCGGGGCGCGAAGGTCGCTCCACGCCGCCTCCTGCACGCGCGCGGCGATCTCGGCGCCGATCCCACCCGTGAGCGTCCCCTCCTCTGCGGTGACGAGCGCACCCGTACGCGCGACGGACTCGAGCACCGCGTCGAGCTGCATGGGCACGAGCTGCGAGAGCGCGACGACCTCGCAGAAGATCTCGTGCTCGAGGATGAGCTCCGTCATGGCCTCGAGGACGATCGGGAGCATCCCGCCATACGTGACGATCGTGGCCGAGGCCTCGGTGAAGTCCGTCCCGGAGAACGTCAGCGCCGGAAACGGCTCGCCGGTCTCGCGAACCGCGAGCTCGCCGATGTGCCCGTCCTCGGGCCGCCGGTTCGGCCGCCCGTAGAGGAGCTTGTTCTCGATGAGGAACACGGGGCGGTCGTCGTCGACCGCTGTGGACAGCAGCGCTCCGAGGTCGTGGTGCTCGCTGCACGCGACGACGCAGATGTTCGGGATCGCGAGCAGGAGCTTCTCGAGCGACTGACTGTGCGTCGGGCCGTACCCCCGACGAGCCCCCATCGGCGTGCGCACGACGAGCGGGACGGTGACCTGGTCGTCGTACATCTCGCGGAACTTCGAGATCCCGTTGACGATCTGATCGAGACCGAGCGCGACGAAGTCGCCGAACATGATCTCGAGGATCGGGCGCTGCCCGCGCAGCGCCATCCCGGCAGCGACCCCGAAGAGCGAGGCCTCGCTGATCGGCGTCGTGAGGACGCGGTCGGGATACGCGTCGGAGAGCCCCTGCGTCACCTTGAAGGCGCCGCCGTAGGGGTCGAGGACGTCCTCGCCGAGAACGACGACGTCGTCGCGCTCCGCGAAGATCGCGTGGAGCGCCTCGTTCAGAGCCTGTACGCCGCGTTTCGGCTGGGCAGTGGTACTCATGCGGCCACTCCGGGGGTCGCCGCCGGCGCCGCGTCGGCGGCTTCGACCGTCTCGGCGAGCCGCTCCTCGCAGCGCGCTTCAATCGCGGTGCGCTCCTCGTCGTCGAGCCGCCCACCCGCGACGAGCAGCGGGTCGCGCGTGCGCCGCTCTGCGATCTCGGCCGGATCGCGCTGGTCGTCCGACTTCGAATGTGGGCTGAAGCGGTAGGTGTTCAGGACGAGGAAGTAGGGCGCTCCGGTCTCGCGGACGCGGCCGACAGCGCGGCCCGCCGCTTCGTGGATCAGCTCGACGTCGGTCGTGTCCAGCTCGTCGGTCTCGACGCCGAAGGCCGCGCCCCGGGCGGCGATGGACCCCGCAAGCTCGAGCTCGACCGGCGTCGACTGCGCGTAGTAGTTGTTCTCGACGACGAAGAGGACGGGGAGCCGCCAGAGCGACGCGATGTTCAGCGACTCGTAGGTCACGCCCTCGCCGAGGGTGCCGTCGCCGAGGAAGACGGTCGAGACCGCGCCCGTTCGCTTCAGCTTCTCCGCAAGGGCGATCCCCGTCGCGACCGGGACGATGCTCCCGAGAACCCCGTTCGAGTAGAAGTTCCCCTTGCACAGGTGCTGGCTGCCGCCCTTGCCGCCGCACACGCCCGGCGCCTTGCCCATCACCTCGCACAGCAGCCCGAACGCGTCGTCCGTGAACGCGAGGTAGTGGCCGTGGCAGCGGTGATTCGAGAAGACCGTGTCCACCTCGGGATCGAGGTGCTCGATCAGGCCGACCGCGTTCGCCTCCTGCCCGATGTACGTGTGCGTCGTGCCGACGAGCTTCCCGAGCGAGAAGAGGTCGAGGAGCGTCTCCTCGAAACGGCGGATGAAGAACATCCGCTCGTAGAACATTGTGAGCTGACTCATCTAGAGATATCCGAGGTCGGAGAGCCGCTTCGCGACGGTCGCCTCTTCCTCCTCCGTGAGCTCGTGGCGCTCGGCGCTCTCCAGCTCGCGGAACACGGTCTCGCGGAGCTCCGGCGGGACGTCGTCGGGGCGGCTGTCGAGCTCGCGCGGGTCGACGTCGAGGCGGTAGGCCTCCTCCTCTCCGCTCTCGACGTGGAGGATGAGCTTCCACGGCGGCTTCCGCACCGCGAGCTTCGTGAGAGCGCCCATGTCCGTCCCCGTGATGACCGCGACGCGGTCGTCGTGCTCGCGGCCGTCGAGGAGGGGCAGAAGCGACGCGCCGTCGGTTTCGCGCGCGGGGAGGCCCGCGAGGTCGAGCAACGTCGGCACGAGGTCGACGGTGCGGACCTGCGACTCGACGACGGCCGGCTCGATCCGGCCCGGGGCGGAGAGGATCAGCGGCACCTCGACGATCTCGTCGTGCAGCGCCGAGCCGTGCATGTGGTACACGCCCTTGACGTCCTCTTTCGCCGAAAAGCGCTCCCCCCACGACTCGCCGTGGTCAGAGAGGAACGCGAAGACGGTGCTCTCCCGGAGATCGAGCGCGTCGAGCTCCTCGAGGAACGATGCGACGAGCACCTCGGACTGGCGCTCGACCGCCTTGCGGTAGCGCTCCCGCATCGCCTCGAGCGCGGACGCCGAGTCCGACTGGATGCCCTCGATCACTTCCTGCTTCGCGGCGAGCCAGTTCTTCCGGTCGGCGTGAACGATGTCGTACGGCATGTGCGTCGCCCAGTTGTGGACGTACAGGAGGAAGCGCTTGTCGCGCCTCGCCCGGATCCACTCGACCGCGCCGTCGAGGGTCTCGCTCGTGCCGAGGACCTTTGCCTCGGGGAGGTCCTTGAAGAGGTAGTTCGTGTCGAAGACGAAGCTTGCGACCTCGTAGCCGTGCGCGGAAAACGCCCGGAACACCGTCTCGACGTAAGGGTCGAGCTCCGCGTCCCAGTGGAGGTATCCGTGGTGGTGGGCGTAGATCCCGGTGACGATCGACGTCGTCGAGGGCGCCGTCCACGGAGCGGCGCTGATGGCGTGCGAGAACCTCGCTCCGCCCGCAGCGAGCCCGTCGATTGTCCGCGTGTCGACGTAGCGGGCGCCGTAGCAGCCGAGGTGGTCCGTGCGCAGCGCATCGGAGACGTACACGACGACGTTCACAGCGCGGCGGATTGTAGTGGTGGCCTAGCGTGCGGCCCGTGTCGAAGCGGACGCCCCTCAATGCGCTCTACGTCGCCGACATCATCTCGCTGGCAGGCAACGCCGTCGCGCAGCTCGCAATCCCGTGGTTCGTACTCACGACCACGGGCAGTGCGTCACTGACCGCACTCGCCGTCTTCTTCAACTTCCTGCCGATCGTGATCGCGACGTTCTTCGGCGGCGTCGTTGTCGACCGGTTGGGCTTCCGGACGACGAGCGTCGTCGCCGATCTCGCCAGCTCGGCGGCCGTCGCCGCGATCCCGTTGCTGTACTCGACGGTGGGAATCGAGATTTGGCAGCTCATGGTCCTCGTCTTCGTTGGCGCGCTGCTCGACGCGCCCGGATCGACCGCGCGGGCCGCGCTGTTACCCGATCTCGTCGAGCTCGCGGGAGTGCGCATGGAGCGGGCGAGCGGAATCCGCAGCGGGATCCAGCAGGGCGCGCAGCTCGTCGGTGCGCCGATCGGCGGGCTGCTCGTCGCCGGAGTCGGCGCGACGAACGCACTGTGGCTCGACTCCGCGAGTTTCCTCTTCTCGGCGGCGCTCGTCGCGCTCGTCGTCCCGCGCCCCGCGGCGACGGTCGCCGCTGTCGAAGCGCGGGGCTCCTTCTTCGCCGAGCTGACCGAAGGCATGCGGTTCATCTGGAACGAACGTGTCATCCGTGCGCTCACGTTGACGGTCCTCGTCACGAACCTCCTCGAGGCGCCGTTTCCGATCGTCATGACCGTGTTCGCCAAGGAGACGTACGGAAGCGCGACCGACCTCGGGCTGATGTACGGCACCCTCGGGGGAGCAGCGCTCGTGGGAGCGCTCGCATACAGCTCGATCGGGCACCGCCTGCCGCGGCGGCGGACACTGGTCTTCTGCTTCGCGGCGATCCCTCTTCTGTACCTGGCACTGGCGACGCTTCCCTCGCTGTCGGTCGCGCTCGTCGTACTCGCCGTCTTCGGCCTCGTGTCGGGACCGATCAACCCGCTGCTCTTCACCGTAACGGCCGAGCGCGTCCCGCTTCAGCTCCGTGGGCGCGTCTTCGGCGCAGTGCGCGCGGGCGCATGGGCGGCGATCCCGCTCGGCATACTCGTCGGCGGCGCCCTCGTCGGAGCAATCGGGGTGGCAGCCACGTTCCTGACGATCGGCCTCGGCTGTACCGCAGTCGTTGGCTACGGCTTCTTCAACCCCGCGTTTCGCGAGATGGACCGGTGACCGTTGCTCCGTGAAGCCGCGTCGCGATGATCTGCGCCGTGACCGAGCACTCCGCCCCTCGCGCCGTCGTCCTCGTCGAGGGCATCAGCGATCAGCGGGCGCTGACCGCGCTCGCGACCCGGCGAGACCGCGACCTCGACGCCGAGGGCGTCTCCGTCGTGGCGATCGGCGGCGCACACGCCGTCCGGCCGTTCCTCGACCGGTTCGGCCCCAGTGGCCTCGGGGTCAAGCTCGCCGGCCTGTGCGACGCCGGGGAGGAGTGGGCGTTCGCGCGCGCCCTCGAGACCGCGGGCCTGGGCTCGGACCTCGGCCGCGCCGACATGGAGGAGCTGGGTTTCTACGTATGCGACGCGGACCTGGAGAACGAGCTCGTCCGCGCGCTCGGCGCGACCGCGGTGGAGCGCATCATCGAGTCCGAGGGCGAGCTCGGCTCGTTCCGAACCTTCCAGAAGCAACTGGCGAAGCGGGAGTTGCCACTCGAGGAGCAGCTCTGGCGGTTCATGTGGAACCGGAAGATCCGCTACGCGCCGCTCCTCGTGAACGCGCTCGACCTCGACCGAGTGCCCCGTCCGCTGGACGGGGTCCTCTCACACGTCTGACGCGCTCGCGAGCCGGGCGACGAGACTCGTGCCGCGCAAGCCGGCCGGCTCCTCGATCCCGAGGAGCTCGAGCACCGTCGGTGCGATGTCGAGGAGGTGTGCGTCGTGGCGGCCGCGCGCGTCGATGCCCGGCCCTGCGGCGATGTAGAGACCGTCCTGGGCGTGGTTCGCGTCGTCTGGGCCAGTGTCGTTCTCGAGCGTCTGGATCCCCTCGTCGCCGCCAATGGTTCCGACCGAGCGCCACAGCAGATCCCCGAAGACGACGATGAGGTCGGGCGCGACGCCTTGCGGCTCCCCGTACAGCTCCTCCGGCGTGTAGACGGCGGTCGGGATCGGGTTCCCGGCGTCGTCCGGGATCGCCGCGATGCGGCGAGCGAGGTCCGCGCGAACGGTCTCGTAGTCTTCGGGCGGAACCGTTCCCTCCGGCTCGCGGCCCGCGACGTTCAGGAACACGCGCGCGTAGTAGCCGCCCTCCCCCCATGCCGTCGTCCGCGACCAGTCGACGCCGACGTCACGGAGCGAGCTCACACTGTTCGGCTCGGAGAGCGTCGCGAGGAGGCCCTCGCTTCGGAGCCACTCGTTGACGCGGATCCCGCCGTCCAGACGCTTCGCGCCGTGGTCGGAGAGGACGAAGACGACGGTCTCCTCGTCGGCATGCTCGAGGAGCCGCGCGATGAGCCCGTCGACGTGACGGTGGTAGTCGAGGATCGCGCTCTCGTACGGGTTGCCCGGCTCGTGCTTGCGGTGCTCGGGGTCCATGTACTTCCAGAAGCCGTGGTGCATGCGGTCAGGCCCCATCTCGACCATGGCGAACAGGGTCCACGGCTTCGACTCCAGAAGGTGCTCCGCGAGGGCAAATCGCCTGTCCGTCATCTCGTACACCTGCCGCAGGAGGTACTCCTTGTCGTCCGTGCGGAAGTCCTTCGTGTCGAAGAGGTACTCGCCGACGACGTCGGCGATCTCGTCCTTGACCGCCGCGGGATACGTGTACTTGCTCTCGAGCGACGGGGTGAGGAAGCAGCCGACCATCACCCCGTTGAGCGGTCTGGGCGGGTAGCACCCCGGGACCGAGAGCACGATCGACGAGCCGCCAGCCCGCGTGACGAGGTCCCAGAGGCGTGGCTCCTTGATCGCCGTCGACGTGGCGATGAACCCGCCCTCGTACGTGTGGTCGGAGCGGTTCCGGAAGCCGTACACTCCGAGATCGCCCGGGGTCTTCGAGGACATCATGCAAGACCACGCCGGGACCGTGATCGGGGGGATCACGGACGTCAGGCGACCGTAGGCGCCGCGCTCCATCAGGCCTGCCAGCGTTGGCAGCTCGTCGCGCCAGCGCTCGAGGACGAGCGACGGCTCGGCGCAGTCGAGCCCGACGAGCATGACCTTCCGCGGCACCGGGTGAGCGTAGCCCGCCGCGGGGCACGCGACCGGCCGGACCGCGACAATCGCGGTCATGAGCACGAGCCCGCAGCCCACACCGGAGACCGTCGTCATGAAGTTCGGCGGCTCGTCCGTCGCAGACCCGGACAAGATCAAGCACGTCGCACGACGGCTCGTCGAGGCACGGGAGCGCGGCGTCCGCGTCGTCGCGACTGTGTCCGCCATGGGCGACACGACGGACGGGCTCGTCGAGCTCGCACGCCAGGTGTCGCCGGAGCCGCATCCGCGGGAGCTCGACATGCTCCTCTCGACGGGGGAGCGCATCGCCTGTGCGCTCGTGGCGATGGCGGTCCACGACCTCGGCTACGAGGCGGTCTCGTTCACCGGCTCGCAGGCGGGGATCATCACCGACCCGGTGCACACGAAGGCGAAGATCCGCGAGATCACGCCCGTTCGCGTGGTCGAGGCGCTCGACCGCGGGCGGATCGTCCTCGTCGCGGGCTTCCAGGGCTTCTCCCGCGACACGATGGACGTGACGACGCTCGGCCGCGGCGGCACCGATGCGACCGCCGTCGCGCTCGCGGCGGCGCTCGGAGCGTCCTGTGAGATCTACTCGGACGTGACCGGCGTGTTCACCGCGGACCCCCGGATCGTCCCCGACGCTCGCAAGCTCGCGAAGGTGTCGTACGAGGAGATGCTCGAGATGGCTGCGTCCGGCGCGAAGGTGCTCATGCTGCGGGCGGTCGAGCTCGCGCGGAGCCAGGGCGTTCGCATCCATGCCCGGTCGACGTTCTCGAACGAGGACGGAACATGGGTCGAGGACGCCGCGGCGCTCGAGCAGGCCATCGTCTCCGCGGTGACGTACTCCGGCGACGAGGTCGTCTTCTCGCTCCGGGACGTCCCTGATCGACCCGGGTCTGCGGCCGCGATCTTCGACGCGGTCGCCGCGGAGCACGTCAACGTCGACACGATCCTCCAGAACGTCGTCCACGATTCGGCCGAGCTCTCCTTTTCCGTACCGCAGGACGACGTCCCGGCGACCCGCAGGGCGCTCGCGCAGGCACAGGCGGCGATCGGCGAGATCAGAGTCGAGGAGATCTCGGACCTCGGAAAGGTCTCTCTCGTGGGCGCGGGCATGCGATCGCATCCCGGCGTGGCGGCACGCATGTTCCGCACGCTCGCCGACGCCGGCATCAACCTCCGGCTCATCTCGACCTCCCCGATCAAGGTCTCGTGCCTCATCGCCCGAACTGACCTCGAGCGGGCGGTGCGGTCGCTGCACGAGGCGTTCTCGCTCGGTGAGGACGCGAGCGCACGAAGCACCGAGTAGTCTCCGCGTGCCGCGATGAGCGCCGAGACCGAAGCGGCCGCCTCCCCGGAGCCGGGCCGCAAGCAGACCCGTAGCCGCTCGGCGGCGATGTGGATCGTGCTCGTGATCGCCGGGCTGCTGCTCCTCCTCTCGTCGTTCGCGGTCTGGATCAATCGCGTGGCGCTGAACACCGGTGTCTTCACGGACACGAGCAGCTCGCTGCTCGACGACCCGCAGATCCGCAGCGCCATCGCCAACCGGGCAGTCGACGAGCTGTTCGCGAACGTCGACGTGCAGGCCGAGGTCAAGGGACAGCTCCCGTCGGGTTACAAGTCCCTCTCCGGGCCTGCGGCAGCCGGGCTCCGTCAGGCCTCGTACCAGATCGTGAACCGCGCGCTCGAGCAGCCGGCGTTCCAGAGGCTCTTCAAGGTGACGCTCCGGGAGACGCACGAGACGCTCGTCGAGGTCCTCGAGGGCGGTGGCCCACGCGTCTCCACAGCGGGCGGTGAGGTGACCCTGAACCTCCGCGCGATCATCCAGGAGGCGGCAGACCGCATCGGCATCGGCGACCAGGTGGCCGACAAGCTGCCCGCCGATGCTGGTCGCATCGTGATTCTCCGCGCTGACGAGCTCGACACGGCGCAGAACGTCTTCGAGCTCCTGAAGGCCCTCGCGTGGGTGCTGCCGATCCTCACGCTCGTCGCCTTCGGGATCGCCTTGTGGCTCGCGGGCGAGCGCCGGCGGGCCGTCCGCGGGATCGGGATCACCCTTGGCGTCGTGGGCATCCTGGGCCTCCTCGCCGCTCGCCTGACGCGCAACTACGTCGTCGACTCGCTCGTGGCCCGGCGCGACGACCGGGAGGCCGCGAGCAACGCCTGGGACATCCTCACGGACCTGATGCGCGGATCGTTCAGGCTGATGATCGTCGTCGGGATCCTCTTCCTCGTTGCGGCCTGGCTTGCCGGCCCGGCTCGCCGGGCGCTGGCCGCACGTGGCTGGCTCGCGCCGGGGCTGCGCAACCGTGCCTGGGCGTACGTCGCGCTTGCGATCGTCGCGCTGATCCTCCTGTACACGTCGGAGGTGACCGACTTCGCACGGCTGCTCGTCGTGCTGCTTCTCGCCGCGCTCGGAGCGACGTGGATCGAGGTAACCCGGAGGCAGACGCTGCAGGAGTTCCCGGACACAGGAGCGCCGACGATCGTCGACGACGCACGAACGAAGGTGTCCGAGTGGATGGAGGGCCGAAGGGCGACCTCCGCCGCGCGGGACAAAGCGCCTGCCGCGACGGATGTCGCCTCACGGCTCGCCTCACTTGCGGAGCTCCACGCAAAGGGCGAGCTGACCGACGAGGAGTACGCGACGGCCAAGGCCCACGTCCTCGCCGGGAACTGACGAGGCAGGCTCGGAGCACCCCGCGCCGAATGTCCCGGCGTGGACAGCAACCTCGCCCAGGCGCTCGTCTCCGCCGTCGTCTGGATCGTCGTGCTCGTCGCCGTGCGCTCGGCCCTCAGCTACGCGTTCGACCGTTACGAGCGAAGGCTGGCCGAGCGCGACCCCGCCGTCGCCGCCCGCCGCCGAACGACCTTCAGCTTCCTCCTCCGCGTCGTCATCGCGCTCGTCGCGCTCATCGGCCTCTGGAGCGTCCTCTCGGCCTTCCCCGCGACGCAGCAGGTAGCGAGCGCGTTCCTCGCGTC
>JBKOYF010000140.1:0-10034 GCA_046725305.1 Actinomycetota bacterium
CCGCTGACCGCCTCGGCCGTGGCCTCGCTCGCAAAGCTCACGCGTGACCGCGAGCTTGCGCTGACGGCGCTCGTCGTGCGGGCGATCGAGCGCGAGAAGACACGTGTCTCCCCGTCCGCCGCGCTCGTGCTCGAACGGCGCATCGTGGGCGTCCGCTTCGCTGGAAGCACTGCGGCATTCCGCGCCGCCGTCGCGGCGGCGGGCGCGAGTCAGGGTGTCGCGCGCGGCGTCATCGGCGACGAATTGCGCACGCGAGACATCGTTGCTCGCCTGGCAGTTCCGCGCGTCTCGGCGCTCGACGTCGAACGGTTCCGGTCGACCTACGCGCCGGTGCTCGCACGCGAGCTCGTCGTTTCGCCCGCGCCGAGCTGGCTGCCGGAAGGCCGGGGCGTCGCCCTCGCGTCTTCGGCCCCCGATGCCGTCTTCCGCGTGCCGACCGGGCGTACCGCCACCATCCGAACGGTCGAGGGCATGTTCACGGTCGAGGCACACGGCGACACGACCGCCCTCGCGGCGCTTCCCTACGCCCAGGCCCGCCCGGCGATCGTTCGTGAGCTCCGCGCCGAGCGGCGAGCAGACGCCTACGCGGCGTGGACACTCAAGATGCAAGCGGCTGCGGAGAGCAAGCTCGTCTGCGAGCGCGACCGGCTCCCCGAGCTCGGCGTGGTCGACCTGTCGTCGTACGCGCCGTTCCTCTCGCTCGACGAGCCCGAGGCCGCGCGCTGGGCTGCCTCGCGCCGCTAGAGCTCGAGCTAGGCGACGTCCCGGTTCGGGCGCTTCCCGGCGGTCACGACCATGTCGCGTCCCGAGCTCTTCGCGAGGCTCAGCGCAGCGTCCGTCCGAACGATCAGTGCGGTTGCGTCGTCGTTCCCAAGGAGCTCCGCTGCTCCGCCCGAGAACGAGACGACGCCGATCTCGGGGAGCGGACGCTCGCGCAGCGCGCTCTGGAATCGCTCGAACAACCGCTCGGCGTCCCGGCTGTCGGCGTGCGAAAGGAGCACGCCGAAACGACCTCCGCTGATGCGGCACGGCAGGTCGCGCGGGCCCGTGACGTCGCTCAGGACCTCCGCGATCTTGGCGAGCACGCCGTCGGCGGCGAGATGTCCGATCCGGGCGTTGATGGTCGTGAGCCGGTCGACGTCGAGCATGAGGAGGGCGAGCTGTTCGCCCCGTCGTCGAGAGCGATGGATCTCGCGATCCAGGAGTGCGTGGAACGCAGGGCGGTCGTACAGGTCCGTGAGCGGGTCGCGCTCCGGCACGGGGTCGGGCTCGCGGAGCTCGAGCGACGTCTCGAGGGCGGGGCGAGTGATGCTGAGGACGTTCTCGAGCGACGAGATGTCGATCTCGCTGAAGCGGCGATCGGGCGTTCTCGTCAGCACCGCGAGCATCCCCGGATCGGTCGGTGAGTCGAGGAGCGGGATGGCGAGGCCGCCCCGGATCGGGTTGTCGCCCCGCGGGCCTTCCTCGCCGTTGAAGGACACCTGGATCGCCCGAGCGCCGCGGTAGTCAGGGACGCCGAGGCCCCCGACCTGGGCGACCTCCGACTGCGAAAGCCCGACCGTCGCCAGGATCGGCTCGCGTGTCGTGCCGACGATGGCGACCGCGGCATCGGCCGCGGTCTGCTCGCGCGCGAGCTCGAGGACGCGGACGACGTTCGAGTGGTCGGGCGCCTCCACCGAGGCCGGGCCGCCGGGTATGGAGCCCGAGATCGCCGCAGTGATCCGCGCGGGCAGCGTCTGGTTGAGTGCGTCGTTCAGGGTCTGGGCGAACTCGGCGAGCCTGCTGTCGTAGCGCTGGAGCATCGTCGTCACGATCTCCTCGCTGCGGCCGAGCATCCGCCTCAGCGCAACGACGAAGAGGGACAGGCAGAGCACGCCGAGCAGGAGAGCGCTGAGGGAGAGAGCAACGGTCGTCCCCGAATCCGGCACAGGCGAATTACTAGCGTGCGGACCGGTCGACATCCCCGGTGCCGCCGACCGCCGCCGCACCGAGTCCGACAGGACCGGGCGCTACCGTGATCTCGACCCGTGGAGACGTTGTCGGAGATCCCCGTCGTACGCGTTCCGGCGATGGACGTCGAGACGACGGACGAAGATCCTGCCGGCGTCTTCGTCAGCCGCTGGGCCCAGGTGGAGGTTCCGCGTGGGCGACGTCCATCCCCGACGACGATCGCCGTCGTGGCAGCGCTCGCCGGGATCGCGGCGATGGCCTTCGGGACGGCCGCCGTCTTCACGGCCGGCGGTTCCGGAACGGCCTCCGGCGTCTCGACGGGCGCGCCTGCTCTCGCGGCCTCCGGAGTCGAGCCGCGGGTGCTCGCGCTCCTCGCGAAGCCGAGCACGCAGCGGATCGTGTTCAGTCGCTCGGGCGGACGCCTCGTGCTCGCAGTGGGGAGCGGCGGTCGAGCAGCGATCCTCGTGCGCGGCCTCGAGCGAGCCGCTCCGGGCAAGCCCTATGTGGCATGGGTGCTGGCGCCAGGTTCGCGACCCGTGGCAGGCGCACGCTTCGTCGGCGCGGAGCGGGCAGTGTTCCTCTCGAAGCGCATCCGACCGAAGACGAGCGTGGTCGTCTCGATCGAGCGCCCGGTCGGTAAGGCCGGAGCGTCGCACGACTCCGTCGCGACGCGCGGCTAGTCGGCTGGGTCAGTCGGCTGGGTAGTCGCCCGGCTCGGCGCCAGGACGGAACTCGCCCGCCCTTGCGACGTCGGCGCGGTCCTTGCCGAACTCCTTCGCCCGGTAGAGTGCCGCGTCCGCCCGCTCGAAGAGGCTCGCCGGCGTATCGCCGTGGAGGAGCTCGGCGATGCCGCCGGACAACCGCAGGCGGTGCTCGTCCTGCCCGAGAGCGGTACCGCGCATCGAGTTGTGGACACGTCGGAACAGCTGCTCGCCGTCCTCCGCGGACGACTCCGGCATGATCACGGCGAACTCGTCACCGCCGATGCGGCAGGCGACGTCGACCGAGCGCACCGCCTCACGGAGCCGGTCGGCTGCCTGCGCGAGGACACGGTCGCCCGCGAGATGGCCGATCTGGTCGTTGATCGACTTGAAGTCGTCGAGGTCGAAGACGACGAGTGTGAGCTTCCTCGTGTACCGGTGCGCGCGCGTCACCTCGCGGCGGAGCGTGTCGTGGAAGAAGCGCTGGTTGAAGAGCCCGGTGAGCGCGTCCGTCTCGGCCAGCTTGCGCGCCTCGCCGTAGCGGCGCGCGTTCTCGATCGCGGAGATGGAGCTCGCGGCGAGGTTCTCCGCCTGCTCGATCTGCTGCGCGTCCGGCTCGTGATCGGGAGACCGCCAGAAGAGTGACAACGTCCCCACGGGACGGAGCTCGCGGCCCATCAGCGGGATGAACGCTCCTCCGCGAATGAGGTCGGCGTCGACGCCCTCCCGATCCCGTCCGTAGCGGTAGCTGACGGTGATGGTTCCCGGCAGCGTTCCGACGACGCCCGATGTGGGCGGCCGGGCGGCCTCCTGAGCGGTCATGCCGCGTGTGACGACGGCAGGAGCGCCGTCCTGGCGCTCGACGACCATCATCGCTGCGTCGATCACCGGGATCTCCATCGCCGCGTCGAGCACGCGGTCCATCAGCTCGTCGAGGTCGATGGAACCTCCGAGCTCCCCGAAGAGCCGGTTCCTCCGAGTCTCCTGCTCCGCCCGCTCGAGGGCCTCGGACAGCCCTCCGGCCAGCTCGTCCATCTTGCTCCGCATCTCGGCCACGGCGCGCACGAGCTCGTCGTCCGGCACTGGGCCCGCTGGCTGGCGACGGGTCGCGACGACGGCGACGACGACGGCCGCGACGACCGCAACCGCCGCGACGATCACGATCGTCAGCGCCATGGCTCGAGCCTCCTCATTCGCGAACTACTCTCCTTGTACTCACGCAAACGGGTGATGCAACCTCGAACGAGGTACCCCGCTCGCACTGTACTCGGCAAGCTGGACGCCGAAGGCGCCCCCACGAGCTAGGTCACGCCTGGATTTCTCGAGCCCGGAACGACGACGACCACGGTCCCTGGCCCGGCCTGTTTCGCCTGCCAGAGCGCATGCTCGGTGCGGCCGAGTGCGGCCGCCGCATCGTCGCTCTCGACGAATTCGGTCACGCCGGCGGTGAGCGTCACACGCTCCGCGCCTTCGGGCAACTCGAGCGACGCGCGCAGCGCGTCGACGAGCGTCTCCGCGTCGTCGATCGTCGCGTCGACGAGGACGAGTGCGAACACCGCTTGGGCGAGCCGGTGCACCGAACCGTTCCCGACGCCTCGATCCAGGAACTGCGCGATGTCGCCGAGCAGCGCATCGGCGACGTCACGCCCCAGCTGCTCTCCGACGTGAGCGAGTCCGTCGACCTCGAGCAACGCCAGCGCGAGTGAGCGTCCGGCCTCGCGAGCGTCCGGCAGCACGTGCGCGAGTGCGTCCAGCGCATCTGTGCGTAGCTCGTCCGAGGCGCTCTCGCCTCGGTCCGACCCGCGCCTGTCACCGTTGCCGGGCAACGTGTTTTCCTCCCGCGCAGCCCCGACGGCGACGAGCGGACGCGCCGATGCCGCCTCGGCTCGCGCGACGAGCGAGGCGACGGACTCGTTCGGACGCCACTCTGCATATCCGACCGTGAACGTCCGCTGGCCTCCGCCCCCGAGGGCTCGTCGCGCTTCCTCGTGGAGCCGCGCCGTGAGCTTCGTCGCACCGGTCTCGCGCGTCTCGGGCAGGAGGATCGCCAGCTGGCGGTCGCCGCGGCGGCAGGAGATGTCCGTCCCGCGGGTGACGCGCGTTACCAGCCGCGCCATCTCGCCGAGGCCGGGTGCTTCGCGGTCGAGTCCTGCGGCCCCTGCGTCCCCGAACTCGACGAAGACGACGGAGAGCGGACGACCCGTCCTCTGAGCCCTCGCGACCTCCCGCTCGAGCTCGAGCTCGTAGCCGCGTGGATCGAGCACTCCCGTCGGGTCGACCAGCGTCCGCGCCTCGACGTCCGCGAACCGCCGTGCGTTCGCGAGCGCGACCTCTGCGTCGTCGACGAGTGTTCTGAGCACGCCCGCCTGCTCGGTGCGAAACGCCCCGGGCGAGGTCGAGAAGACGGCCAGGACTCCGGGGACAGGCGCGCTCGCAGCGACGGGGGTCACGAGCGCCGAGCGGAAGAGATGTGCCTCGGGCTCGTCGAGAGGCGCGTACGCCCACTCGATGGTCGCCGCGCGAAACCAGCTCGCGTCCGGTGAGCCGAACGTCCGCTCGAGTAGATCGGAGTCCGCGCCGGGACCGAGGGACGCGGTCATGCGTCGCCGGCCCGGTCCCTCCAGGCTGAGTACGGCGGCCTCGGCGCCGGTGCGTGAGGCGGCCTCGGCGACGAGCTCGTCGACGAGAGCGTCGAAGTCGAGCGTCAGGAAGGCGGCGGGTGCTCGGGCAGCCGTGGCCTCGACGACCCGCGCTATCGCCTGGGCGACGCTCGTCGAGATCCCCTCGAGATGAGCATCGACGCTCCGGAGGATCTCGTCCGTCTGCCGGCTCGAACGGACGTTGACGAGTCGCAGGGCGAGCAGGAGCGCGCCCCCCACGCCGAGCGCGCACGCGACCACGATCACGATCACCATCGCTCCCGAACCACCTCCTGGCCACGCGCACTGTATTCGGGTGACCTGCCCGCAGCTACGGGCGCGAAAAGAGGTGCTCTGCTACCATTCCGCGGCCGGTTGGCGGGTGTTCCCTCTCCCCGCCTGCCTTTCTGTGTGAGGAAATCGACCAACCGTCCGTAGGAGAACGCGTGCCCACAGTCAACCAGCTCGTCCGCAAGGGCCGGACGACGCCGAAGATGAAGACGAAGACCCCCGCGCTCCGGGGTGCGCCGCAGAAGCGCGGCGTGTGCACGCGCGTCTACACGACGACGCCGAAGAAGCCGAACTCCGCCCTTCGCAAGGTCGCGCGCGTGCGCCTGACCAACGGGATGGAGGTCGGCGCCTACATCCCCGGCGAGGGGCACAACCTGCAGGAGCATTCGGTGGTGCTCGTTCGCGGCGGTCGCGTGAAGGACCTCCCGGGATTCCGCTACAAGGTCATCCGCGGCGGGCTCGATTCCGCGGGTGTCTCCGAGCGTCGCCAGGCCCGGTCGAAGTACGGCGCGAAGAAGGCGTAGGACACCGGATGCCCCGCCGCGCAGAGATCCAGCCACGCCAGATCGAGGCCGATGCCGTTCACGGCTCGGTGCTCGTGGCTCAGCTCGTCAACCGGCTGATGCTGAACGGCAAGAAGTCGATCGCCGAGCGCACCGTGTACGACGCGCTCGCGATCGCGGCCGAGAAGACCGGCAAGCCTCAGCTCGAGGTGCTCGAGCAGGCCGTGAAGAGCGTGACGCCCGTGCTCGAGGTTCGTTCCCGCCGGGTCGGCGGCGCGAACTACCAGGTTCCCGTCGAGGTGCCGCAAAGGCGTGCACGCACGCTCGCGCTTCGGTGGATCGTTCAGGCAGCGCGCGAGCGCCGCGAGAAGGGCATGTCCGCGAAGCTCGCCGGCGAGCTCATGGACGCGTTGAACCAGCAGGGCGGCGCCTACAAGAAGAAGGACGACATCTACCGGATGGCGCAGGCGAACAAGGCCTTCGCGCACTACCGCTGGTAGCGAGGACGCGGAGGTGTCTGCCGTAGCCACACCCGTCGGGCTCGACCGCGTCCGCAACATCGGGATCATGGCCCACATCGACGCTGGCAAGACCACGACGACGGAGCGCATCCTCTACTACACGGGCCGCACCCACAAGATGGGCGAGGTGCACGAGGGCGCCGCAACGATGGACTGGATGGCGCAGGAGCAGGAGCGCGGCATCACGATCACGTCGGCGGCGACGACCGCGGAGTGGCGCGATCATCGCATCAACATCATCGATACGCCCGGGCACGTGGACTTTACCGTGGAGGTGGAGCGCAGCCTCCGCGTGCTCGACGGCGCGGTCGCGGTCTTCGACTCTGTCGCAGGCGTGCAGCCGCAGTCCGAGACCGTCTGGCGCCAGGCCGACCGCTACGGCGTCCCCCGCATCGCGTTCATCAACAAGATGGACCGCACCGGCGCCGACTTCGACGCCGCCGTGCAGTCGATGCGCGATCGCCTCGGCGCGCGTCCTGTTCCCATCCACGTCCCCATCGGCAGCGAGGACCAGTTCTCGGGGATCGTCGATCTCGTCGAGATGCGCGCGATCACGTACTCGAACCCGCTCGGGACCGAGTTCACGATCGAGGAGATCCCGGCGCAGCTGGCCGGCGCCGCCGAGTCCGGTCACCACGCACTCATCGACCTCGTCGCCGAGTTCGACGACGAGCTCATGGAGACGTACCTCGAGGACGAGGCGTCGGTCACGCCGGAGATGATCCGGCGCGCACTGCGTCGCGGAACGCTCGAGGGTGCGATCACCCCCGTCCTCGCCGGCTCGGCCTTCAAGAACAAGGGCGTACAGGCGCTGCTCGACGCGATCGTCGACTACCTCCCGAGCCCGCTCGACGTCCCGCCCGTCCAGGGGCTCGATCCGAAGACCGAGGCGGAGGAGACCCGGCCTGCCGACTACGACGCCCCGTTCGCGGCGCTCGCGTTCAAGGTCATGAGCGACCCCTACGTCGGGAAGCTGACGTACTTCCGCGTCTACTCGGGTCAGGTCAAGGCGGGCGGCCGGGTCCTGAACACGACGAGCGGGAAGACCGAGCGGATCGGCCGCATCCTCCAGATGCACGCGAACCACCGCGAGGAGCGCGAGGAGATCGGTGCCGGCGAGATCGCAGCCGCCGTCGGGCTGAAGTTCACGACGACGGGCGACACGCTCGCCGTCGACGCCGCCCCGATCGTGCTCGAGTCGATGTCGTTCCCCGACCCGGTCATCTCCGTCGCCATCGAGCCGCGGACGAAGGCCGACCAGGACAAGCTCGCGCAGGCGCTCCAGCGGCTCGCCGAGGAGGACCCGACGTTCCGGGTGTCCTCGGACGAGGAGACCGGCCAGACGCTCATCGCCGGGATGGGCGAGCTACACCTCGAGATCATCGTCGACCGGCTCCAGCGCGAGTTCGGTGTCGACGGCAACGTCGGCCGGCCGCAGGTTGCCTACCGCGAGACGATCACGAGCCCGGCGGAGAAGATCCAGGGCAAGTTCGTCCGTCAGACCGGCGGCTCGGGTCAGTACGGCGACGTCATCATCAACCTCTACCCGAACCCGGCCGAAGGCTACGAGTTCGTGGACAAGGTCGTCGGCGGGCGCGTGCCGAAGGAGTACATCCCGGCGGTCGACCAGGGCATCCAGGAGGCGATGAGCTCGGGCATCGTCGCCGGCTACCCCGTGGTCGACGTCAGGGTGGAGCTGATCGACGGCTCGTACCACGAGGTCGACTCGAGCGAGCGCTCCTTCAAGATCGCCGGCTCCATGGCGTTCAAGGAGGGCATGAAGCGGGCGAAGCCCAAGCTCCTCGAGCCGGTCATGTCTGTCGAGGTCGTGACACCCGACGAGTACCTCGGCGACGTCATTGGTAACCTGAACGGCCGTCGTGGCCGGGTCGAGCAGCTCGAGCCGGTCGGCGCGTCGCAGTCGATCCGCGCGAGCGTCCCGCTCTCGGAGATGTTCGGCTATGCGACCGACCTGCGCTCGATGAGCCAGGGCCGCGCGACGTTCACGATGCAGTTCGACCGCTACGAGGAAGTTCCGGCCACGATCGCCGAGGCGATCGTGGGAGGCGACAAGACACCGTAACCCAGGAAGACGAGCTCGGAGGATAGGAGCAGATGGCTAAGCAGAAGTTCGAGCGCACCAAGCCGCACGTCAACGTCGGCACGATCGGCCACATCGACCACGGCAAGACGACGCTCACGGCCGCGATCACGAAGGTCCTGTCGGAGGCCGGTACGAACACGGAGGAGACGTCCTTCGACGCGATCGACAAGGCACCAGAGGAGCGCCAGCGCGGGATCACGATCAACACCGCGCACGTCGAGTACGAGACGGAGAACCGGCACTACGCGCATGTCGACTGCCCGGGGCACGCCGACTACATCAAGAACATGATCACGGGCGCCGCCCAGATGGACGGCGCGATCCTCGTCGTATCCGCGGCCGACGGCCCGATGCCGCAGACACGCGAGCACATCCTGCTCGCCCGCCAGGTCGAGGTTCCCTCGATCGTCGTCGCGCTGAACAAGGCCGACATGGTCGACGACCCCGAGCTGCTCGAGCTCGTCGAGATGGAGGTCCGTGAGCTCCTCTCGAAGTACGAGTTCCCCGGCGACGACATCCCCGTCGTGCAGGTCTCGGCGCTGAAGGCGCTCGAGGGCGACGCGGAGTGGACGCCGAAGATCCTCGAGCTCATGGCGGCGGTCGACTCGTACATCCCGGAGCCCGTCCGCGACGTCGACAAGCCGTTCCTCATGCCGATCGAGGATGTCTTCACGATCACGGGCCGCGGCACCGTCGTCACCGGCCGGATCGAGCAGGGCAAGCTCACGGTCGGCGAGGAGGTCGAAATCGTCGGCATCCACCCGGAGGTCGCGAAGACGACGGTCACGGGTCTCGAGATGTTCCTGAAGACGCTCGACTTCGCGCAGGCCGGGGACAACGCCGGTGCGCTCCTCCGCGGC
The DNA here is from genome assembly GCA_046725305.1 of Actinomycetota bacterium. Taxonomy (GTDB): domain Bacteria; phylum Actinomycetota; class Thermoleophilia; order Gaiellales; family Gaiellaceae; genus GMQP-bins7. Next base: position 9,570 of record JBKOYF010000140.1, read on the forward strand.
ATCAAGCGCGAGGAGGTCGAGCGCGGCCAGGTGCTCGCGAAGCCGGGATCGATCACTCCGCACACGAAGTTCAAGGCCGAGGTCTACGTGCTCTCGAAGGACGAGGGCGGTCGCCACACGCCGTTCTTCAACGGCTACCGGCCGCAGTTCTACTTCCGCACGACCGACGTCACGGGCTCGATCGCGCTTCCCGAGGGTCAGGAGATGGTCATGCCCGGCGACAACACGAACATGGAGATCGACATGCACCAGCCGATCGCCATGGACCAGGGCCTCCGCTTCGCGATCCGCGAGGGCGGACGCACGGTCGGGGCCGGCGTCGTCACGGAGATCATCGCGTAGGGGCGAGGCGACTCGCCCCTCTTTTTCGACTATGGCGCAGCAGAAGATCCGCATCCGTCTGAAGGGCTACGACCACCAGCAGGTGGACCGCTCGGCGTCCCAGATCGTGGAGACGGCGCAGCG
>JBKOYF010000061.1:0-38000 GCA_046725305.1 Actinomycetota bacterium
TGAAGCGCGTCAGCCGGGTCGGTTCTCCCAAGGGCAGATCCACGCCGAGCACGCGGCGGATGCTGTCCCGGAGCTCGGTCAAGGTCATCGGCTCGTCGTCGTCGTAGTCGGCGGACTCGTCCTCGCTGGTGAAGAGCCCCAGGACCGCGGGATCGGCCGACCCGACGGCGAACTCACCGCGGTCGGTTCGTGTGAAACCGAAGCTGATCCTGCCCACACCGGCGACGTCGAGGTCGCCATTCTCGAGCACGGTCACGGACTCGGGCACCGTGACCACGGCGAGCCGCTGGACCTCTGGGTACGTGATCCCGGGGAACGGGATGCCGGCCAAGTCGCGCACCGGGCTCTGCGCGCCGTCGCAGCCCACCAGGAAGCGGGCGGTCACCCGATGCTGCCCGTCCGCCCCGCGCACCTCCGCGGTCACGGTGGCGTCGTCCTGGCGCAGCCCGACCACCTCCTGGCCACGGCGGATCTCGGCGCCGAGCTCGCGGGCGAACTCGTCGAGGACGCGCTCGAGACGCGGTTGCGGGAGCGGCAGCGCCTGCATCGGGGGATCTGCGAGTTGGGTGAAATCCACATGCATCCCGCCCCACGGGAACCGAGGAGCCGGCCGGGGACCCGTGCTGGCTGCTTCGAATCGCTCGAGCTCGCCTCGGTAGCGCAGCAGTTGCAGGATCTGCCCGCTGAGACCGCCGGCCTTCGGGATGTCTCGGATCTGCGGCTGCCGCTCCAGTACCAGCGGTCGCACGCCGGCCAGGCGCAGCTCACAAGCGAGCATCAGACCGGTTGGGCCCGCGCCCACGATGATCACGTCGGCGTCCATCACTGGCCACTCTCCTCGCAATCTTTCGTCGACAACAGCACACGCATCTCGCGACTCCCGTTTTCCGTAGGTTCTGGCTTCGGTCGGTGACAGGCCTGGCCGCAGACGTACCCGAGGCAATCCGCCCCTACGCCTCCCTGTGCTGCGGAAGCGTGCCGAGTCGATCTACGCTCTGGCGACATTCCCTAACTCTGGCGCAGGCGAGCATGATCTCCTCCCAAAGACCCGACGGAAACGGAGGAGCGCATGCGCCGCCTGAATTTCTTGGAAGACGAGCCCTGGGATGAAGTGGAGGACGACAAGCGCGTCCGGTGGTTCGGGCACCCGTTCGGGACCGACCACCTCGGAGCGTCGCTCATCGAGTACCTGCCGCAAGCACCAGGAGGTCCGATGCACATGCACTACGGCGTCGAGGAGATGTTCTTCGTCCTCAGTGGGACGCTGACCGTCCGCATGCCAGAGGGAGAGGAGGAGTTATCACCCGGCGACGTCGTCTACTTCCCGGAAGGCCGGGACGGGCTGCACACCTTCTCGAACCCCACGGATGAGCCTGTGAGGATGCTTGGCATCTCGACAAAGCGGTTCCCAGATGTCGTCGCCTACCCGGAGCGGGGAGTTGCCTGGGTGGCGACACGCCATCCTGAACGCCCGGTACCCGAGGGCGGCGACGAAGGAGTTATCGCTCGCTTCGAGCTGGCATCGGACGACTGAAGGTCCCGCCCACGCGGCTCGAGCGACATTCCCGCACGCTGGCACACCCAGCCGATATCTCTCTGCAGTGCTGCTCGGAGCGCGAGCGATTGTCGTCGACGCCGATTAGGAGATCGCGATCGCCACCTTCCCCTGGGTATGGCTGCTCGCGAGCGATTGCAGCGCTTCGCCTGCGTGCTCGAGCGGATGCGTCTCTTGGACGCGTACGCGCAGCGAGCCAGCTTCAAGCATCTCAGCCAGGCGCTCAAGGCTCGGCGTTGTTCCCGACGCGATCAGGTTTGTGCGTCCGGGGCCCTCGCCTGCGGCGCCGAGCGAGGAGGCGAGCCGTCCTCCCTCCTTGAGCACGGATGCATCCGGCGTAAACGAGACGAGATCCAGGATGGCGTCGACCCCATGAGGAAAGCGCTCGCGTACCTGGGCCGTGAGATCGGAATCGCGGTCGAGCGTCTCGCTGACTCCCAGCTCGCGAAGGTAGTCCCGGTCCTCGGGCAGTGAGGGAGCGACTACGTGCGCGCCGGAGGCCTGCGCGAGCTGTACGAAGAAGCTCCCGACCCCGCCGCTTGCTCCGATTACGAGGATGGTGTCGCCATCGGAGGGCTCGAGCGCGTCGAGTGCTGCGATCGCCGTCAGCGCCGCGATCGGCGCCGCTCCGATCGTGTTCAGATCGATGCGTTCGGGGGCACGGGCGACCAAATCTTGGGCGATGACGAGGTAGTCAGCCCAGCTGCCGTCGTGCACCGTCGGGTTCGCGTGCGGGACGAACCCGAACACCGCATCACCGGCCGCGGGTCCCGTGACGCCTGAGCCGACTTCCTCAACTACTCCTGCGAAGTCGCGTCCAAGCGTTACCGGAAAGTCGTACTCGGCCATGCCCTTGAGCATCCCGGACGCGATCGCGGCATCCACGGGGTTCACGGATGACGCATGAACGCGGACCGCGAGCTCACCCGCGCCCGCGTCCCGAATCTGGATGTCATCGCGAAATCCAGGCGTGCTATCGAAGTCATTCAGCGTGAATGCGCGCATCGGGTGTCTCCTCACCTCGGGCGAGACTCTTCTTGACTCAAGTACACAGTGGCTGTGAAGGCAGCGACGGATCAACCTGCAGATCGCCCGTCGGCCCGAGCCTCCACTGGCACACGGACTACTACGCGATCTGATCGCGCGAGCAGGTCACACTAGCGGGACGAGGACTCGTTCAGGCTAACCGCAGCTCGAATGAGGGTCGCGAAAGCCTTCTCATCGATCTCATCGTCCTCGTGGAAGTCGATCGCGCGCCGGGTGTTGCCTTCGAGGCTCGAGTTGAACAGTCCCGAAGGGTCCTTCAGCGAGGCCCCCTTGAAGAAGGTGAGTTTCACGACGCTCTTGTACGTCTCGCCAGTGCAGATCGGACCTTGGTGAGACCACACCGGAACCCCTGGATGCGAAGGCTTTCTCCACTTCCACTCCTCGACCACATCGGGGTCGGCCTGTTTGATTAAGGCGCGAAGCCTTGAGAGGGTCCTGCCCCGCCAGTCGCCCAGTTCTTTGATCCTTGCGTCTACCAGTTGGGATGGAGACTCGACCTTCTGCGCGGAGCTCTTCTTCATGGACTGCCGCTCCTTGCGTTTGTGTCAACCCAATTTACCGCGTGTGCCCACGGCCCGACTGTCCTTCGCCCGCGGTATCTCCTGTCCGTCGCCTGACCCGTGGAGCCTCAAGGAACATTTGCGATCACTGGCACAGGGTCGGTCACGTCGCTCGCGGCGTGGGAGCGAATAGCATCGTCGGCGTGAACTCAGCCGCTCTGCTCTGGGGGCGGAAGCCGTGATGCCTGACACGGAGGCCGCAGCCGCCGCCCGCGACGGCTTCGTCACGTACGACGCGCTCAGGGGGCCGGATCTCGACACTGCGCGCTGGAGCCCGGCCCGCCTGCCGCTCCCGACGGGTGGCGAGCACATCCCGCTGGACCCCAACGCGGAGCTGGCCGTCGACGAGGGCGAGGTGCGAGTGACGATCCCGCGCTTCTCGCGTTCGCACGACACGTTTCAGGCCGTCGACAGCGTCAAGTACCTCACGTTGTCGACGCGCCACTTCGAGTTGCCGCCGGATGGGCCGGCGACGTTCGCCGCCGACCTCGCGATCGAGAACATCGGCGGGGAACCGATGGACTTCCGTCGGGGGATCGCCGCCTTCCAGGTCGCCGACCTCGAGGCGAGCAAGCGCGTTTTCTCCGTCACCGGCACCTCGACCCGCGTGTTCGCGATGCACGAGCATCTGCCCTTGGGCGGTGGCGGGCCGGGCGAGCCGTTCGTCCACGTAGTCGAGTCGCCGTACGAGGACTTCGACGACGACTTCACCCGGCTTCGCGCCTGCGAGATCACGCTCGACCGGAGCAGATCGACCGCGGCCTGGAACGTCGACGGCCACAAGGTGTACGAGGCCCACGGCATTTTGATCCCCGAACGCGCCCGCATCGCGTTCGGGATCTACACGCAGCTGCCGATCCGGGACCGTCGCAGTCAGTCACTGGACGGGCAGGGCATGAACGCTCGGTGGCGCCGGTTCCGTGTACGCGGGGTCGACGCGTGAGCCGTCACCCCAAGCGCTCGGACTCCTAGCCGTCCCTCGAACGGGTTGCGGCCTCGAGTTACCTTGTGCTTCTATGCATGGTACTTCGAGCTATGGAGGCGGAATGCACATCGACAAGGACCTCGTCGCGGCCTCGGCGACACCGCTCGTGCTCGCAATCCTCGCGGAGGGTGAAAGCTACGGCTACGCCATCCTCAAGCGGGTGCGTGAGCTTTCCGGGGGCGAGCTCGAGTGGACCGACGGGATGCTCTACCCGCTGCTCCATCGCCTCCGTCGGCTCCGGTACGTGACGACGGAGTGGCGAACGCCACCGGAAGGTCGTCGCCGCAAGTACTACGCGATCACCGACGAGGGACGAGCAGCACTCGCAGACCAGCAGCAGCAATGGGTGGCCGTCACGCGTGCACTGAGTGACGTCTGGCCGGGCTCGGGTGGCGTGCTGGCGGCTCTCGGCGAGGCGTGAGCCATGGAGAGCGTCGAATCACAGATCGCGGAATGGCGGGCCTACGTCGCCAACGCCCCGGGCGTCGACGGCCACGACGTCGATGAGCTGGAGGATCATCTTCGTCACCAGATCGCCGAGCTAAGCGCGGCCGGCCTCACAGCCGACGAGGGGTTCCTGATCGCGGTGAAACGGCTAGGGGACGTCGACGGCCTCTCCCGGGAGTTCGCACGCGAGCACAGCGGCCGACTCTGGAAGCAGCTCATCCTGAGCGGAGCCGACGAGCCGGCGCGCCTGCCGAGCGGCTGGCTCGCGACGCTCGTGTTCGCCGTCGCCGCGGCCGTCGTGATCCAGGTCGCACGCCTCGCCGCTGATTTTCCCGACGAGGAGCCGAACTGGCTCGCGCGGAACGCCAGTCTCTTCGTGTTGCCGCTTCTCGCCGCGTACTTCGCTCGCCAACAGGAGCTTGACACCCGGCACCGGGTGCTCACGGCGGCGCCGTTCGTACTCGCCGCGCTGGTGGTCAACCTCTACCCGTGGGGTGCCGACTCGGACACCGAGGCCCTCGTCATCCTCAGCCTGCCCGTCGTGCTCTGGTTCGTGGTCGCCTACCCGTACATGGGCGGCACGCTGCGATCGCACGAGCGGCGCATGGACTTCGTCCGCTTTACGGGCGAGTGGTTCATCTACTACGTGCTGATCGCGCTCGGAGGTGGCGTGCTCATGGCTCTGATCGCGGGCATCTTCGAACCGACGGGGGTCGACGTTGATCGGATCGCTGCGTGGGTGCTGCCTTCGGGAGCGGCGGGTGCCGTCATCGTGGCCGCATGGCTCGTCGAGTCCAAGCAACGGGTCGTCGAGAACATGGCCCCGGTGCTCACGATGCTCTTCACGCCGCTGTTTGCCGTGATGCTGGCCTGCGCTGCCGTCGTCTACGCGGTGACCGGGCTTGGCGGCGCGTTCGATCGCGAGCTCCTCGGCACCTTCGACGCCCTGCTGCTGGTCGTCCTCGGGCTCGTGTTGTACGGGATGTCCGCGCGGGATCCGTCCACGTCGTCTCCCGAATGGATGGACGGCATCCAGTTGGTCGCGGTCGTCAGCGCCCTCATGCTCGACCTGATGGTGCTCGGCGCGATGATTGCTCGGATCGGCGACCTCGGGTTCAGCCCGAACCGAACGGCAGCGCTCGGCCTCAATCTCGTCCTGCTCGTCAACCTGGCCGCGGCCGCCTGGCTATCCGCTCGATTCCTCACAGGACACAGCACGCTCCACCGGCTCGAGCGCTGGCAGACGACCTACCTTCCCGTCTTCGCGCTGTGGGCAGCCACGGTCGTGGTCATCCTCCCACCACTGTTCGCCTTCGACTGATCGCGACCCGTGCCGCGTCGGGTTAGGGTCTCCCGATGGAAACGATCAACGGTTGCACCGTCCTCAGTTCGTCCGACGACCCGATAACCCGCTTCGGCCCAGTCGAGCTGCACGGTGCCTACTTGGCCGAGATTGGAGCATTCCCACCGGGCGAGCCTGCGCCGCCGGTTCACTTCCATCCTCACACCGACGAGGCGTTCTATGTCGCGGATGGCGAGGCGACGTTTCTCCTCGGAGACCGCGAGCATCGCGTCACGGCCGGAGGGTTCGTTTTCATTCCTCGTGGCACGGTTCACACCGTCTGGAACTCGGGTGAGGGGCCGGTTCGCGGACTCATCCTGATCTCCCCCGGAGATGCCGAGCACGAGTTCGCGCTCGTTGATCGCGCATAGTCCGCGATAACCAAGCGGCGCGCGGGCGCCTCGCGAGCGATGTCCCTCGCGCGACACGCCACGCGAACTCGCGCGCTTGGGGCGTTACCGGAGGACGCGGTACTCGAGATGTGTCACGCCGCCGGTCTGGCTGAGCCCGGTCTGTTCCAGCTCGATCCGCTGCGGGAGTTCGTCGAACAGCCGACGGCCCCCTCCGAGCAGGACATCGATCAGGTGGATTCTGATCTCGTCCACGAGCCCCGCGGCGAGGAATTGCTGATCGATACTGGCGCCCATGAGCCCGATCCGTTTGTCGGCGGCGGCCCCCTGGGCCTTCGCGAGGGCACGCTCGATCCCGTCGGTGACGAACGTGAAGATCGGGTCCGCGCTCGCCGGCGGCTCGTGGGTGACGACGAAGCACGGGACCTCGCACAAGGGGCCCTTGCCACCCCATGCCTCGATCGAGTTGTCGTAGCTCCGGCGGCCCATGATCACGGCGCCCGTGTCCTCGATCAGGTTGCCGAACACCCGCTCGAACACCGAAGGATCGTCGAACGCCCAGTTATGAAGCCTCATCCCGTCCTCGCCTAGCCCCTGTTCCGGATTGTCGTTGGGAGCTGCGATGTAGCCGTCCAACGACATGCTCATGTCGATAACCACGTTGCCATGTCGCCTCCTTCGTTCTGCCAGTGAGACCGGCTGACGCTCACCAACTCATCGCCGTTCCGCGCGCAGCGTTTCAGTAGCATCGTGCCGTGCGCGAGTTGCGCCCGGGCCTCTGGCATTGGACGGCGCCGCATCCGGAGTGGCGCTCGAGCGAGCCGTGGGACCAGAACGTCTCCTCGTACGCGATCGACGACGGCGAGCGCCTGCTGTTCTTCGACCCGATCGCCCCGCCGAGCGAGCTCGAGAAGCTCGCGGCAGAACGCGAAACGGCGATCGTCCTGACGGCACCGTGGCACGAACGCGACATGCAGGGTCTCGTCGAACAGCTCGAGATTCCCGTATACGCGCCCAGGCCAGACACCGCAGAGGACCTCATGCGGATGTTCGGCATCACCGCCGAGCAGGCGGGCGACGGCAGCCCTGACCTCGTCTGGCTCCGAGCCGAGCGCCCGGACAACTGGCGTCCCTACGCGGCCGGCGACCGGATACCGGGCGGGATCGAAACGTTTCCCGGTCACAAGCGGAACGACATCGTGCTGTGGATCGAGAGTCACCGCGCGGTGATCGCAGGGGACACGCTCGTCGACTTCGGATCGGGACTCGAGATGAACGCTCGGTGGCTAGAAGCAGTAGGCGCAACCCGCGAGCAGGTCGTCGAGGGCCTGCAGCCGCTGCTCGAGCTCCCAGTCGAGCACGTGCTCGCAACGCACGGCGGCCCGTTCGACCGGGCCGCCCTCGAGCGCGCGTTGTCCCCTCCTAGAGGGCTTTCGCCGGTCTAGGGACGCGTAAGAAACAGTCGCTTCTCCGTTGCGAGCTCTGGCGCCCACTCGATGCGCGTCGCGGATGCGAAGTGCAGGTAGGCGCGGAGCGCGTCGCGCATCGCGTCGACGAAGCCCTCGGCGCGGCGCGGCGAGAAGCCGTCCTCCCACCAGACGTCGACGACCTCGACCCGGCCGCCGGCGCGATCAATGCGCGGCTCGATCCGACCGACGAGGCGATCGCCGAAGAGCATCGGCAGCACGTACCAGCCCCAGCGCCGCTTGGCCGGCGGGACGAAGAGCTCCCAGACGTACTCGAACTCGAACAGGGATCCGAGAAGGCTCCGGTCCCACACCAACGGGTCAAACGGCGGCAGAAGTGCGACCGTGGGCGGAGGCTCCGGCGGGCGCTCGAGGAGGTCGACCTCCGATCTGAGCACGAACCGCTTGCCGCGCACGTTCTCGACGTCCACCGGGACGAGCTCGCCGCTGGCGATGAGCTCCTCGCGCAGAGCGGTCCTTCCTGGATATCCCGGGTACCTCGGGTCGGGCTTGGCAGGGCCGAGGCCGCCGAAGATGTCCGCACCCGGGCTAGCACCGAGGAGGCCATGAGCGCGATACCGGGACAGCATCTTGTGGCGGAGCTGTTCCTCCAGCGGGATCTCGCGCGCGAGCACTTCGGCGGGCAGCAGCCGCTCGGCGACGTCGTAATAGCGTCGGTTGCCGTCGCGCCGTGCGAGGCCGAGCACGCCGGTTACGGCATACGCCTCGAGCACGGCGCGGACGGTGTTCGTCTGCAAGCCGAACCAGTCGGTCGTCGCCCCGCGCTCGGTCTCGAAGTCGAGCGACGACAACGGACCCTTGGCGCGGATGCGCTCGAGCACGCGCGCGGCCACCTCGGCGTTCTCCGCGAGGACGCGCGCCGCTTGCCGACTCCAGGTCCCGCGAAACCACGGAAGCTCGCCGGTAAGGACGAATGAGAGTCCTTTGTTGTACGCCTCGAAGATCTCGCGGCGCTCGTAGAGGAGGTCGCACCAGGCGGGGTCGTACTCGGCCACGCGCGCGTGCAGCACGAGGTCGTGGTTCCGACCGGCAACCGCGAGGGGATCGAACTGGATCGAGCCCCATCGGCGGAAGACATCGAGCACGGCGTCTGGTCCCCCCTCGAGCGACCGGGCCGGGGCGAGCGCGTGGCGCGCAACGAGGAAGCGACGTGCGGCCTCAGCAGTGACCTTCACGCAGAGGACGCTATATTCACGCACGCTCGCGCAGGCGACCTAGCTTTCGCCGGCGGAGAGCAGGTCCGCAGCCGCCGCTAGCCACGAGCGCGCCCGGTTCACGTTCGGTCCATCCGGTGCGAGAGCGACGGTCTCCGACTGCAGTTCTGTCATGACCAGCAATGCGCGCCGTGCGTCCGACTCTGAGAGAGCCTCCTCGATTCGCTCCGCGAGTCGAGGAGGCTTCACTGCGAGTAACGCCACGCGTTGCGCAAGACGCTTGTGCGTCGGCTGCCACACCCGGTTGAGCGCGTAAACGATGGCGAGGACACGCGAGGCGTCATCGAGCATCCGCTCCATGCGCGCGAGCCGCTCACCGGGGCGGGCGAGAGTCAACAACCCCGCAGGCGTAAAGCCGCCCCACGTCAGAGCCGCGTCCTCGATCAGTGGCCCCACGAGCTCCTCCGGATAGTCGCTGAGTCGGGCTTGCCATCGCGCCAGCGATCCCGACGTCCGCAGCGCAACGCCGTGAGCGATCGCGTCGGCTGCCGATGACACGTCGCTGCGGCTGAAGAACGAATCGATCGAGGACTCTGCGTATTCCCGCGACCACCAAATGAGTTCGAGGGGGACACCCTCGAGGAAGCCGGAGACACGCCGTGTCGGCGTCGATCGATCGCCCCAGGTGTCGAGCTCTTGCAGCCCGGCAGCCCGAGCGTGCTCGAAGCAGGCCGCCAGCTCCAGAAGCTGCGGGGTGACGATGAGCATCTCGATGTCCGAGACCTCATCAGCGACGCCGCGCGACACGCTGCCGGTCAACACCACCTCCTCCGCCACCTCGAGGGGGAGCGCATCAGCGACGCGTTGGGCGAGGTCCTGCAGCTGCTGGCTCCGCTCGTTCGGCATCCGGAATGGACTCTACGAACGTCGAACGCCCTGTTCGCCGCAATCGGGGATCCAGGCTTCGGCTTCAAATCCCGGATCGCTAGCCTCCGCTCGGTGCATCGGCTCACGAAGGCGCAGGCTCGGAGGATCGCGGTGCGCGCGCAACTGCTGGACGCACCGCGGCCGACCGAGCTCATCGCAGTCGTGCAGCAGTTGACCCTGCTGCAGATCGACCCGACCGCAGCCGTCGCGCCGAGCGCGGACCTCGTCGCCTGGAGCCGGCTTGGCTCGACGTACCAGCCCGACCACCTCAAGCAGGCCCTGGAGGAGGACCGGACGCTGTTCGAGCTCGACGCGCTGGTGCGGCCGATGAGCGACCTCGGCCTCTACCTTGCCGGCGCGGCCGGCCGGCCCAGCTACGAGAGCTCGCGTGCCTGGCTCCGCGACAACGACCCCTTCCGACGGAACATCCTCGACCTGCTCGCCAGCTCAGGCCCCCTGAGTTCGCGTGACATCCCGGACACGTGCGTCGTTCCGTGGAGGTCGAGCGGGTGGACGAACAACCGGAACGTCACCCAAATGCTGGAGTTCCTGATGATCCGCGGCGAGGTCGCCATCGCGGGGCGCGTCGGACGCGAGCGGCTGTGGGACATCGCCGAGCGCATCTACCCGGCCGACGTCGCCGTCCCGTCGGTCGACGAGGCCACCCTGAGAAGGAACGAGCGGCGGCTCGCATCGCTCGGGATCGCCCGGCAGACTGCCAGGGCGATGCCGATGGAACCGGTTCACGTCGGCGAGGCCGGCGAGCCGGCCGTCGTCGAGGGCGTGAAGGGCGAGTGGCGCGTGGACCCGACGTACCTCGTCGACGACTTCGAGGGTCGAACGGCGCTGCTGTCGCCGTTCGACCGGCTCGTCCACGACCGCGTCCGCACTCAGGAGCTCTTCGACTTCGAGTACACGCTCGAGATGTACAAGCCGGCCGCCAAGCGCCGCTGGGGCTACTTCGCCCTCCCGATCCTGCACGAGGACCGGCTCGTCGGGAAAGTCGACGCTACCGCCGACCGCAAGGCTTCAGTGCTGCGCGTCAACGCGACCCACGAGGACGTCCGCTTCGACCGCGTCATGACCAAGGCGGTGCAGGCCGAGCTGGAGGACCTCGCCGCGTGGCTCGGACTCGGTGCGGTTCAGCCTGCGTAGCTGATTGTCACCGGAGCCAGTCGGGTATCCACGAGCAATGCAGAACCCGCCACCAGGCTACTCACGCGTGTGTCCGTACCTCCTGTACGAAGACGCCGCGCGTGCCATCGACTATCTCACCGAGACGTTCGGGTTCCACGAGCGCGTGAGGAAGACCGGCGGAGAGGGCCGGATACACGCGGAGCTCCTCCTCGGCGACGACGGTCTCGTGATGCTGGGCCAGGCAAGCGAGCGATTCGAATCCCCGAAACGGCTCGGCAAGTACCCGCCAGCTCTCGTCCACGTGTACGTCGACGACGTGGAGACCCTGCACCGTCGGACCACGAACGCTGATGCTGACGTGACCGATCTGGAGATCTCGCCGGCGGGCGACCGCCGCTTCACGGCGACCGACCCCGAAGGGCAGGTCTGGGTCTTCGCGCAGCGCGTCGAGCAGTCCCAGTAGCTCGAGCCGGCTAAGGTCGCCACGTGTCGGACTCCGAGCGCGAGCACGAGCGCGACACCGAGCACCAGGTCACCCCGCTCGAGCTCTTCTTCGACCTGACCTTCGTGTTCGCGATCACGCAGGTGACGACCTTCCTCGCGAGCGACCCGACCTGGCGTGGGGTCTTCCGCGGGATGCTCGTGCTCGCGGCGCTCTGGTGGGCGTGGAGCGTGTACGCATGGTTGACGAGCGCGGTGGACGTCGACGAGGGCGGAGTTCGGCTCGTGATGCTCGCCGGGATGGGCGGGATGTTCGGCGTCGGCTTGGCGGTGCCCGGCGCCTTCGGAGACGACGCCGTGCTGTTCGGTGTCGCGTACTTCCTCGTCCGCCTTCTTCATCTCGTCCTCTCCGCCATCGTCGCTCGCGACGATCCCGAACGCCGGGACGCGCTCGTCCGGTTCGCGCCCACGGCGATCATCGGCCCGTCGCTGCTCGTGGTTGCCGGCTTCCTCGACGGGCGAGTGCGCATCGCGGTCTGGCTCGTGGCGCTCGCGATCGACTACCTCGGCCCGGTCGTGATCGGCGTGGGGCGCGGCTGGCGCGTCGCGCCGGAGCACTTCGCCGAGCGGCACGGGCTGATCGTCCTGATCGCGCTCGGCGAGTCGATCATTGCCATCGGAGTCGGCGCCGGCTTCGAGCTGGATACCGGGGTGATCGTCGGAGCGGCGCTCGGAATCGTCGTCGTGTCGGCGCTCTGGTGGCTCTACTTCGACGTCGCAGCGATCTTCGCACGGAGGCGGCTCGCGCAGCTACAGGGCCTGGACCTGCACCGGCTCGCGCTGCACGCCTACAGCTATCTCCACCTGCCGATGGTGGCCGGCACCGTCCTCTTCGCCCTCGGCCTCAAGACGACCCTCGGCGGCGTCGGCGAGGAGCTCGACACGGTGCCCGCGTTCGCGCTGTGCGGCGGCGCCGCGCTGTACCTGCTCGGGCACGTCGCGTTCCTCTTCCGGGCGACTGGTCGCATCTTCCGGCGACGCACGATCGGGGCGCTCGTGTTGGTTGCGCTGGTCCCGGTCGCGCTTGCGATCCCGGCGCTCGCCGCGCTCGCCCTCGTCAGCGCAGTGTGCTCGCTCGTGGTCGCGTACGAGGTGATCCGGTATGGCGAGCACCGGGTCCGAGTCAGGCACCCCGAGGTGGCGGCCTGACGGAAGGCGGCTGCAGGAGGTCAGTCGGTGGGCGGCGCCGCCCCGTACTCCTCGTCGGTGACGTGGTCGCCCCACGTCGCCGGATTGCCGTTCTCGTCGACCTCGAGCATCGCCAGGTGGGTCATGAACCGCGTCGGCGCCGCCCCGTGCCAGTGATCCTCGCCAGGCTCGAAGAAGACGCGGTCACCGGCGCGAATCACCTCGACCGGACCGCCGCGCCGCTGGGCGAGACCCACACCCTCGGTGACGTAGATCGTCTGGCCGTGCGGGTGCGTGTGCCAGGCAGTCCGCGCACCCGGCGTGAAGTGGACGCTGCTCGCGCTCAGGCGGGAGGCGTCCGAAGGCGTCGCGACTGCATCGATGTAGACGGCGCCCGTGAACCAGTCGCTCGGCCCGGGTGCGGTGTCGATGGAGCTCCTGGTGACCTGCATCTCGCCCTCCCTCGTTGCCTGTCTTCTCGAGAGCTACTTTGGCAGGATCGCCGGCAGTCCCAGACGCGCGGCGCCGGCGCAGCGAGCCGAAGCCGGCATCGTGAAAGGAGCAGTCCATGGAGAAGAGGCTCGTGACACGCTACGCAATGCAGTCGGCCGAGGCGGCGAATGAGAACCAGCGGCGAATCGAAGGCGTCTTTGCCGAGCTGGAGGCTGCGGAGCCTGACAGCGTGAGCTACATCGTCCTACGGCTCGCGGATGACTCGTTTGTGCACTTGTCGTTCCACAATCACGGCGATGAAGAGGTGAACCCGATCGCGTCGACGGCCGCGTTCGCGCACTTTCAGGACGACCACGCGAGCCGCCGCGACGGAGGCGTCGATCAGCAGACCGCAGAGCTTGTCGGTGCGTACATCACGACCATCGAGTGAGCCCCATCCGCCCGAAGGTCCAGCTCTCGGCGACGGCGGCGCGATTCAGTGCAGGAGCGGCTTCAGGGCGTCGCGCGCGACGAGAAAGCCGCGCTTGACGAGCTCCTCGGTTCCCTCGAAGGCCCGGTCTTCGTGCTCGACCGAGACGACGAAGTCGTAGCCCTCGCGGTAGAGGGCCGCGATGAACCTGTCCCAACGCACCTCCCCCAGGCCCGGCAGCCGCGGCACCTGCCAGCCCATCCCCAGCGACGCGGTTCCATTACGGTAGAGGCCGTCGCGGTCGATCTCCATGTCCTTCGCGTGGACGTGGAAGATCTTCGAGGCGTAGTCGCGCACGGCGCGCTCGTAATCGATCATCAGCCACACGAGGTGGGACGGGTCGAGGTTCAGCCCGAAGCTCGGACTGTCGACGATCCCGAACATCTCGTCCCACACCGCGGGCGACGAGGCGAGGTTCGTACCCCCTGGCCACTCGTCCCAGCTGAAGATCATCGGGCAGTTCTCGATTGCGATCTTCACGCCGCGCGAGTCGGCGTAGTCGACCAGGCGCGGCCAGACTTTCCGGAACTCGCGGAAGTTGTCGGGCACGTTCTTCGTCTGGTCGCGCCCGACGAACGTGCCGACGATCCCGACGTCGAGCTTGGCCGCTGCGTCGATCACCTTCCTGAGATGCGTGTTGGCGGCGCGTCGCTCGGCCGGGTCGGGATGGAGGTTGTTCGGGTAGAACGCGAGGGACGAGATCTCGAGCCCGTTTCGGTCGAGGACGTCGCGTACCGCGCCGACGTCGACGCGTGAGACGTCGATGTGCGAAGTGCCCGCGTAGCGTCGGCGCTCACCTCCTGCCGCGGGCCAGCAGGCGACTTCGAGCATCTCGAAGCCCTCGCCCGACGCCCACCCGGCTACCTGCTTCAGCGAGCGACGTGGAAAGGGAGCGGTGAGAAGCCCGAGCTTCATGCACTCACCCCGCGACGACCGGGTTCGTGAGCGACGTGAGGCCCTCGATCTCGATCGTCACCTCGTCGCCAGGCCGCAGCAGCCGCTGCGGATCGCGGAAGACGCCGACGCCTGCCGGAGTTCCGGTCAGGATGAGATCGCCCGGCTCGAGCGTGGTCGTCTGCGACGCATACGCGATCACGTCGTCGACGCCGAAGATGAGGTTCGCCGTCGTCGAGTCCTGCAGCACCTCGCCGCTCACGATCGCGCGAATCGGCAGCGCGTGCGGGTCCGGCACCTCGTCCCGCGGCGTCATCGGCCCGACGGGGCAGAACGTGTCGGGCGATTTCCCGCGCGTCCACTGTCCGTCGCCGAACTGGAGGTCGCGTGCGCTGACGTCGTTCGCGCACAGGTACCCGCGTACGGCCTCGAACGCGTTCTCCTTGGAGACGCCCTTGACACGGCGGCCGATGACGACGCCGAGCTCGGCCTCGTAGTCGCACTTCGTCACGATCGGCGGGATGACGATCGGCTCGCCCGGGCCGATCAGCGTGGTCGTCCACTTCGCGAACAGGAGCGGCGCCTGCGGCAGGTCTGCGCCTTGCTCCTCGGCGTGGTCGCGGTAGTTCAGGCCAACGCAGACGATCTTCCCCGGACGCTCGATGGGCAGCACGGGAGCAACCCTATAGTGGCTCCGTGAGCCTGTCCGAGGCGTTCGTCGACGAGCTGCAGGCCGCGCTCGGCGCTACTCACGTCGTCACCGAGCCGGAGCAGCTGCGCGTCTACGAGTGCGACGGTCTCACGGGCCATCGGGCAATCCCGGAGCTCGTCGTCCTGCCCGCGTGCACCGAAGACGTCCAGGCGGTGCTCCGGGCGTGCCACCGCGAGCGGGTGCCGTTCGTCGCGCGCGGTGCCGGTACCGGGCTCTCGGGCGGGGCGACACCCGTCGCGGGAGGAGTCGTCGTGTCGCTCGCCCGGATGAACCGCATCCTCGAGATCGACCTCGCGAGCCAACGCGTCGTCGTGGAGCCGGGCGTGCCGAACCTCGAGGTCACGCGCGCGGTCTCCGCCGAGGGCTTCTTCTACGCGCCCGACCCGTCGA
Source organism: Actinomycetota bacterium (assembly GCA_046725305.1). GTDB lineage: Bacteria > Actinomycetota > Thermoleophilia > Gaiellales > Gaiellaceae > GMQP-bins7. The sequence continues at coordinate 15,539 of JBKOYF010000061.1, forward strand.
GCCAGCAGGTCTGCACGATCGGCGGCAACGTCGCCGAGAACTCGGGAGGCGCGCACTGCCTGAAGCACGGCTTCACGACCCACCACGTCACCGGCCTGACCTTCGTCCTGCCCGACGGCGACGTCGTCGAGCTCGGCGGGAAGGCGCTCGACCCCGACGGGCCGGACCTGCTCGGCGTGATCGTCGGCTCCGAGGGGACGCTCGGGATCGCCACGCGGATCACCCTCCGCGTCGTCCGCTCTCCGCAGGCCGTCCGGACGCTCCTCGCGGGCTTCCACACGATGGATGCCGCAGGGGCGGCGGTCTCGGCGATCGTGGCCGCAGGCGTCATGCCGTCGGCGATCGAGATGATGGACCGACTCACGATCGAGGCCGCGGAACGCGCGGTCGCACCGGGGTACCCGGCGGGGGCAGGGGCAGTCCTCCTCGTCGAGCTCGACGGGGTCGTCGAGCAGGTCGAGGACGACGCGGCGGAGGTCGAGCGCATCTGCGACGAGTGCGGTGCGTTCGAGATCCGGGCCGCGACGAACGACACTGATCGCGCGCTCCTGTGGAAGGGCCGGAAGTCCGCGTTCGCGGCGATGGGCCGCATCGCGACCGACTACTACGTCCAGGACGGCGTCGTACCCCGTACGCGGCTCCCGGAGGTGTTGCGGCGGATCGAGACCCTGGCCGACGACCACCGACTCCGCGTCGGGAACGTCTTCCACGCGGGTGACGGCAACCTGCACCCGCTCGTGCTCTACGACGCCGAGGCCGGCGAGACCGAGCGCGCCCGCGATCTTGCGGAGGCGATCCTCGACGCCTGTCTCGACGCAGGGGGCTCGCTCACGGGCGAGCACGGCGTCGGCATGGACAAGGCCTGCTCGATGCCGCGGATGTTCTCCGAGCGCGACCTGCAGGTGTTCGAGCGACTGCGCCGCGCATTCGATCCCGCGGGCATCTGCAACCCGGGCAAGGTGATCCCGACGCCGCGGCTCTGCGGCGAGGTTCCCGGGCCGTACCGCGTCCACCCGCTCGAGAGGATCGGCGTTGCCGAGCGTCTCTAGCATCGAGGAGGCATCCGCGCTCCTCGCCTCGGCGCACGAGCAGGGCGGCCGCGTGAGGATCGGTGAGGACCTCGACTCGGGGGGTCTGCAGCGCGTGCTCGAGCACGATCCGGGAGACCTCACCTGCACGGTCGAAGCGGGCCTCCGGCTTTCTGAGCTCCGAGAGGCGCTCGCAGCGAGCGGCCAACGCCTCTCCCTCGATCCACCCGGCGACCCGACGATCGGCGCGCTCGTCGCACGGAATGCCTCCGGCCCCCTTCGCCACCGATTTGGCGCGCCGCGCGACCTCGTCCTCGGGGCCACACTCGTCCTCGCGGACGGGACGATCGCCAGCGCGGGAGGAAAGGTCGTGAAGAACGTCGCCGGCTACGACCTCGCCCGCCTCGTCTGCGGATCGGAGGGACGGCTCGCGTTCGTCGCGCGCGTGAGCTTCCGGCTCCACCCGCTGCCGACGGCCGCTCGGACGCTCGAGGTGGCGACGGACGAGACCGCGGCGGTGGCCACGAGACTGCTCGCGTCGCAGCTCCAGCCGAGCGCACTCGACGTCCTCCACCCCGGGCGCGTTGTCGTCCTGTTCGAGGGCTCGGAGCGCGCCGTGGAGGCGCAGCTCGCCGCGGCACGGTCTCTCGTCGGCGGAGACGAGGCCGACGAGGGCGTGTGGGACGAGTCGCGGAGACGACAAGCCGCCGCGCAGGGACGCCTCCACCTCGTCCCGGGAGAGCTCGCAGAGACGCTCGCATCGCTCACGGAGGCCGTCGTCAGGCCCGCGTCGGGCGTTGCGTACACGCGGGACGTCCCTGGCGACGCTGTGTTGCAAGGCCATGAGCGCCTCGTTGCGGCGATCCGGGCGCAGTTCGATCCGCGCGGAGTCCTCGCCGCGTGATTCGGGAGTACACCTCCGACTGCGTCCACTGCGGCTTCTGTCTGCCGACCTGCCCGACGTACGTGCTGTGGAACGAAGAGATGGACTCGCCCCGTGGGCGCATCCACCTCATGGACGCGCGCCTCGACGGCACGATCGCGTTGAACGCGACGGTCGCACTGCACTTCGACCGCTGCCTCGGCTGCATGGCGTGCGTCTCCTCCTGCCCGTCGGGCGTGCGCTACGACCGGCTCATCGAGAGCACCCGGGCCGCGGTCGAGCAGGAGGTCGAGCGACCGTTCGGCGAACGGTTCGCCCGTGGGCTGCTCTTCCGCATCCTCCCGTACCCGAGCCGCATGCGCGTGGCGCTCGGGCTCGCTCCGCTCGGACGCGGCGTCCCGATGCCGAAGCGCCTTCGCCCGCTCGTCGACCTCGCGCCACTCTGGCGCGGGCAAGGCGAGGTCCCTCCGGTGACTCCGGCGGCCGGTCCTCGGCGTGCACGCGTCGGCCTGCTCACCGGCTGCGTCCAGCGTGCGGTCTTCCCGGACGTCAACGCCGCCACCGCCCGTGTTCTCGCCGCCGACGGCTACGAGGTGGTCGCGCCGGCGCAGGGCTGCTGCGGGGCGCTCTCCGTCCACGCGGGGCGACTCGAGGAGGGCAAGGCGTTCGCACGTCGGCTCGTCGAGGCGTTCGACGACGTCGAGCTCGTCGTCGTGAACGCGTCCGGGTGCGGGTCGCATCTGAAGGAGCTGGGCTGGCTGCTCGGCGACGAGCGCGCGACGACGTTCGCGGAGAAGGTGCGTGACGTCGGCGAGCTGCTCGCCGAGACACCGCCGCAAGCGTCCCGGCATCCCCTCCAGTTGAAGGTCGCGTTCCAGGACTCGTGCCACCTCCGTCACGCGCAGCGACTCCCTCTCTCGTCGCAAGTTTCGCTCGCGCGCATCCCGGCGCTCGATGTCGTCGAGCCCGCTGAGCAGGACCTGTGCTGCGGCTCGGCGGGGATCTACAACGTCGTCCAGCCGGACGCCGCCCGCGAGCTCGGCGACCGCAAGGCCGCGAACGTCCTCACCACCGGAGCACAGGCCTACGCGAGCGCGAACCCGGGCTGCCTCGTCCAGATCTCACAGGCGCTCCGACGCGCTTCGAGCCCACTCCCGGCTCTGCATCCGATCGAGCTCGTCGACGCCTCCATTCGGAACGTCGGTGCGGGCCGTCTCCTCAGCTCTGCGAGACGGTGACCGGGCGGAGCTCGTCCAGGCGATCCATACGTGCCAAAGACGGGAAGAGGCGCCACCAGGTCGCCGCGATCGCGATCGTCGCGACGCCGCCCAGGACGACCGCCGGCACAGCGCCGACGAGCGCCGCCGCGACACCCGACTCGAACGCGCCGAGCTCGTTCGACGCACTGATGAACACCATCTCCACCGCGTTCACGCGACCGCGGAGCTCGTCCGGCGTCACGAGCGGGAGGATGGTCGAGCGCAGCACGACGCTGACCATGTCGAAGGCGCCGCCGAGCGCGAGAGCGAGCATCGAGAGCCACATCTCGCGCGAAAGGCCGAACAGGATCATGGAGATGCCGAATCCGGAGACCGCTACGAACAACAGCGGGCCGGCGCGGCGGCGGATCGGACGGCGGGCGATCACCAACGCCGCCAGGAACGAGCCGATGGTCGGCGCGGTTCGAAGGAAGCCGAGACCCGTCGGCCCTACGTCGAGAATGTCTTTCGCGAAGACCGGGAGCAGCGCGACCGCACCGCCGAGGAGCACCGCGAAGAGGTCGAGGGAGACGGCGCCGAGCAGGACCTGTGTCCGCCGGATCAGGCGAACACCCGCAAGCACCTCACCCAGGTCGGCCGCGCCCTCCGCCGCCGGCTCACGGCCCGCGTGCAGCGCGAGCACGCAGCCGAAGGCGACGAACGAGAGGCCCATCGCCACGATGTAGACGAGCTCCGGCTGGATCGTGAAGAGGATGCCGCCGACCGCAGGCCCCACCACGATCGAGAGCTGGATGCCCACCGAGCGCTGAGCCAGGGCACTGACGAGAATTGCCTCCGGGACGAGCGAAGGAGTCAAGGCGCGACTGGCCGGAGCGCCGAACGCACTCCCGGTTCCGGTGAGGAACGCGAGCACGAAGAACGGCCAGACGCGGTCTGCTCCATGCAGCGTGACGGCGAGCAGCGCGGAGAAGACGACGACATCGACGACGACCATGAGCGCATACACGCGCCGCCTCGGGAAGCGATCGGCCACGTGCCCGGCCGGCAAGGCGAAGAGCAGAAGCGGCAGGAATTCGGCGAGTCCGATGAGGCCGAGATCGAGCGGGTTCTCCCGGACCGAGTAGACCTGCCAGCCGATGGCGACCGACGCCATCGACATCGCGAAGCCCGTCAACACGAGAGCGACCCAGAAGAGGGCGAAGTCGCGGTGACGGAACGCGGAGCGGTTGGCCTGGCTCAAGTGGGCGGTCAGGCGGCTGCCGGCTCATCGGTCGGCGTCTGGTCGTCCATGCCGAACTCGACCTCGATGCGCATGATCCGCGAGCCGTCCACCTCGAGCACGCGCAGCTCGAGGCCGTCCGTCGTCACGGCGTCGCCGACCTCGGGCGCGCGTCCGAGCTCGCCGAAGACGAGGCCCGCCATCGTGTGGAAGTCCTCCTGCCCGAGCTGGGTGCCGAACTCCTCGTTGAAGTCGTCGATCGTGTACGTGCCGTCGATGCGAATGTGCGTGTCGTCGATCCGCTCGATCGACGTGTCCGGGAGGTCGAACTCGTCCTCGATGTCGCCGACGATCTCCTCGAGCACGTCCTCGAGCGTGACGATGCCGTCCATGTCGCCGTACTCGTCGATGACGATGGCCATGTGCTGCTTCTCGCGCCGGAAGTCGGCGAGGAGCGCGGCGAGGTCCTTCGTCTCCGGCACGACGAACGCGGGCCGGACGAGCGCCTCGAGCTCCACGGCGGCGATCCCGAGGTCGTGGATCGCGGAGAAGAGGTCGCGCACGTGGAGGACTCCGAGCATCTCGTCGAGCGAGCCGCGGTAGACCGGGTAGCGCGTGAACGGCGAGTCGACGACGGCCCGCAGCGCCTCCTCCGGCGGCATCTCGACGGAGATCGCCACGACGTCCGGCCGCGGCACCATGACCTCGGAGACCTCCTTCGAGGCGAAGTCGAAGACCTTGTAGAGCATCTCCTCCTCGGCCTCCTGGAGCTCACCGACGTCTTCGGCCGCAGCCACGCTGTGGCGGATGTCCTCGCGCGTGTACGCGAGCATCCCGGCCGGCGCCGGCTTGACGCGCAGCACACGCAGCACGGCGTTGGCCGAGACCTGGAGCAGCCACACGACCGGATGGGCGACGCGGCCGAGGAAGTCGAGCGGGACCGCGAGCACCACCGCAAGCGCTTCCGCCTTCTGGAGCGCGACGGCTTTCGGCACCAGCTCGCCGAGCACGACCGAGAAGTAGGTCAGGAGCGCGAAGGCGATGAGGAAGCTCACGGTCGCAGACAGCGGCGGCTCCATGAGGTCGGAGATGAGCGGCTCCCCGATGGCACCGATGAGGATTGCGAAGATCGTGATCCCGAGCTGCGTCGAGGAGATGAAGCGGACAGGCTCGTCCATGAGTCGGAGCGCGGCGCGCGCGCCTCGGCTACCCCCGGCCGCCCGCTCCTCGAGCCGGACGCGGCGCCCCGTGATGAGCGCGTACTCGGCAGCGACGAAGAGCGCGCTCCCCAGCACGAGGAGAAGCACGATCACGATGCGGAGGAAAACGCTCACGCCCCGTCAGGGGCGCCGGTACTCGGCGGGATTTCGTCGCCCACGATGATCAGGCCGCAGTATAGGTAACGCCTCCGTCGCCCTCGACGCGGCGGGCCGCGCCCTCGTGGACGAGCCGCTCGAGGTGGGAGAGCGTCTCCGCAATCGCGAACCGCCTGCCCGCAGGCGCGAGGTCGGCGCCGAAGAGCGCGAACGAGAGCTGGTATCCCGACTGTGGCTCCGCCCGAAGCGCCTTCGTCGCCTCCTCGAGGCGAAGCCGATGGTGCTCCTTCAGCTCGCGTGCCCGTCCCGGAGGATCCTCGATCGGGTCCCCGTGACCGGGGAGCGCCAGCCGCGGTGCGAGCTCGATCGTCCGGTCGAGCGCCGAGAGGTAGTCCCCGAGCGGATCGGGCCGGCTCGCGGGCCACAGGCCAACGGTGGGCGTGATCCTCCCCAGGAGGTGGTCCGCCGCGACGAGCACGTCGTCCTTCAGGAGGCAGAGCTGCCCGTCCGCGTGTCCCGGCGCGGCGACGAGCCGCCAGCCGTCGACGTGCTCCCCGGCCTCCACCAGGATCGGGTCCCGCTGGTAGCGCACGAACGGCCGGTAGACCGAGCTCTGCCCGACGAGCTCGGCCGTCACGTCGTCCGCCGCGCCGTGGAGCTCGAACCAGTCGACGAGCCGCTCCGACCAGGCCGGGTTCCCCCACACGAGCTCGCACTGAGCGTAGTCCAGCGCGCCCTGCACCACCGGCGCGCCCGTCAGCTCGTGGAGGTCCGCCGCGGCACCGACGTGGTCCGGGTGGAAGTGCGTGACGAAGACGGTAGCGACGCGCCCACCTGCCTCCTCGAGCTCGACGGCCCACATCTCCTTGGCCTCGGGCAGCCCGACGCCGGTGTCGACGAGCGTCCACCCGTCGTCGCCGGGAAGGAGATACGCGTGGACGTGCCCGGGCCGCGTCGGCAGCGGCAGCGTGATCCGCCGGATCCCCCCCTCGAGCTCGTCCATCGGCCGACCTTACAGAGCGGCGCCGTAACCCTTGCCTGTACACGAACATATGTTCTATCCTGGAGCGGTGCGAGTCGAATACCGGATCGAGCCGTGCAAGTCCGCGCTCAACCCGGTCCGCGGGATGCCCTTCCACTGGTCGCTCAACCCGTACATGGGCTGCGCGCATCGGTGCACGTTCTGTTACGTACGGCACTTCGAGGAGCGCGCCGACCGGCCCTCCGACGATCGCTACGGGCGCTCCATCCGCGTGAAGCCGAACGTCGCCGAGGTGCTCCGGCGCGAGCTCGGCCGACGGTCGTGGCGGCACGAGGAGGTCGCGCTCGGAACCGCGACTGACCCCTACCAGCCCGCCGAGGGTCGCTTCCGGCTCACGCGCGCGTGCGTCGTCGAGCTCGCCGCGTCCGGAACGCCGTTCTCGATCGTCACGCGTGGGCCACTGATCCTCCGCGACCTCGACGTACTCCGCGCCGCGGCCCACGAGGTGCAGGTGAGCGTCTACTTCTCGCTCCCCACGCTCGACGAGCACGTCTGGCGGACGACCGAGCCGGGCACGGCCCCGCCGGCGAGCCGACTGCGAGCTGTGCGTGCGCTGGCCGACGCCGGCATCGACGTCGGCATCGGGATGGCGCCCATCCTCCCCGGGCTCTCGGATGCTCCCGAGCAGCTCGCCGCCGTCGTCCGCGAGGCGCGCGCCGCCGGGGCGAGGACGATCTGGGCGAGCGTGGTGCACCTCCGACCCGGGGTGCGCGAGCACTTCCTCGAGGCTTTGGCGCGTGACTGGCCGGAGCAGGTGGAGCGTTACGAAGCGCTGTTCGGGACACGCGCGTACCTGCCCGCCGCGGTGGTCCGGGAGATCACGGCGCCGGTGAACGAGGCGAGGCTCGCGAGCCCGTCTCCGCGTCGCGGGCAGGTCCGTGCGCAGCCGAGACAACTCGCGCTCTCGCTCTGACGAGGAGGAGCCTGCCGATGCGCGCCGTAGAATCGCGGCGTGGCCGACGAGATCACCTGCCTCATCGCCGACGATCACGAGGTCGTGCGCGAAGGCCTGCGCCTCGCACTCTCGCGCTCGCCGCGCATCCGCGTCATCGGCGAGGCGGCCGACGGGGCGTCGGCGGTGGCGCTGACGGAGCGGCGGCGGCCGGACGTCGTGATCATGGACCTCCGCATGCCGGACATGGACGGCCTCGAGGCCACGGAGCAGGTTCTCCAGCGTGTGCCCACGACCGGCGTCCTGATCTTCACCGCCTACGGCGAGCGCTCCCTGCTCCAACGCGGGCTCGAGTCCGGGGCGCGCGGCTACATCCTCAAGGAGGCCCCGCACGAGACGCTCCTCCGCGCGATCGAGAAGGTCGCGGCCGGTGAGACGTTCGTCGATCCCGGGCTCATGGCCGAGTTCGTGGCCGGCCAGGGGCAGGTGGACATCCTCACTCCGCGCGAGCGCGAGATCCTGCAACTCCTCGCAGACGGGATGTCGAACGCGGACGTCGCCGCGAAGCTCTTCATCAGTCAGGAGACCGTGAAGAGCCACGTGCGCCACATCCTCGCGAAGCTCGAAGCCGACACGCGCACGCAGGCGGTCGCGATCGCGCTCCGCGAGGCGATGATCGATTGACCGGCGACGACGCCGAGCGCGCCCTCATCGCGGAGCGGATCCTGGCCGAGCAGGAAGAGCGGCGCCGGCTGGCGGAGCTTCTCCACGACGGGCCCGTGCAGCAGCTCTCCGCGATCTCCCAGATGCTGGACGCCGGCCTCGCCGAACTCGCGGCCGGAGACGTCGCACGTGCGAGCGAGGTCGTCTCCCGCGGACTCGAGCTCGCCCGCGACGCTGCGCGCGACCTGAGGGGGCTCTGCGACGACCTCGAGCCTCGTGTCCTCCACCAGCTCGGGTTCGCGGCCGCCGCGGCGGCGCTCGCACGCCGGATGTCGTCCCGCCACGAGGTCGAGATCGTCCTCGACCTCGAGCATGCCGACGAGCTCGGGGAGAACGCCGCCGTTGCGCTCTACCAGATCCTCCGCGAGGCGGTCGAGCAGGCCGTGCGCCGGGGAACGCCGTCCCGGATCGAGATCGCCCTCAACGCAACCGAGACGGGCGGTGTCGAGCTGGTCGTCGCGGACGACGGGCCGCCCGAACGCCGCGCCGCGGTGCTCGAGGCGTTCGCCGAACGCGCCGCGACACTCAACGGCCGGTTCAGCTCCGAAGTTCGCTATCCGCGAGGGTCGACGCTCAGGATCGACGTGCCGCCTGCCGCCGCGCATCGGTAGGGGCTAGGATCGAGCCGTGGACGAGAACGGCAGGACGGGCTACCTCTTCTTTGTCTGGTCGCCGTCCGGCTACACGCTCGTCGAGCGGACCGGGGATCCGCCGCGGCCGGGCACCGAGGTCGAGGACGGCGAGCAGCGCTACCGCGTGACGAAGATCGCCCCCTCGCCGCTGCCGGGCGACCCCCGCCCGTGCGCGTACCTGCTCCCGGCCTGAGCCCTACTCCAGCGGCGGGTTCTGAACGTTGTGCTCGGTCGCGTACGCGTCCGTCAGCTCGTTGATCCTCGCCGGGTCCGGGAAGGCGTAGTTGATCTCGACGAACGCGTTCCACTTGTCCGGGAGCGCGTCCTCGGGGAAGATCGCCTCCACCGGGCACTCCGGCTCGCACGCGCCGCAGTCGATGCACTCCTCGGGATCGATGATGAGGATCCGCTCGAACTCGTGAATGCAGTCGACCGGGCAGACATCGACGCACGAGCGGTCTTTGATGTCGATGCAGGGCTCGGCGATGATGTACGTCACGCGATCGAGTGTAGCCGCGTGCTCGGCACCGCTAAGAGGTGTCGTTGGCGCCGGATTCGGTGAGCTCGGCGACGAGATCGGACGCGCGCTCGACGAGCGCTGACTTCACGATCACCTGGTCGAATCCGGCCGTGTGCGCACGCTGGAGGCCCGCCTTGTCGGTGTGGTTCGTGTACCCGAGGATGGGGATCTCGGGCCATGCGTCCACGACCTCTTCCGGCTCGACCCGGGCGATGTCCGCGATGACGAGGTCGGGCGGGTCGACGCTGTCGCTCGTCACGAGGCGATGCCCGGGCAGGAGGCCTTCCAGTTTCCCGCGGAAGAAGAGATCGACCCCAACGAGCAGGATCGTCGTCACGACTCGACACTAGCAGCGTTCGCGGACACCGATAATCGGGCGCTGTGACGCTCGAACGGGGATTGGACCTCATTCGCGAGGGCGCGTACTTCGAGGCGCACGAGGAGCTCGAGGACGAATGGCGCACGGCGCCCACGGCAGAACGCGACTTCCTACAGGGGCTTGTCCACGTCACGGTCGCCTGGCATCACGCCGGACGCGGGAACCGCCCGGGCTGCGAGCGTCAGCTCGAGAAGGCAGCGCGGCGTCTCGGCCCCTACCGACCGCAGCATCGCGGCGTCGACGTCGCTTTCATCCTCGACCAGGTGGCGAGAGCACGCGCGCGTGTCGCCGCCGGTTCCCTTGACCTCCCCGCGCCCAGGGTCTGATCAGAACGCGGGCTCGAGCCCGAGCCGCTCGAGGCCGCGGTTCAGGTAGACGCGAAGGACGTAGAAGCGCTCGAAGAAGAGGAGCAGCCCGAGCGCGACCATGATCGCGCCGCCGCCGACCTGAATCACGCGGTAGTGGTCCCGGAGCCACCGGAACGCGGACATCGCCCGCGTGAAGAGCGCGGCCGCGAGCACGAAAGGGACCGCGAGCCCGAGCGAGTAGACGCCGAGGAGCGCCGCCCCCTGGAGCGCGGTGTCCGAGGACCCGGCGAGAACGAGGATCGCGGCGAGGACCGGGCCGATGCACGGCGCAGCGCAGACGGCGAACGCCCCGCCGAGGAGGACGCGCGAGCCACGGCCCCGCGCCTCCTGCAGGAGCCCGGCGCCGACGAGCCGCTCCGGCCAGGGAAGCAGGCCCATGAAGGCCAGCCCGAAGACGACGAGCACGAAGCCGGCGATCCGCTCGAGGAGGAACTGGTCCCCCAGTACGCGTCCGCCGACGAGCGCTGCGCCGACGCCGAGGAGGACGAAGAACGCCGTGAACCCGACGACGAACGGCACGCTGCCGGTCACCACGCGGCGTGCGGTCCCGGGCTGGCCCAGGCGGTCGGCGTCGACCGCCGACACCGCCGAGAGGTATGCGGGGACGAGCGGGAGGACGCACGGGGCGAGGAACGAGACCATCCCCGCGAGGAATGCGACGGGAATCGAGGTCCAGCTCACGCTAGGCGTCGAAGCGGGCGAGCTCGTCGTCGACGAGGCGCTCGAGCTGCGGGTCGAGGCGCTCCTCCTTGGGCTCCGGAGGAGGGCGCCGCCGGCTCCACGTGCGGATCAGCACGGCGACGGCCACGGCTCCGACGACGAGCGCGGCGAGCGGCAGGAGCCAGGCCAGGAGCCCGAAGCCGCCGCCCGGAGGCTTCGCGAGGACCTCGGTCCCGAACTGCGCGACGAGCGCGTCCTTGATCTCGTCCTCGCTGTCGCCCGCGGCGATCCGCGCGCGGATGAACGCCTTCATGCGCTGGGCGATGGGAGCGTTCGACTGGTCGAGCGTCGTCTCGCAGACGGGGCAGACGAGCTCCGACTCGAGATCGGCCGCCTTCGGTGGTGCGGCCGCGGACGAGCCGGCCAGGACGAGCAGCCCCAGAACGGCAACCAATGCGAAGCGTCTCACGACGACACCGCAGTCTGGATCGCCGAGCGGAGCTGCACGCGTTCGTCCTCGCCGTTCACCGCACCCGCGAAGGCCCGCACGACGTGGCCGTCGCGGTCGATGACGAACGTCTCGGGGAACCCCGTGACGCCGTAGTGGCCGATCGTGTCGCCAGGACCGTCGTAGACGAGCGGGAACGTGAGCTCGTACCGCCTGGCGAACCTCCGCGCATCGCCGCGGAAGTCCTTCGCGTCCAGGCCGAGGACCACGAGGCCCCGGTCGCGCTGCGAGCGCCACAGCTGCTCGAGGTACGGAGCCTCCTCCTTGCAGGGGATGCACCAGGAGGCCCAGATGTTGAGGACGACCGCCTTCCCCCGGAGCGAGGACAGCATGAGGTTGCCCGCGTCGTCGAGGCGCTCCAGCGTGAAGTCCGGCGCCGAGGGACGGTCGCCGCGGTTCGCCTTCTTTGCGAGATCCCCGCCCTCGTCGTGCAGCAGCGACCACGCGAGCAGGATGAACAGCAGCGCCACGAGGCCGATGGCCACGCCCTGGGCCACGAGCCGCGCACGCGAGGCCATCGTCCTACCGGTCGATGATGAAGACCGGCGTCCCGACCTTCACGTGCTGGAAGAGCCACTCGGCGTCCGGGATTCGCATACGAATGCACCCGTGCGAGGCCGAGTAGCCGATCGACGCGGCATCCGGGGTCCCGTGGATCCCCACGTACGGGGCGGAGAGACCCATCCACCGGGTTCCGAGAGGATTGCCGGGCCCCGGCGGGACCGGGTCCGAGTCCTGCGCCCACGGAGAGGGCGGCGGGTACCACCACGGGTCCCGTTGCAGCGTCACGATCTCCCAGGTGCCGAGGGGGGTCGGATACGCGGCCTGCCCCGTCGCGACGCCGAACGAACGGTCGTACTTCGCGTTGTCGAAGAAGAGCAGCTTGTTCGACGCGCGCATGATCACGATCGCCTCGTCGAGCTTCGCCGTCCTGACCTTCGGCTTCTGGAGATCGAACGGGAGCCGGATCGGAGTGCGACTGTTGACTGCGAGCGCCGTGCGGATCGAGCGCCCGGCGGGGAGCCGCTTCAGGTGTCGCCCTACCTGCGCCTCGACCGCTCGCGGCTTCAATCCGTCGAGGAGGATCCGCGCATCGAGCGCCTTGCGATCGAGACCCTGGCCCAGCCGATCCACGTACCGGCGGACGCGAGCCTGTGAGACGTCGACGTCGAGCGGCACGATCGCGCCGGGACGGGCGACGCGGGCGCGGCGGATCGCCTTCGGGACGTTCGCGCTCGCCCCGAGGCTGCCGGGCGCGAGCTCGATACTTCGCGCCTCGTCGACGACGAGCGTGAGCGGCTTTGCGTAGACCTTCGTCACCGCCTTGGTCGCCTGGAACGGCATGAGCCCGCCGACCCTCACGCCCCCGACCGTGACGCCGAAGGCGATCGGTGCAGGCGTCGCCGGGGGAGGCGTCGGCTCGACGGGCGGCTGCGTCGGCGGCGGCTCGGTGGAGGTCGGCGGCGGGACGGTGGTCTGCGCAGGGGAGGTCCCCGCGCCGGCCGTCGCCGCGATCCCGAACGCGGCAGCAAATCCGGCGAGTGCGCAGAGCACCAGCAGCCCCACGGCCAGGATGCGGGTCCGGCGCTTCACGATGCCAGTGTAGACGCGAAAATCCGCGGATCGTTCGTGACAACTGCGTCGACTCCTGCGTCCAGGACGCGAGCGAGGTCGTCCGGATCGTCCACCGTCCAGGCGACGACCGCCGCGCCGCGTCCGTGCGCCGCCCGAACGGTCGCGGTCGTGACGAGCGAGTGGTGGACGACTGCGGCGGTCGCGCGTGTGAGAGAGAGGAGGGGGCCGACGATGGACGGTGTGACCCGGCGGAGCGCGAGCAGGCTCGAACGGGCGATCGGAGCGCTCCGCCCGTCCTCCGAGATCCGGAAGACGCGCCGCGGAATGGTGATGCCGACACGAGCCCCGCCGAGAGCGGCAATCGTGCGAGAGGCGCCGACGTAGACCGAGCTCACGAACGTCCGCTCGGCGAGGCCGAACCGACCGAGCGCCTCCACGACGTCGAGCTCACGGCCGGTCAGCTTCAGATCGACGTGCACGCCGATGTTCGGCGCCTCCTCGGCGAAGAAGCGCAGCGCCTCGTCGAGCGTCGGCGTGTCGTGTCCGATGTCGCCGCGCGCGTGCGCGACGACGAGCTCGCCGTCGCTACGCGAGATCACGTCGAACTCGACGAGGTCGACTCCCACGTCGATCGCCGCTCGGAACGCGCCGACGGTGTTCTCGGGGGCGAGCAGAGCCGCGCCGCGGTGCCCGATGCGAAGCGGCCGCCCGTCTCTCCGCTCGAGCGAGATCACGGAACGGGCCTCGTCGGCAGGTAATCCTCCTCGATGCGGCCGCCCTCCGCCGCGTACTCGACGATCATCCGGTCCGTCAGCCATTCGACGGGTGCCCGGTCGTCCGTCCACGGATCGCTCGAGGGCGAGACCTCGCGCGCGTCGCGGGCGAGCAGGTCGCGCAGCGGCGCGAGATCGCGCGGGCCGCGCACGAGTCGCCGAGCGCGCTCGGACGTGGAGAGCGGTTCCGTCAGACCGATCAGGAACGAATTGAACCGGAGCGCAGGCCACTCGATCACCTGCGGGAACTCCGCTGCGAGTGTTCCGCCCACCGCATGCACGAGCCGCTTGTCGTCGGGCACCGCGGCGACGTTCAGGACGACGATGCCGCCCGGCGTGAGGTGCTCGCGCACGAGTCGGAAGAACTCCCGCGTCGCGAGGTAGAACGGGACGTAGGGCTGACGGTACGCGTCGACGACGATCAGGTCGTACCGCGCGTCTGTGGAGCGGAGGAACGGGCGTGCGTCGACATTGTGGACGGTGAGGCGCGGGTTGTCGCCGAGGCCGAAGTAGCGCCTGCCGACACGCGTGACCGCAGGGTCGAGCTCGACGCCGTCGACGGTTGCCTCCGGGTAGTAGACGCCGAGCTCCCGGGCTGTCGTCCCGCCTGCGTTTCCGAGGATCGCGACGCGCTCGAGCGGCCTCCCGAGCAGCGGCGGAACGGCGAGGTAGGCGTCCCACTCGCCTCCTGTGAGCACCGAATTCGGGCGCCACAGCGAATGGATGACGAGTCCCTCGTTCAGATGGAGCACGCGCCTCCCGTCGGGGCGCTGGACGACGGCGATGTACTGGTAGCGGGACGTCTCCTCGTGGATGAGCCCGTCCTCGCCCTTGATCGCGCCCGGCGGGACCAGCAGCAGGGCGGCGATGAGAGCGGAGACGACGAGGTAGCGGGCGCCGAGCAGGAAACACGACGACGCCGCGAGGAGGGCGGCGATCGCGAGGAATGTCCGCTGGGTCCCGATGCCCGGGATCAGGACGAGCGCGGGGAGGAACGTTCCGAGCAGGGACCCTGCGGTCGAGAGCGCGTACAGCCGGCCGGCGACTGCGCCTGCGGTGGCGATCGACGAGACGGCGAGGCGAATCGCGAACGGCGACACCACGCCGAGGAGCACAACGGGCGGGGCGCAGAGGACGAGCACGGCGAAGAAGCTGCCGACCACTGCTCCCACCGACGCCGAGTCGAGACCCTCTACCGTGAGATCGAGGAACGGCTTGGCCGCGAAGGGGATCAGCGCGACGCAGACCGCGGCGGCGAGCACGATGTAGCCGAGCAGGTGCGGCTCGGGACGACGATCGGCGATCCGCCCGCCCAGCCAGTAGCCGAGCGCGAGCGCTGCCAGGACGATGCCGATGAGATTGGCCCAGACGATGGTCGACGACCCGAAGTACGGCTCGAGGAGTCGCGACGCGGTGATCTCCGTCGCGAGGGCACCGATCCCGGCACCGAAGACGAGGGCGCCGAGCGCGAAGCTGCCCGGCCGCGCCCCGGCCGCGGACGGAGACGTCACCTACAGCCCGAAGACACGCTCGATCTCGCCGAGCGTTCGCGCAGCGAGCACCGCCGCGACGACGACGACGAGGATGAGCACCAGCCAGAAGCGGACGCCCGCCAAGCGTCTCTCGCGATGGCGTTGTGCCTTCGCGGCGCGACGGGCGCGGTGGTGGCGGTACGCGCGCGAGACCGCGTCGGGATCGAGCGGGGGCTCGTCCTCCGGGATGGCCGGGTGCGAGGTCGTCGGGGCCGTACGTGCCACGGGAGAATTCTAGGAACGACGGTCCGTCGCGTGAAGCCCGTCCCGTCGGGACGAGGTCATATGCTTCACGCGATGGAACGCCCGGGAGGACGACGCATGCCGTTCGCCGGAGAGCTCATCGGGATGGGTGGGCGACTCACGTTCCTCTTCGGGCTGCTGCTCACGCTCTCGTCGCTGACGGGCTGGTACACGGGCGAGGGAAACGGGACGACGGTCTCCGTGCTCGGCTGGCACACCGGGACGATCGGGAAGATCGTGCTCTTCCTGGGCCTGGCGGCCGTGCTGCTTGCCGTGCTCCAGGAGGTCGGCGTCAGCATGCCCGCCTCCGTCCCGGAGAGCCTCGTCGCGATCGGGATCGGCTCGATCGCGACGATCCTCGTGCTCGTGAGGATCATCTCGATCCCCGACAGCTTCTTCTTCGCGAGCCGAGGCCTGGGCATCTGGATCAGCCTCGCCTGCGCGGTCGGGATCATTCTCGCCGGCCTGCTCGAGGCGTCCGAAGAGCTCTAGGTCGCGGTCACGGGCCGGTGACCGTCACGGTCACCGTGCGTGCGGGTGCGCTCTGCGGGAGCGGGGTCAGCGTGCGCTCGGTCGTCGCCACGCCGCTCGACTTCGGCCGCTCGTCGAGGGTACGAGCGAACGCGACGCCGAGCAGGAACACGAGCACGACGAAGGCGATCGTGACCAGGCGTCGGAGCACGCCACGGCGGCGGTCCTGCCGGGGACGGGCGAGCGAGCTCACGGACGGTAGTCCGCGGCGCCCCGCGCATACAGATGGAACGCGGCGCCCTCGACGAGGGCGAGCGTCCGCGGCCATCCCGGGATTCCCTGCTCGGAGAGGACGTGGCGCGCCCAGGTATCGGCTGTCGCATACTCGTCGGCCAGCTCGCGGAGCGTGAACGAACCCCCGAGCCGCCGACGGAGCTCCTTCGTGACGGCGGCGAGCTGCGCCCGCACGGACTCGTCGAAGGCGGGATCGCGCGCGGCCTCGGTGAAGTTCCGGTACGCGTGCTCCCACTCCAGCTTCACGCTTTCGACGCCCGCCGTCACGAGTCGTGAGCGTAGTCGGTGCGCCCGAACGCCTCGGAGCAGCACCGCTCCGGCCAGGGCTCGTCCACGTCCTCGAGGATCCGCTTGCCGAGCACATAGGTGGGTCGAGCCAGAGCGTAGGCGACGTGCGCGTGCAGGCACTTGAGCTCCGTGGGATTGTGCGATCCGCCGATGCCGAGCTCGAGCGACGCCCCGCCGTCCAGCCCCCGCTCGTCGCCCGCGAGCTCGCGTCGGATCCGCCGCTGCTCCTCCGTCGCCTGCTCGAGCGACTCGCCGAGTACCGCGTCCTCACTCGTTTCGCGGCTCCAGCGCTCGACTCCGCCGAACGCCTCGAGTCTGGCCACAGCTGCGACGAGATGGGGACACGTCAGGTAGTACGTCGTGGGAAAGGGCCGGTCCTGGTCGTCGTACGGCCTCTGCTCGGTCACCGCGGGGCGGCCGTATGGGCAGCGGACCGACACGCGACGAAACGCGCGAGGCGCGCGCCCGAGCTGCCGCGCGACGACGGCCCGATCGTCCATGGCGGCAGAGTACGGATCAGCCGTTGCCGTGGGCACTGCGCGACTTGCGCCATGCCGGAATGCCCTTGACCACGAAGAGCCGCTCCCCGGGCCTCACGTACCCGATCCGGCGGGCCTCGCGCTCGATCGAATCGGCCTTCGTCGAGTTGACGAGCCTGAGATCGAGCTCGGAGCGGACGACACGCAGGTTCTCGACCTCCGTGCGCCGCGCCGCGAGCTCGTTGCGGGTCTCGAGGTAGGACGCGATCGGCCGGTAGTACAGGTAGACGGCGATCCCGACGAGCGCGACGGCCCAGAGGAGCCGCAGGCGGCGCCGCCCGATCCGTGCGCGTGCCTGCCGTGTCCGAGGTTTGGCCGTCGCCCTCCCTGCCACGAGGCTACGTTTCGTCACGTGTCGTTGCAGCCCTTCCGTCCCCGATGGAACCTTTGGCCCGTTTCGCGCGACTATCTCTGTGAATGCCAAACGCGGAGACCTCCGCCGACGAGGCGGTACGGGACCAGGAATCGGCGCCGAGCGACGAGCTGGGCCTCGTCCGGCGCGCGCAGATGGGGAGCGCCGTCGCCTTCGAGCAGCTCGTCGTTCGGCGGGGGCCGGAGCTCTATCGCTACCTCGCAATCCGCCTGCGGAACGAGAACGACGCGCGAGACGCGCTGCAGGAGACTCTGGCCGCTGCGTGGCAGTCGCTGCCGTCGCTGAGGGACCCTGCCCGGTTCTGGCCGTGGCTCGTCGCCATCGCCGCGCACAAGGCCGTGGACGTCGCTCGTGCTCGCATTCCGGCCCACGAGCACGCTGACGTCCTCGACCACGCCGACGCCGACGTGCTCGAGATCCGGGAGGCTCTCGACCGGCTGCCGCGGCGCTTCCGGGAGGTGCTCCTCCTCCGCTACGGGCTCCAGCTCTCCGAGCACGAGGTCGCAGACGTGCTCGGCGTCCGGGTGGGCACCGTCAAGTCGAGGAGCGCCCGCGCGCGCATTGCCCTCGAGGAGCTTCTGCGGTGAGCCCCGTATCCGATCCGTTCCTGCGGCTCTGGCGGAGCGTCGTTCCGCCGAGCTCCAACGAGCTGCGCGACCTCGCCCGGCACGCCGCTGTCGAACCTCAGCTCGTCGACACGCAAACCGTCCAGCGTCGCCGCTTCCGAGCTCGCTGGGCAGTCGCCATCGCGTCGGTGGCGCTGCTCGCCGGGAGCGGCCTCGGCTTCGGGCTCGGAAGCGCCGTCACGCCGAGCAGCTCCGCAGGCGACAACTTCGTCGGCTTCGGCTTCCTCCCCGCGCGCAGCTGGAACGTCGCGCAGTCCGGCGCCGTAGGAGCCGGGATCAAGGGTCATGCGGTCGCCGCGAATGTCCCCCTCCGCGTCACCGGCGCCGCCGACGCCGTCCCGTACACGATGGTCGAGTCGCTCCCGCGACGCGGGATCATGATTGCCGCGAGCTTTGGCCTGCGCGGGGATCCGGCCGAGGACTTCAGGTTCCCGGTCGGGAGCCTTCCTCTCCGCCTGGACGACGCCCAACTCGTGCCCACGCCGAGCGCTGGGCTCGTCTCCGAGTCGCTCACGCAGTTCCGCCTCCGCCGTGGCATCGGCGGATCGAACGTCGACGTGCGGATCTACTTCGGCTCGGTGCCGACGCAGACGATGCTCGCCTCGGCCCAGCGGCAACTCGATCGCCTCGTCGTCGCATCCGACGACGTGACGATCGCTGCCCGCCCGCAGATCGTTCCTTCGGACAAGCCCGTCACGCTCTTTGGCGCGGTCGCAAACGGCGAGGCGGAAGAACAGGTCGAGATTCAGGCGAAAGACTGCGGCCAGTCGTTTTTCCGAGTCGTCGCCGGTACGACGACGACCGAGGGTGGCGGGTGGTCGATGGAGTTCATGCCTGGCATCACGACGACCGTGCGCGCGGTGTGGAAGGGACATGCCAGCTCGCAAGTGACCTTGCGCCAGCGGGCGATCTTGCGATTCGCGCCGAAGGCTTCAGATCGAACCCGCTTCGTCGTGAGCGTCGTGGCCAGAGCACAGTTTTGGCACAGGAAGGTGCATATCCAGCGCTTCGACAGACGGCTAGGCACCTGGAAGCTCTTTCGCTCGGTACTCCTGACGGAGCAGAACGCTCCGGGCGCGTGGACGTGGACCTCAGGCGAGTTCACAGCCCGCCTGCCGAAGGGCACGATGCTGCGCGCAGTGCTCCCCGCGTCGCAGGCGCAACCCTGCTACCTGGCCGGAACGAGCCTGCCGGTGCGGACGTGACCGACGCAGCACGGCTTCCGCGAGCCGTCGAGCTCGCCGCCCGCCTCCTCGCCAACGTCGAGACCGTCGTGCACGGCAAGAGCGACGAGATCCGGCTCGTGCTCTCGGCGCTCGTGTGCGGCGGCCACGTGCTGCTCGAGGACGTGCCCGGCACGGCCAAGACGGTGCTCGCGCGGGCGATCGCCGGCAGCGTCGAGGGCATGTCGTTCGCGCGCGTGCAGTGCACGCCCGACCTGCAGCCCACCGACGTCACGGGGCTCTCGGTCTTCAACCAGCGCGACCGCGACTTCGAGTTCCGGCCCGGCCCGATCTTCGCGAATGTGGTGCTGGTCGACGAGATCAACCGCGCGATGCCGAAGACGCAGTCGGCTCTGCTCGAAGGGATGGCGGAGCAGCAGGTGACGATCGACGGCGTCACCCGCGAGCTGCCGGACCCGTTCCTCGTCCTCGCCACGGAGAACCCAATCGAGCAGGAGGGCACGTTCCCGCTCCCGGAGGCGCAACTCGACCGCTTCTTCCTGCGCACGGCGCTCGGGTATCCGAGCGCGAGCGACGAGCTTCGCATCGTCGTCGAGCAGGTCGAGGTGCACCCGCTGCGCCTCCTGCGACCGGTGCTGAGCCGAGAGGAGGTTCGGCAGATCCAGGCGGCGGTGCGGGAGGTCTACATCGACCCGCTGCTCCGCGAGTGGGCGATCGCGCTCGTACGCGCGACGCGGAAGATCGAGGGTGTCGCCATCGGATCCTCCGTTCGCGGGAGCATCGCCCTCGAGCGCGCCACGCGCGCGTGGGCGCTCCTCTGGGGACGCGACTACGTCGTTCCGGGCGACGTCAAGCAGCTCTTTCTGCCGATCGTGACCCACCGCATCGTGTTCACGCCGAGCTTCGTCGCGATCGCGCGCGACGTCGGCTGGGATGCAGCCACCGCGGATTTCCGGGATCAGTGCCTAGCGCTCGCCCCGCCGCCGGGCGCGGACCTCGAGCTCGAGGCGGTCGCGGCGACGGAGTGAGCGGGGTCACCTTTCCGCTCATTCCGCGGCGGCGCGTGCTCGGGCTCCCGTTCGGAGGTCTCTCGAGCGCCCGTCGCGGTCAGGGGTCGGACGTCGCCGGGTCGCGGCCGTACCAGCCCGGGGACGACATCGACCGGATCGACTGGGCGGCGTCGGCGCGTCTCTCCCTGGCGCGGGGAACTGACGAGTTCGTCGTCCGCGAGCACTTCGCGGAGGAGGCGCCGCGCGTCGTCGTTCTCTGCGACCGCCGACCCACGATGTCGCTGTTCGGAGAGCGCTGGCCATGGCTGCACAAGCCAGAGGCGATTCGCGAGGCGATCCGGCTCATCGGCGACAGCGCCTCGGCCGCGCGCGGCCTGGTTGGCTATCTCGACGAGGCGGACGGCGATCCGTACTGGCGCCCGCCGAGGAGCGAGCGCGAGCTGGGCCGTATCGACCTCGACCGGCGTTTCGCCGCGCCCGAGGGCACCGTCGCGCGCGGACTCCGCCACCTCGTCGATCAGCGCCGCGACCTTCCCACGGGCACGTTCGTGTTCGTGCTCTCGGACTTCCTCGAGGAGCCGTCGCGCGACGACTGGCTCCACGCTCTCGAACGGCGACTCGAGATCGTGCCGGTGGTGATCCAGGATCCCGTGTGGGAGCAGAGCTTCCCGCGCGTCCACGGGGCTGCGCTCCCCCTTCGGGACGTTGCCACGAGCCGGCGCGATGTCGCGTACCTCACGGAACCGGAGGTCGCGGCCCGCCGGGAGGCGAACCAGCTCCGGCTGCGGCGGCTGCTCCACGGCTTCCGATCGCTCGACATGGATCCCGTGCTCGTGTCGTCCCAGGCCTGGCGGGACGTCGTCCACTCGTTCCTCACCTGGGCCGACCAGCGCCTGTTCACACGGGGGCCACGCTGAGAGCGGGAGTGGCAGCACTCGCCCTCGCCGGCCTCCTGCTCGCCACGGCGGGGTGCGGAGGCGACGACGCGGTACCCGTCCTTCCACCGGGCCGAGCGATCGAGACGAGTCGGACGCTCTCGCCGACGGCCCACCTCTTCGCCGACGTCGTGCACGCCCGCGTCGACATCGTCGTGGACCGGCGACTCCTCGACCCTGGCCGCATCCGCGTGACGATGAGCTTCGAGCCCTACGAGCGTGTCGGCGAAGTCCGGGCCACCCGCGACGACCTCGGCGACTACACCCGAC
The DNA here is from genome assembly GCA_046725305.1 of Actinomycetota bacterium. GTDB lineage: Bacteria > Actinomycetota > Thermoleophilia > Gaiellales > Gaiellaceae > GMQP-bins7. The sequence continues at coordinate 37,042 of JBKOYF010000061.1, forward strand.
TGCGTTACGACCACGCCCTTCGCTGCCTCACCGTCGATTGCATCCCCGTCCGGCTCGAGAGCCTGCTCGGCGAGCAGGAGACGGGCCGCGGCGAGCGGCGGACGTTCCACTTTCCGCCTGCGCAGGTCCGGTACGACGATCCCGCGAAGGCGAGCCCCGAGCTGCTCCGGAGCGTCGGGTGGCCGCCGCTCACCTCGGTGTCGCGCCTGAACGAAGCACAAGCGGAAGCGGAGTTCCCGTTCCGCCTGTCACCCGCCGAGCTGCCGGACCTCTCGTACCGCGTCTCCCCACCGCTGGCCGTGGCGGGGCTCCTGCTGCTCGGCCTGCTCCTGCTGGCGCTTCCTGTGCGGGCGGCGCGTCGCTGGTGGCGCACGCGGCGGCCCGTTCCGGCACCGGAAGCGCCGGTCGAGCTGAGCCCGCTCGAGCGCGCGCGAGCGCTCGTCGAGTGGAGCTGCGAGCGCGGAGACGGCGTGGATCGCCGGAAGGCGCTCGCGAATCTCTCGACCGCGCTGGAGCTCGCTGATGCGCCGCGCGTGGCAGCCGCGGCGGAGGGGCTCGCGTGGTCTAGGCCCGCGCCGGAGCCGGAGGCCACTCTCGCTCTCGCACGCAGGAAGGAGGCCGATGGCGACTCGGGCTGAGCCGCTACGCGAGATTCCGGTCGCCGAGCGGCAGCCCCTTCGGCTCCCGCTTCGCCGGACGCTCTTCGTACGCGTCCTCCTCGGGCTCGCACTGCTCGCGGCGCTGGCGTACGCGTTCGTCCTCAGCCGCGGCGAGGACGTCCGGGCGGCGCCGCTCCTTCCTCGAGGCGGCGCGGGCATGGTCGTGCTCGACCTCTCGCTCAGCATCGGCCAGTTCGACCGCATCGCCGAGACCCTGCGACGGCTTGCGCGCGAGGACGAGCGCGCGGGGCTCGTCGTGTTCTCCGACGCGGCCTACGAGCTGCTGCCGCCGGGCTCTCC
>JBKOYF010000071.1:0-5627 GCA_046725305.1 Actinomycetota bacterium
CGGCCTGCAGCCCCCAGTCCGACGTTCGCCAGACGCGTCCGATGCCGTCCGAGCTCGCGCTGGCGACGAGCGTGCCGTCGGGGCTGAACACGACCTCCGTCGGATGCCCGAGTTGCTCCCGCAGCGCGTGGATTCGGCGCCCGCTCTGCCCCGACCACACGAGGAGCCGCTGGTCGGCGCCGCCCGTCACAACGCGACGGTTGTCGAACGAGATCGCCGCCGCCTCCGCGCCGGGATGGGCATACGTCTCGCGCACCCTTCCCGAAGGGAGCTCGAGGAGCCGGACGCCTCCCTTCGCGATCACGAGCGCGAGCGTGCCGTCCGGCGAGATCGTGGCGGCGTCGGCGTCGTCCACGCCTGGCACGACCCGGACGTCGCCACCCGGCCGAACGGTACGGACGACACCGTCACGGCCGGTGACGAGCGCCGTGCCGTCCTCGGCGAACGACGCATCCGTTGCCGGCGAATCGGTCGCCGCCCGTCGGACGACCTTGCCCGACGCCGGATTGGTCACGAGCAGGTCGCCGCCCTCGGATACGGCGAGGAGACGGTGACCCTGTGCGCGAGCGTCGAGAAGCGGCTCGCCGACGTCGACGACCGCGCGCACGCGTGAGCCGAGGAGCGCTTGCCGCAACGATCGCTCCGCGCTCTCGCCGGGGACGAGGCGAGCCGCCTCGACGGCGAGGAGGAGGCTCAGCTCTGGGTCGCGTCCGAGCTCCGCGTCGGCGGTCGCCTCGAGCTCGTTCGCACGCGCGTGGCGGGCCTGCTCCCGGGCCTCGCTGCGCTTTGTGACGGCATAGAGGGTGACGGCGCTCATGATCGCGAGCAGCACCGCCCCGACTCCGATGATCGCGAGCAGCCGGCGATGCCGGCGATCCGACTCCCGCTTCTGCGCCTCCAGCTCCCGGGCGGCTTCGTGCTCGGCCCGCCAGGCCAACACCGGCTGTGCGAGCACGTCGTGGAAGATCTCGTAGCGGATGTGCCCGCCCTCCTCAACCGAGCGGAGGATCCTGCGTTCGGCGAGCTGCGAGAGCACGGGCTGCACCTTCTCCGCCGGCACGTCGCCGAAGTCGGCGAGGTCGGCGACGTCGTGCGCGATCTTCGTCCCGGAGGGCGTCACGAGATGGTTGAAGAGTCGCGCGGCGACGTCCTTCTCCTCCTCGGAGAGCTCGTCTATCGCGCCCGCGAGATGCTCTTCGACGACGTGCTGCGCGCCTCCGAGTCGAGCGAGCGTGGCGGCTCGGAGCACGGACGATCCGGCGGCGCGCTCCTCGTCCCAGATGCGCTGCATCACGAGCTGGAGGTAGGGCGCCTCGATCCGCGCCCGGGAATCGCTGCTCTCCACCGCCCCGAGGCCGCCGAGCGCAGGCTCGATCTGGCCGGCGCCTACCTCCTCGAGCACGTGCTCGGCGAGCTCCGACTCGACCGCGACGGGAGCACCGGTGAGCTCCGCGTAGCGCTCGACCGGCTTGATGATCGCCGCGCGTGCGGCCTGGCGATCGAGCCGGTCCAGCCGCAGCGTATTGGCGAAGAGGCTCGGGATGCGCCCTGTGAAGCGGTCGAGCTTCGCGAGCGAGTCCTCACGGAGCGAGATGAGGACGTTGACCCGAAGCGGTCCGAGGACGGCAGGCAACGCCTCGGCGAAAGAATCCGCCCCACCGTCGTCGGCGTGGTAGAGGAAGTACTCCTCTGCCTGGTCGAGCACGAGGTAGACGTCGCGCTCGGCCTGCGCGTGCTCGAGCGCGGCGACGGCGGATCCGTCCGTCGACTGGCCTGCAGCCTCCCGAACGGCCTCGGCGAGCGCGACGTTCGGGTCGTCGCTCCAGCTCGAGAACACCACGACGAGCGGCTCCTCGGGGAGAGCCCGCAGCGACCGCGCGACGGCCGCGTGCAGGAGCGACGACTTGCCGACGCCGCTCGGGCCGTACAGCACCGTCAGCCTCGAGGCGATCAGGTTCGCGACGACGATCTCCGTCTCGCGCTCGCGTCCGAAGAAGAGGAGCGCGTCGAGGTCCGAGTCGTCGAACGCGTTCAGCCCCTTGTAGGGCGATTCCGGAACCCGCGTCACGCCGCCTCGAGTCGCCGCTCGAGGAGCTCGACGTACGACGCGGGCTCGACGTCCAGGGCTGCGACGTCGAACCGCCTCCAGAACGCGGCTGCCAGCGGGCTCGGGGACCGCTGCACGGCCCACGAGCGGTAGCCGACCGGGCGCTCACCCCAGATCCGGTTGAGGATGAGGCGCAGGTTCCAGTCGGCCATCTCGTAGCCCAGGAAGAGGAAGTGGCTGCGGCGCAGCCGCGCGGCAAGCGAAACGGGAACGACGGCGGTAAGCTCCGAGCGGCCGAGGTAGTCGATGTAGTCGTCCTCGGTGATGACGAAGCTCTCCCATTCGCGCTCGGGGAGCGGGTCGACGGCGCCGTGCAGCTTGAGCAGGATCGTCCGCCGCTGGACGTCGAGCTCGGTCGCGTACGTGTTCGGAACGTCGATCGGACGCGGCGGCGCCCCGGGCGGCCGATGCCAGAAGCGCCCGCGATGCTGCCCGGTGGCGACGTACGCGACGATGTCGAGCTCCTCGCCGGCCTCCTCGAACGCCTTTTCCAGGGCGAGGTCGTAGTTCGTGGTGACGATGAGCTGATGGGGTGCACCGCGCTCGCGGAGGAGCGCAGGGAGGCGCGCGAGGAAGCGATGCAACGGCCGCGGCTCGACGGCCGCCTCGAAACGAGCGTGGAGCTCGTCGTAGAGCGGGCCTGAGCCCTGCATCGTCGCGACGTACTGCGAGACACGTGCGAGATCGATGGGGCGATCGTCGGGAACGGAGAACGCCTTCGCGAGATGCTCCGCGAGCTCGCCCGCGCCGTCGACCCCTATGACGGGAACGACTCGCCCCGCGAGCAGCGCCTTGACGATCTCGCCTTCCTCGTCCGACGGCGCCGGCGACTCCGACGCCGAGAGTCCGGCCTCGTGACGGAGGATCTCCGCCTGGAGCCGCTTGAGCTCCGGGCCGGGCTCGATGCCGAGCTCGTCGATGAAGCGGGCGCGCGCGTCCTGGTAGACGTCGAGGGCCTCCGCCTGGCGTCCGGCGCGATACAGCGCGAGCATCAGCTGCCTGCGGAAGGTCTCGCGCAGCGGGTGGTCGCGGATGAGGCCTTCCAGCTCGCCGATCACGTCGCCGTGACGGCCGAGCTCGAGATCGGCGTCGATGCGCTCCCCGTGGGCGACCAACCGGAGCTCCTCGAGCCTGCGGGTCTCCGCCTGCGCGAATTCGTCGAATGCGAACTCGGCGAGCGCCGGCCCCCGCCAGAGCGCGAGCGCGGCATCGAGCCGATCGCGCCGCTCCTCGGCGGGCAGCCGCCTGGCGTCGACGAGCGCCCGCTCAAAGCGTCGCGCGTCGATCTGATCCGGCTCGACCCTGAGGACGTATCCGGGCGGACGCGTCTGGAGGACGTCAGGCCCGAGGGCGCGACGGAGGCGCCCGACTCCGTTCTGGAGCGAGGCGGTCGCCGTCTTGGGCGCTTCCTCGCCCCAGAGGAGGTCGATCAGCCGATCGGTGGGAACGACCCGCCCCGCCTCGAGCACGAGGATGGCGAGCAACCCCCGCTGCTTCGGACCGCCGAGCGCGACGTGCCCGGTCTCGTCGGAGACCTCGATCGGGCCGAGTATCCGGAACTGCAGCGTCACATCCGACCTTAGAACGTCGAGCTGGGCCGTGTCCAGCATCCCTGGCACAGATCACTCGAACGAGCTCAAGAGCCGCTCAAAGCGCGGTTAGCGCGCCGTTAGACGGCCGTTGCCGGCCGGTTGGAGGCCCCTCCGACCGTGCCGGCCATGACCACCTCACGCATCACCTCAGTCGCGGTGGCGATCACCGCCCTCGCGCTCGTCTCCACGGGCGCCCCCACCGGCCGCGTCGGACTCACGCAGACGGCGCTCGCCGGCCGGATCGAGCACTCCGCGCCGAACCCACAGCCGCAGGAGCGATACGCGTACGCGTGGCCGGTCAAGCCGTTCCGGCAGCAGCATCCGGTTCGCGGCTTCTTCGGCGACCCGCGAATCGCAAACGACGGCGAGTCGCGACAGTTCCACTTCGGCATCGACATCTCGGCGCCGAACGGCACGCCGGTCTACGCAACCCTCACCGGCACCGCGTACATCCACCCGCTCCACGCGACGACGATCGGCGTCGTCGGCCAGGGCGGCGTCGAGTTCAGCTACTGGCACGTCGTCCCGACCGTGCGGACCGGCCAGTGGGTCGTCGCCTACCAGACGGTGATCGGGCACATCGAGGAGCCGTACGGCCACGTGCATTTCTCCGAGAAGCGCGACGGGCGCTACCTCAACCCGCTCCGTCCCGGCGCGCTGGGCCCGTACGCCGACGGCACGCGACCGACCGTCCGATCCGTCAGGGTCGTCTCGGGCGAGCTGGTGGCGGAAGCGTACGACGAGACGCCGCTCGCCGTCCCCCGCCCCTGGTACGACCTCCCGGTCATGCCGGCGCTCGTTCGCTGGCGCGTCGTCGGCGGTCGCAGCGTCGATCGTGCGTGGGCGACCGTGGTGGACTTCCGCCTGACGATTCCCCCCGCCTCGGCCTTCGCCGACACGTGGGCGCCCGGTACGAGGCAGAACCACGTGCGCGCCCCCGGCCACTACCGTCTCGTGCTGACGCACTCGCTCGGCGACCTCCCCGCCCGCCGCTTCGAGGTCGAGGTCGCCGCACGCGACACACGCGGCAACGGCTCCGTCCGCCGGTTCGCTTTCGACTTGAGCAGGCCTTGAGCGCCATCGTGAACCGTACGCTCATGGTTGAGCGGACGGACGCAGAGAAGCTCATGGAGGAGATCGACCGCTACCTCGCGGCGGTCGATCTCTTCCGCGCGCTGGGTTGCGATCCCACCTGGCGTCCCGAGCGATAAGAACTGCTCGGGCGTGCAGCACGAGCCCGCGCAGTAGCTCTCGACGACGACTGACGTAACGCTCTCGCTCCCGGCTGCGCAGCGTCTCGTGGAATAGCGGGCACTCTTTTCGAGACGGTTTGAGCCTCCAGTGATGCCCGCAGCGCGCAAAAGCGCGCGCCGCAAATCGAACCGAGATTAGCGACTTGTTAGTCGCCTGTGGTCGAGCCGTTAGGGCTCGGATCGAGCGTGACCGGCGCACACACGAATCCCGAGAGGAGGGAACGATGCGCCAGGTCACTCATCTGCACCGCACGCTCGTCGTGCTCGCAGTCGGTCTGCTCGCGCTCGCGGCACCGCTCATCGCGTATGCCGACGGCGGCCCAACGAGCGGCTAGCCATCCGCCGCGACGGAAGGAGAAGAGGGCCCGCTCACCGGGCCTTCTCTTCATGCGAAAACCTCGAGTCCCAAGCGGTCGCGAGCGTAAGCTGCGGCCACAGAGTTGCCCTTCCTTTCGAACAGATCGACTGCCTGCTCGATGGCCCTCCGGGCCTCGCTCGAGTGATCTGCTGTTCGGAGAACCTCAGCGAGAGCAAGACGTGCGGAAGCTATGAGGTTCAGGCCGTCCGTCCCATCGGCGAGACGCACGATCCCCTCGGCGAGCTCGCGCGCCTCCGAAACGTGCCCCTTCCGTGCGAGAAGTTTCGCTTCAACAGGCCCAACGACTAGCTGGACAC
>JBKOYF010000131.1:0-11960 GCA_046725305.1 Actinomycetota bacterium
CTTCACGAGGAGCTCCGAGTCCGACACGACCTCGAGATCGTCGACACCGAACTCGACCGCACGCTCGAGGCCGGCGATGAGCGCCGAGTACTCGGCCACGTTGTTCGTCGCGACGCCGATCGTCTCGCCTCGTGCATCGAGAACGGTGCCGTCGGACGTCTCGAGCACGAAGGCATATGCGGCGGGGCCTGGGTTGCCGCGCGACCCGCCGTCGGTGAAGAGGCGGGCTTTCACGCGTCGAGGAGCGGATAGACGTCGTAGGCCGGCTCCTCGTACGGATGCGCGAGCCGCAGCGCGACGACGACGTCGCGGAGCCGTCCCTCCGGGACAACTGTCTCGACCCTGACCTCGGCGACGTGCTCCTCGTTTCCGGTCTCGCCGATCGCGGGGGACGTCGTCTCGTCCCCCATGAACGTGCCCGTGCCGGGTGTGTACCAGGAGCAGCGCTCGTAGCCGCCGATGCGCCCCGCGCCCGCCTCGAATACGGCCGAGCGCGTTTGCTCGAGGGCTTCGACGGGCACGAACCAGACGAGCTTCACATTGGGCATGGAGCCCGCACTGCCTAGTCGGCGGTGTCGATTTGCGCCCGCTGGAGAGTGCCGGAGTAGTCCACGTACACCGACTTCCACTCGGTGAACACGTCGAGCGCGGCCTGGCCTGCCTCGCGGTGCCCGTTGCCCGTCTCCTTCGTACCCCCGAACGGCAGGTGCACCTCCGCCCCGATCGTGCCCGCGTTGACGTACGTGATCCCGGCCTCGAGGTCGCGCATCGCGCGGAACGCGCGGTTGACGTCGCGCGTGAAGATCGACGAGGAGAGCCCATAGCGGATCCCGTTCGAGATGCTGAACGCCTCGGCCTCGTCGCGGAAGCGGATGAGCGACAGCGTCGGCCCGAAGATCTCCTCCTGCGCGATGCGCATGCCCGGCTCGACGTCGCCGAAGATGGTGGGCCGGTAGTAGAAGCCCTTCGCGAGGTCGCCCTCGCTCACGATCTCGCCGCCGGTGAGCAGCGTCGCGCCTTGGTCGCGACCGATCTGTGTGTACGAGTGGATCTTCTCGAGCGCCGCTTCGTTGATGACCGGGCCGACGTCCGTGTCCTCCTGCCAGCCGGGGCCGAGCCGGAGTGCCTCCGCCCGCTCGACGAGCCTGCCGGCGAGCGTGTCGTAGAGGCTCTCGTGGACGATCACGCGGCTCGTCGCGGTGCAGCGCTGGCCGGACGTGCCGAAGGCGGACCAGAGAATTCCGTCGAGCGCGAGGTCGAGGTCGGCGTCGTCCATGACGATGATCGCGTTCTTGCCGCCGAGCTCGAGGTGGACGTGCTTGAGCCGCTCGGCCGCCGCCTCCAGCACCTTGACGCCCGTGTCGCGGGAGCCCGTGAGGGTTATGACCGGGACGTCGGGATGGCGGACGAGCCGATCCCCGACGGCGCCCCCTCCACCGTGCACGATGTTGACGACGCCCGCGGGCACGCCGGCCTCGTCGAGGAGCTCGACGAAGCGCTGCCCGAGCGCGGGGGTATCCGTCGCCGGCTTGAACACGACCGTGTTCCCGGCGACGAGCGCGGGCGCGATCTTCCACGACGGGATCGCGATCGGGAAGTTCCAGGGCGTGATGACGCCGATCACTCCGATGGGCATGCGCACGGACATCTGGAACTTGTTGCGGAGCTCGGAGGGCGTCGTCTGCCCGAAGAGGCGGCGTCCTTCGCCGCCCATGTAGAAGCTCATGTCGATGGCTTCCTGGACGTCGCCGCCTGCCTCCGCCCTCACCTTCCCCATCTCGTGCGTCATGAGGTCGGTGAGCTCCGCCTTGTGCTCGGTGACGAGCTGCGCGAAGCGGAAGAGGATCTCGCCGCGCTTCGGCGCGGGGACGAGCCGCCACTCTGCGAACGCGTCCTTCGCGGCGGCGACGGCACGATCGACGTCCTCGGCGCCTGAGCGGGGGAACGTGCCGATGAGCTCGTCGTCTGCCGGGCTCCTCGACTCGAAGGTCTCGCCCGATGCGGCGTCCACCCACTCGCCGCCGATGAAGTTCTGCTGTGTGCGTGTCTCTGTCGTGGCCATTGGTCCAGCCTAGCGCCGGAGCCGCAGCGCTAACGAGCCACGTTCGGAACGACTCGGCCGCTGTCGTCGAGGGACGCGTTCCATTCGATGAACGCGGCCTCGATCTCGGAGATGTCGGCTCCGCGGTCGGCGAGCCGAATCGGCTGCCCAGCCTCGGGCAGCACGCGGTACTGGTACCAGGTGATCTCCCACGCGAACGTGAGGACGAGCTCGCTGTTCACGCCGGAGAGCGGGACGATGGAGATGAGCGGAGGCCCGAGCGCCCGACCGACTCCCTCGATCGTGCGGCGAAAGAGGCTCGCGTTGAACAGGTCGGCGGCCTCGACGAGGGCGGCCTCGGAGTCGGTGAGCCGCCGCAGGACGGGCTCGGGAACGACTGGCTGGGCCTCGCCGTCGCCGACGCCGAGGATCTGCGACCAGCGCGTCCGCTTCTTCCTCGCGCGCGTGGACGACAGCGCCGGCGAGACGGGACCGCCCTCGCGCACCCAGCCGTAGTCGAGCGCGAGATCCTGGCAGAGCGGGCAGACGTCGACGAACTCCACGCCGTCCGGAGAGAAGCGCGTCGCGATCTCGCCCTGCAGCAGCGTCCGGTCGCACACCGCGCATACGCGGCGCACGGTCGCCTTCGTCACGCGCATGTCGCGGACCCTAGCAGCGGTCGCGCGGTTGTCCACAGCCTGTGGGCGAACCTACGCTTTTGCGGCTTCCCGCTCGCGCTTCGTCTCGTCGATGACCTTCTGCGCGACGTGTGTCGGCACCTCCTCGTAGCGCAGGAAGTGCATCGAGTAGTCGCCGCGGCCTCCGGTCATCGAGGTCAGTGATTGCGAATACGTGACGAGCTCCGCCATCGGGACCTCGGCCTTGATCGCCGTCATGCCCCCGAGCGGCTCCATCCCCTGGAGTCGGCCCCGTCGCGCGTTGAGATCACCGTTCACGGCGCCGACGACGTCGTCCGGAACCGTGACCTCGAGCTCCATGATCGGCTCGAGGAGAACGGGATCGGCGTTCAGATACGCCTCCTTCCAGGCCATCGAGCCCGCGATCTTGAACGCCATTTCCGACGAGTCGACCGTGTGGTACGAGCCGTCGACGAGCTCGACGCGGACGCCCTGGACCGGCGCACCGGCGAGCTCGCCGTGGTGCATCGCCTCCTGGATGCCCTTGTCGACGGCGGGCCTGAAGCCTTGCGGGATCACGCCGCCGACGATCTTGTCGACGAACTCGTACTCGACCTCGCCGTTCGGCGCGATGACGATGTGGCAGTCGCCGAACTGCCCGCGGCCGCCTGTCTGCTTCTTGTACCGCCCGTGTGCGCGCGCCTCGCGGCGGATCGTCTCGCGGTACGGGACGCGCGGCTGATGGAGCTCGACGTCGACGCCGAACCGGCGCTTCGCCCGCTCGAGCGCGACTTCGACGTGCATCTGGCTCATCCCCGACAGGATCTCCTCGCCCGTCTGCTGATCGCGGCGAAGACGCAGGGTCGGGTCCTCCTCTGCGAGCCGGCGGATCGCGGTCGCGACCTTCTCCTCGTCCCCCTTCGACTTCGGGGTGATCGCGAAGCTCATCACCGGCTCGGGGAAGCCGAAGTCGGGAACCTCGACCCCGACTTCCTTGTCGGCCAGCAGGTCGCCCGTCTGGGCGTCCTTCAGCTTCGCGACGGAGCCGAGGTCGCCCTCGCCGAAGTCGAGCGCGGGATGGTGCTCCTTCCCCTGAACCTCGAGCAGCGTGCCCATGCGCTCCTTCGTCTTGGAGCGGATGTTGACGAGCGTCGTGTCCGCGTTGACCGTGCCCTTCAGCACCCGGAAGAGGTTGACGCGGCCGGCGAAAGGGTCCGCGACGGTCTTGAACACGAACACGGCGGTTGCTGCTCCGTCGACGTCGACGGGCGACCCCTTCTTCGCCGGCGAGGGAACGCCCTCGACGACGAGATCGAGGAGCGCGTGCGTGCCGAGGTTCTTGCTGGCGATCCCACACGCGACCGGGAAGACGTCCCCGCTCGTCACCGCCGCCTTCAGCGCCGCCGCAACCTCGTTCGCGTCGAGCTCCTGGCCGTCGAGGTACCGCTCCATGAGCGCCTCGTCCGTCTCCACGACCGCGTCGAGGAGCTTCTCCCGGTACTCGGCCGCGAGGTCGGCCATTTCGCCCGGTATCGGACCGGGCTCGCCTTCCTTCCCGCCTTCGGGACTCGCGTACGCGCACATGTGGAGGACGTCGACGATCCCCGTCACCTCGTGCTCGACGCCGATCGGCAGATGGACCGCGACGCACTGCGTCGAGAGCTGGGTACGCAGCTGCTCGAGCGTGCGGAAGAAGTCGGCGCGCTCGCGGTCGAGCATGTTCACGAACACGACCCGCGCGAGCCCGAGCTCGTCCGCGAGCTTCCATGCCCGTGTCGTGCCCACCTCGACCCCCATGACTGCCGACACCGTCACCAGGGCTCCCTCGACGACGCGTGCGGCGCAGCGAAGCTCGCCCTGGAAGCTCGGATCACCGGGGACGTCGACGAGGTTCACCTTCCGGTCCTGCCAGCTCGTGTGCTCGAGCGACATCGAGATGGAGAGCTGCCGCTTGTGCTCGTCCTCGTCGAAGTCGGAGACGGTCGTCCCCGCCTCGACCGCGCCGAGGCGGTTGATGGCCGCCGTCTGGAAGAGCAGCGCCTCGACGAGGGACGTCTTTCCCGTGCCACGATGGCCGACGACGGCGACGTTGCGGATCTTGGCGGGCTCGGGCATGTGCTGGCTCTCCTTCTCGGCGCTTTCGACTCCGGCCGACAAGCTTAGTCGGCAGCCCGAGGAGCCCGGAAGCCGCTGAGCACGGCCTAGACCGGTGAGAGCTCGTCCCAGGCTCGCGCGGGACCTTGTATGCGGCGACGGGGCAGTGCTCCCTCGTGCATACGCCTGAGCTCGCCGTTTATCCGGTTGACGCTGGCGTCCAGCTGTTGATCGGAGCCCTTGACGTCACCGCGATCCAGACGGCTCCCTCGCCGACCCCGATCGCATCCGGGTTCTCGTTCGGCAGGACGCCGAGCTGGGTTGTGGTGACCACTGCCTGGGAGACCGGGTCGATCCGGAGGAGGGTTCCGTTGTTGGCCGCGACCCAGACATCCCCCTCGCCGAGTGCGACGCTCACCGGTGTGTCACCGAGCAGGACGCCTCCCGTGAAGCGGCCCGTCTCGGGATCCAACCGCCACAAAGAATTCCGGGATAGGGACCACACCACGCCGTAGCCGGCCGCAAACTGGAGCGGGCTACTGGCAGTTTCGCCGAGTCGCCCGCGAGGGATCGTCTTGACAACGGCGCTGGTGCGCGGGTCGATCTGTTCGATCGTGCCGAACTCGTATCCGGTGAGCGCCCAGACAGAACCTTCGCCGTATTCGAGGACTCCTACCGGACGCTCGCGCATGAACACGATCGAGTTCGTGTCCGGGTCGATATGTGCGAGTGCACCCTCGATGTATCCGCAAGCGCAAGAACAAACCCAGATTGCGCTCTCGCCGACCTCGAGATGGTTCCAAGGAAGACCGAGCCTGTTCCTTCGAGGAAGAGGGATTCGCTCGACTACGTCATGGACGTCGGGATCGACGCGAAGCAGAGCCCAGTTGCTCAGCACCCAGACGCTTCGTGCGCCGACGGCAACGTTGGTGGGCTTCACACCGAGCCCGATCGTGCGCACGACCTCTCGTGATCTCGGGTCGATCTGAAGGAGCGTGTCGTCGTCGCGATTGGCGACCCAGATCGACCCTTCGCCGACTGCGAGCCCGGTTGTTCTCCCTCCGACGGGAATCTCATCGGCGAGCGCCCCGCTCTCGGCATCGACGACTGCGACCGAGTCACCGACGAGCTTCATTGGCACGATTGGGCGAGTTGAGGTTCTCGAAATCGCCGCGATCGCCACTGCCGCGATCACGAGGAAGAGTGCAGCCGCCGTCACGATGACCCAACGCATCGGGCGGCGCTCGCGCTGCCGGGTCGCCTCCGTCGTCGGCGGGAGAGCCTGGGGAGGCGGCGCCTCGAGTGAGGCGTCGTGCCGAAGGATCGCGCGCTCGAGCTCCTGGAGATGCCGGGCCGGCTCGATGCCGAGCTCGTCGCTGAATGTCCGGCGCGCCACGCGATAAGCCTCCAGCGCCGCCGCCTGCCGACCGGAGCGATAGAGGGCGATCATCAGCTGGGCTCGCATTCGCTCGCGGTAAGGGTGCTGGGCGACGAGGGTCTCGACCTCAGCCACGATCGCGTCATGACGGCCCAGCGCGAGGTCGGCCTCGATTCGCGCTTCGAACGCGCTGAGTCGTAGCTCCTCGAGCCGGGCGATCTCGCGCTGCGCGAAGCGCTCATAGGCGAAGTCCGCGAGCGCGGTACCACGCCAGACGTCGAGCGCCATGCGAAGCGTGGCCGCGGCGCGCTCGACACTTCCGTCCACGAGCTCTCGCCGGCCTTGCTCGAGAAGAGCCTCGAAGCGGTGTGCGTCGAGCTGCTCCGGCCGAACATGCAAGACATAGCCGGCCGATTGCGTCTCGAGCAGCTGGTCGCCGTCGCCGTTGACGAGCAGGCGCCGGAGTCTCGAGACATAGGTGCTGAGTACAGCGCTGATCGTTGCCGGAGCTGCGTCTCCCCAGAGCTCGTCGATCAGCCGATCACGTGGGACGAGCGCATTGGCGTGGAGTAGGAAGAAGCCGAGTAGCGCGCGCTGCTTCGGGCTACCGACCGCGAGCGACTCCTCCCCCCGGTCGACCTCGAGTTGACCGAGGATGCGGAATTCGAGATCCGCGCGCGCGTCCGTCCGTCCATCGTACGACCGCACTCGCCGAGCTACCAGCCCTTTGTTCTCCATTTGCTCGGCGTTTCGCAGCCGTACAGGTGACGTTTGTCCGTCTCCTCAAACGTGCCGGGAGTGCCAATCCTTCGAGGCCTGCGCTTCGCACCGTCTCTACCAGCTCTCTTGACGTTCGTCGTACTAGCCGTCGCGCCCAGCGCGCCGGGGGTCGACGAGGCTGCGAAGCTGACCGAAGTCGCGCACGTCTACTCGCTCGGGGTCGGCGAGGTTCGCTGCCCGTCACCAGCCGAGTGGGATTCCGACTTCGCGTCGTCCTTCGGCTGGGCCTACACGAACCTTCGTGGCGACTACGCCGTTCTCAGCCCACTCGTCTGCGAGGGAGCGCTCGAGGTAGGCAGCGCCTCAGTCCCTGCCTGGCAGCAGGGCCTCGGCATCCTCGTGCTCACGCACGAGGCGTTTCACCTTCGCCACTGGCGCTATCGACGCGACGAGGGGAAGGTCGAGTGCCAGGCCATCGTCCACTTCCGGGACGCGGCTCAGTTACTCGGCGCCACAGCGGCACAGGCCGAAGACCTCTACCCGTATGCGCTCGCGCTGCGCGAGTACGAGATCCGGCTGTTTCCGGAGTACCGAGATCCGACGTGCGTGATTCCGCCCTGGGCCCCGCCGACGGATCGAGCAACCGCGCCAGCGGCCAAATCGCCAGCTGGCATCCATGTCAAGGCTCGACAGGAGGTGCCGTCATGAGTCCAATCCGACCCATCGCTCTTGCACTCGGCCTCGCCGCGCTCTTCGCGCTGGGTGGGGCGAGCGCAAGCAACGCCAAGCAAACGCCCGCCGGCCCGCCGGACACCTACATCACGTACTGGGACAACGTCGGCGGCCAGGCGTTCACGGCAGCTGCTCTCACGCCCGCTGAGGGCCACACCATCTTCGCGTACGTCGCAATCGCGGCCTACGACGCGGTGATGGCCATCGAGGGCGGCTACGAGCCGTTCGCGGTCGACGTCGATGCGCCCACCGGCGCGTCGCCGCAGGCAGCCGTGGCCGTCGCGGCACACCGCATCCTCGAGAACTACCTGCCCGGCCAGGAGCCCGGGATCATCGATCCGGCGTACGCCGCATCACTCGCCACGATCCCCGATGGGCAGGGAAAGACGGATGGCATCGCCGTCGGCGAAGCCGTCGCGAACCTCCTCATCGCCCAACGCTCGGACGACGGCTTCCGGGCGCCGACGCCGCCGTACGTGCCGCCGAATCCTCCCGTTCCGGGAGTCTGGATCCCGACGGCGGCGACACCTCCGATCGGGCCGTATCTCGGCGAAATGCGGCCTTTCGCGCTGAAGTCAGCGGACCAGTTCCGTCCGAATGGCCCTCCGGCACTCGACAGCAAGAGGTGGGCGGAGGACTACAACGAGGTCAAGGAAATCGGGTCGGCTGGGAGCACCACGCGGACGGCCGAGCAGACGGAGGCTGCGCGATTCTGGGCGCAGGCCCCCGTGCAGCAGGCGCGTGGCGCGTTCCGCACGTTCGTGCTCGACCACGAGCTCGACATCGTGGATGCCTCTCGGTTCATGGCGATGATGTCCGTGACGTACGCGGACGGCTTGATCGCGTGCTTCGACGCCAAGTGGCTGTACCGGTTCTGGAGGCCGATCACGGCCATCCGCGCAGGTGGCACGGACGGCAACGACGCGACCGTCGGCGACCCGACGTGGTCACCGTTGCTTCCGGTGACACCGAACCACCCGGAGTACCCGAGTGCACACTCGTGCATCACGCCGGCTGCGGGAATCGTGGTCGCGCGCTTCCTGCAGACGCAGAACATCGACTTCACGATTCCCAGCCTGGGCGGCGGGATCGCCGATCGGCACTTCGACACGCCGGGCGACCTCGAATATGACGTGGCCAACGCCCGCGTCTGGGGCGGCATCCACTTCCGCTCGGCGGTCGAGGACGGAACGCAGATCGCGAAGAGGACCGCCGATTACGTCGTCTCGCACAACTTCCATCGGTCGAACGACTAGATGCGCCACGGGGACCCGTTTCGGGCCTCCCCCTCAGGTCTCGGCCGGCTCGCGCGTCGCGCCCGACAGGTGCGCCTTCAGGCGCAGGATTGCTTTCGTGTGCAGCTGGGAGACGCGCGACTCCGTGACGCCGAGCACCTCTCCGATCTCGCGCAGCGTCAGCTCCTCGTAGTAGTAGAGGGTGACGACGAGCTTCTCGCGCTCGGGCAGCTCGGAGATCGCCTCTGCAAGGGCTTCCTTGACCTCCGTCTGCTCGAGCGAGATCTCCGGATCGGGCCCCGCTTCATCCTCGATCGTGTCGATCAGGGCGATCGAGTCGCCTCCACCCGAGGGCGACCACAGCTCGTCGAGCGCCGCGACCGAGGAGCGGGAGATCTCGAGCAGGCTGTCGTCGAGCTCCTCCTCAGACACGCCGAGCTTCTTCGCGATCTCCTCGTCCGTCGGTGCGCGCATGAGCTCCTTCTCGAGGACGGCTATCGCGCGCTCGATCTGGCGCGCACGCGTGCGCACCGAGCGTGGGACCCAGTCGAGCGAGCGAAGCTCGTCGATGATCGCACCGCGGATCCGCGCCATCGCGAACGTCTCGAACTTGATCTCCCGCGACGGGTCGAAGCGCTCGATCGCGCCGATGAGGCCGAGGAGACCGTACGACACGAGATCCTGCTCGTCCACGTGCGCCGGGAGGCTGGCGCCGACGCGTCCGGCGACGAACTTCACGAGCGGTGCGTACGTGAGGATCAACCGGTCGCGAAGCTCTTGGTCCTTCGACTTCCGGTAGTCCTGCCAGAGCGTCTGAATCGGGTCAACCGCCGCCACGGCAAGAGAATACGCCGCGCGCAGGCGGACTCCTCAGGCGCGCCGCCTTACGAGCGCTCGACGGGCGAGATCGCCCATCCAGAGGGCGAGCACGGCGGCCGCGAAGCCCACTACCCAGCCGGCGCCGCCATGCATCGCCGAGGTCACGGCGACGGTGGCGAGGCCGACCGCCAGCACCGCGAAGAGGAGCCCGAGGAGGCGCCGCTGCACGGACGAAAGCGTAGTGCGGTCGTCACGCGGCGACGCTCCCGAGCCACGAGGTCGTGGCGGGGTCGAGTTGCGCCTCGGCGTCGACGACGATGTGCGCGATCGGAAGACCGAATCTGGCCGCGCGCCCGACGAGGTCTCGTGCGAGCCAGTTCGAACGGCCGTCGGGGTGTGTCGCCACGACGAGGCTGTCGGCGGGAAACACCCGCAGAACGTCGTCGATCGCCTGGATGGGATCGGCATCGCCGACGAGCCCCTCCGCCGGGATGCCCGCCGCCTCGAGTCGTCCGAGGCACCAGTCGAGGCGCAGCTCGGCCGAGCGCCGCGCGGCGGCGTCGTCGGAGAGCCAGTGGCGCAGGCGCGAGTTCAGTGCGGGAGCGACGACGAGCACCTGCCCGCCGGCCTCGTCGTGGACCTGCGCCCGCACGGCTGCGTGGAGGATGTCGCTCGCGACGGTCTCGTTCGCGACGACGAGGACACGCTTCTGGGTGGAACGGGTAGTGGACACGGGATCTCCTCTCTGGTCGTCGTGTACGAGCAGGGAAGCGGCCGGGGCTAAGACGAGGGTGAGCCCGTGCTAAGAGGTTCTTGAGACCGTCCGATGCGCTCGATACGTTCTCCGCCTCGGTTTGCCGTGACCGACTCGCCGAAGAACAGCTGGAGGTGCCCTGCGTGCGGAAAGCACGTCGGCGAGCACCGTCCGTACGTGGCCGCCCTCGAGGGTGAGGACGGCGCGGACTTCGGCCTCGATTGCGACCCCATCTGGCTTCGCCCCGTGCGATTCCACAAGGGGCACTTCCGCCCCCGGATCCGCGGCAAGGTGTACCTGCTCGAAGACCGCCTGGAGCACATCGCTGCGTCCGTCGCCCCGCCGATCGTCGCGATCAGGGCCGCCTACGACGCGTTGAACGACGGCGAGGTCGAGCCCCTCGTCGCGCTCCTGGACGAGGACGTCACCTGGCGCGGGCAACGCAGCGGCGTACGGTTCTGGCGACCGCCGCCCGCCTGACACGGCCCTGACGAGGCCCGTGCGGTTCTCAGGTCAGGGATCGAGTGTTATCGCCCGCGGGCCCCCGGCGACTGGCAGCTGGACGATGTCAGCGGCAACGATACGACGGTCGTCGTCAGCTACTCGTGGACCGGGCCTGATGGCGCACGCGTTCAGCGAGCCCACCTCCTGACGCTGCAGGCGGGCCTGATCGTCGCGATTCGCGACTATGCGAGCCCGAAGCGAGCCTTGCGTGCCGCGCGAGGGCACGCTGCGCCCGTTACAGGTGGCCGTCCGACCACAAGCGGGCGAGGCTGACCGAGCCAGCGGTTTTGGCCTGTGACCCTTGTGCCTTCGTGGTCGGCTGCCGATGTTTCTTGCGTGGTTGTGGCAGCCGATCTTCTCGATGACCCAGGGTTTGGAGTGAGCCCGGAGCTCGTGCTGGTCGATGCTGCCCTATCTGCGGAGGTACGGCACCTCCTGGTATTGCCCGAAGACACCCTTGAACGACTGGAACGCGACGGTGATCGCCGCAGACGTGCGTCGCTCGAAGTTGCTCCACCACCCGAGCCAAACGACTTCGGTCTGATCGAGCATGAGCACATCGAGTTTTCTGACGACGACTTCGCGGCGCCGAAAAGCGAGCAGCACTCCACGGCCTCAGACTCGGAGACGTTACAACTGGCGGCTCCTGCACCAGAGCTGGCGAATCCGATCCGCCGAAAGGACGTGGCGTCCACTGGTCAGGTCAACGAACACATGGCTCCCGACGAGTCGGCCGGAGGCCAACACGCGAGGAACACCTATCCCGCGCTTCCGGCTCCCCCGCCGGAGTACTCACAAGAGGACGCGAGCGATGCGGTGCTTCGCCTGATCACAAGAAGTACGTAGCCCGCACTGTCTCGTTACGGCACCCCGCGCTCTTCGATCCGTAGGTCGCGAAGTCGGGATCGTCGTCGATCCCGAGGGGGCAAAACCTCCAATCCGCACCCTGCGAAACTGACGCGCTGTCGAGTCTAGGTCCCACCTATCCCTTAGGGGAGTCCGTGGGTGAAGGCGCAAGGAATCGCGCCCGAGCGCGTCTTGTAGG
>JBKOYF010000099.1:0-12845 GCA_046725305.1 Actinomycetota bacterium
GTCCACCGCCGCGTAGTCGACGACGCCGACTTCGCCCGTCTCCGGGTCGATCTCGACGATCGCCGCGTGGATCTGCGTCGCGTACGTCAGCGTCAGCTGCCCGGTCTTCTTCTCCGTGTCGACCATCCCGAAGTAGGGGCGGCAGACGTACCGGTGGTTCAGGGTCGGGTTGAAGTCCGGCGGGAGGAAGGCGTTGTTCGCGTTGATGATCGCGCCAAGCGCCATGAACGGGAGCGCGGCCTCCTCCGGCCCGTCCTTGATCCGGGCGAAGCCGTCCGCGAGCTCGATCGCCTCGGGCGGCGCCTGCAGGACGGCCCCGGCGAGCTGGATCATCTCGTCGCGCACGAGCTCGGCAGCGCCCTTCACGGCGCCGAGCCCCGTGAAGGCGAACTGGCTCGCATACGTCCCCGAGAAGCCGGCGTGCGAGTTGAACCACGTGTCGTGGCCTCGTCGCACGTTCACCTGGTCGGGCGAGCAGCCGAGGATGTCCGCGACGACCTGCGCCGCAGTGGTCTCATGCCCCTGGCCCTGCGGGACGGTGCCGAGCGTGACGACGACCTCGCCGAAGATGTCGAGCTTCACGGAGGCCGCCTCGTTGTTGCCCGAGAACTGGAGCTCCGGGTTCAGAAGCGTCGACTGGCCGAAGTTGTTGGTGCCCGAGTCGAGCGTCGAGCCGATGCCGAAGCCGAGGAGTCTCCCGCGCTCCGCCGCCTCCCTGCGGCGGTCCTCGATCGAGCCGTGGTCGATGAGCTCGAGCGCGATGTCGAGGGCGGCCGCGTAGTCGCCGGAGTCGTACACGCAGCCGTTCGGGGTCTCGTACGGCATCTGCTCGGCCTTCACGTAGTTGCGCTTGCGCACCTCCACCGGGTCGAGCCCGAGCTCGGCCGCGACGATGTCGACGATCCGCTCGGTGAGCCAGAGGTGCTGCATGCGCGAGTAGCCGCGGTTCGGCGAGACCGGTGACTTGTTCGTGCAGACCTGCGTGAAGTCGACCCGGACGTTTCGCCAGGCGTACATCCCGGGCGTGACCTGCGCCCAGATGATGCAGCCGAGCGGCTCGTACCGCGGGAAGGCGCCGCAGTCGTCGAGGGCCCTGACCTTGAAGCCGGTCATCTCGCCGTCGGCCTTTACCGCCACCTCGATGTCCAGGAACGTGCGCTCGTTGCCGTGCGCGTTCGCCGTGTGCTGGTCGGTGCGCCACTCCGTCCACTGGACGGGGCGTCCGAGCTTCCGCGACAGGAGGCAGAGGACGACGTACTGCGGATGCAGGCAGATCTTGTTCCCGAAGCCCCCGCCGATGTCGTGCGTGACGAAGCGGAGCTTGTCGATGCCCACCCGGAGCGCGGGCGCCATCCAGATCGCGCCGACGCCCGGCATCTGGTGGTTGCACGTGAGCGTCCACTCGCCGGTGCCCTTGTCGTATTCGACGAGCGCGCCCGCGCACTCGAGCGGCGTCGAGGAGAAGCGGTGGAAATGGAGGCGGTCGATCTTCACGACGTGGTCCGCCTCCGCGAGAGCGGCGTCGACGTCCCCCCAGTCGAAGACGCCGGACCACACGACGTTCGACCCTGCGTCGTCGTGCAGGATCACCTCGTTCTCGAGCGCCTCCTCGGCGTCCACGAGGACCGGGAGCTCGTCGTACTCGACCTCGATCAGCTCGGCGGCGTCGCGGGCGAGCTCCCGCGTCGCGGCGCAGACGGCGGCGACCGGCTCGCCCCTGTGCCGCACGCGTCCGACGGCGAGCGCGTAGTCCTTGATGTTCCCACCCGGCTCGACCGACATCTCGAAGAACGGATCCGTATGGATCGCGACCTCGTCTCCCGTGATCGTCCCGTACACGCCCTCGAGCGCGAGCGCTTTGGACACGTCGATCGAGACGATCTTCGCGTGGCCGTACGGCGAGCGAACGAAGTGCACATAGCCCATCCCGTGGCGACGGACGTCGTCGAAGAACGTTCCCTGCCCCTGAACGAGGCGCCTGTCCTCCTTCCGCGGGATGGACTGCCCGACGAAGCCCTTCTTCAGGGTCGTGGTCTCTTCGACGACCGTCATCTGCTGTTCCCGGCCGCGACGACGGCCTCGACGATGTTCACGTATCCCGTGCACCGGCAGATGTTCCCCTGCAGGGCGTAGCGGACGTCCTCCTCCGAAGGGCTCGGGTTCCGGGCGAGCAGCGCGGTCGCGCTCATCAGCATCCCTGGCGTGCAGTAGCCGCACTGCAGCGCGTGGTGCTCGTTGAACGCCGCTTGGAGAGTCGTCAGCTCGCCGTCGGCCGCCAGGCCTTCGACGGTCGTGATCTTCGCTCCGTCGGCCTGGACCGCGAGCAGCATGCAGCTCTTCACGGGCTCGCCGTCGACGTGCACCGTGCATGCGCCGCAGTTTCCCGTGTCGCAGCCGATGTGCGTCCCGGTCAGGCCGAGGTCGTCGCGGAGGAAGTGGACGAGGAGGCGCCGGGTCGGCACCTCGAGCTCGATCTGCTCACCGTTCACCTCCACCGAGACGGAACGGCTCGTGACTGGCGCCGCCACTACTTCCTCCTCCCCGTCGCCTGCAACACCGCTCGTACCGCGGACACCTCCGCGAGGTGACGCCGGTAGTCGGCCGAGCCGTGGACATCCGAGGGAGGATCGAGCGACGCTCCCAGGCCTTCGGCCGCCGCGCGCGCCGCATCCTCGGAGAAGTCGCTGCCCCCGAGGCGCTCCTCCATCACCGTCGCGCGTACAGGCGAGGCGGCGACGCAGCCGATGGCGATCCGCGCGGTGTCGCCTGCGACGCTCGCG
Source organism: Actinomycetota bacterium (assembly GCA_046725305.1). Classification (GTDB taxonomy): domain Bacteria; phylum Actinomycetota; class Thermoleophilia; order Gaiellales; family Gaiellaceae; genus GMQP-bins7. The sequence goes on from JBKOYF010000099.1 coordinate 2,781, forward strand.
GCGGCGTTGACGATGTACGTGCCGTGCTTGCCGATCGTGAGCCCGGCGAAGCCGTCGCCTGCCCCGCTCGACGGGGGAACGTTCACCGTCGTCAGGAGCTCGCCCTCGCCCACGGCGGTCATGTACACGCCGAGGAAGAACTCCTCCGCGGGCACCGTGCGCTCGCCGTCCTGGCTCCGGATCGTGAACGTCGCGCCGAGGGCGACGAGGAGCGGCGGAAAGTGGTTCGTCGGGTCGCTGACGCACACGTTGCCGCCCACGGTGCCGCAGTTGCGCACCTGGACGTCGGCGATCGTGGCCGCGACCTCCGCGAGGATCGGCCGCGACACCTCGACCTCGGACGAGGCCATGAGCTGCGCGTAGGTGACCATCGCACCGATCTCGAGCATCCCGTCCGACGAGAAGCCGATCTCCCGCAGGTCCGCGAGGTCACCGAGGTCGACGAGCACGTCCGGCGCGGCGGCACGCGCCTTCATGACGTTCACGAGCGTCTGACCGCCGGCGAGCGGCCGTGCGCCGTCGTACGTTGCGAGGAGCGAGATCGCTTCCTCGACGGTCGCCGGGCGTGCGTACTCGACCTCGCGCAGCAGCACGCCGGGATTCAGTCACAAGGCCGTGTGACATGTCAAGCGACTACGAGGTAGCGTCCCCCGAATGGCGGAGCACGACATCGCGGCGGTGTTCGACGACCACGTGGCGGCGGAGTTCGTCGACATGGATCTCGACGCGACCATGGCGACGATGACCGACGACCCGTACGTCAACCACGTGCCCGTGATGACGGGCGGCGTCGGCTTCGAGGGCGTACGCCGGTTCTACGGAGACCACTTCATCGGCAAGTGGCCGAAGGACATCGAGATCACGCCCGTCTCGCGGACCGTCGGCGAGGACCAGGTCGTCGACGAGCTCGTCCTCTCGTTCACGCACGACATCGAGATGGACCAGCTCCTCCCCGGAATCGCGCCGACGGGAAGGCACGTGCGACTCCCCTTCTGCGTCGTCGTCAAGTTCGAGGACGGCAAGGTCGCGCACGAGCACATCTACTGGGACCAGGCGTCGCTCCTCGTGCAGGTCGGGCTGCTGGATCCGGTCGAGCTCCCCGCGACGGGTGCGGAGCAGGCCGAGAACGTGCTCGACCCGCGCGCCCATCCGCTGAACGAGCTGATCCGAGTACGCGGCTAGGTCAGCGACGACGTGGGCTCAGACCGTCCCGTAGAGAGCGAGCACGATGCGGACGAACGCCTTCGTGTCATCGAAGAGGCCCCGCTCCCGTACCGCGCGCGCACCCTGATACCAGCCCGACAGCGCGAGCCGGCGGTCGCCCCCGAACTCGTCGAGCTGCCAGCGAAGGTAGCGAACGCCCGCGCGGACGTTTCCTTGGTACGTGCGCGGCGTGCGCTCCCCGAGGAGCACGAGGTCGACGAACTCCCACGTCTCCGGCAGGAGCTGCATCACGCCGATCGCCCCGACGTTCGAGACGACGTCCTGCTGGAACCCCGACTCCATCCAGGCGAGCGCGCGGGCGAGCGCAGGATCGACGCCGTAGACGCGTGACCAGTAGTCGATCGCACTCCGTACCGAGTCGCGACTCGCAGGCGGACCGGCTGCGGGCGGCGCCGTCAGACGCGCACCCTGTGGAAGCGCGAGGCGCTGGCCGGGCACGATGATGGTCGTCAGCGGGATCGAGTTGCGCCGTGCGAGCCGCCATGGGCTCACGTGGTAGCGAGCCGCGATCGAGAAGAAGCTCTCGCCCGGGGCGACGACGTGCCAGATCGTCGGCGCTCTCCCAGCGAGCGCCCGATACGTGTTCGGGCCGGCGATCCCGTCCGGATCGAGGCCGCGTCGCCGCTGGTAGCGGCGGAGCGCGACGGCCGTACCGTGCGTGAAGCGCCCGTCGACCGCGTGTGTCCTCAGGCCGAACCGGCGCAGCCGGAACTCGAGGACGGCGACGTCCCACCCGATCGCGCCTGGTGCGAGCTCGCGCTGACCGAGAAGTGGCCGGCCCCGCCGACCGAGCGCGCGCCTCGTTGCCCGCCCGAGCCGTCCGGTCGCGCGCATGCCTCGGCAGCGCTGGAACGCGATGAGCGCACGCGTTGTCCGCGGCCCCCGAACACCGTCGACGGGCCCGGGATGGAACCCGTGGGCGCGGAGCCCGATCTGGAGTGCGGCCACGCGAGCACTGGCCGCGACCCCGCTCGGAGCGAGTGCGAGGGCGGCAATGGACACCGCGACGCCCGCGACGGCGAAGCGACGCATACTGGGAGGTTCGCCCTCACCCCGCTTCGTCCTCCCCGCGAACCGCCTGGAGACGCCCGGCTACAATCTCGCGGCTGCCTTCCCCGGTAGCTCAATTGGCAGAGCATCCGGCTGTTAACCGGAGGGTTGTGCGTTCGAGTCGCACCCGGGGAGTGACAGGGAGGCCCTGGAAACAGGGCTTTTCTGTTGTCTGAGGGGTTGACGACGAGGCTCACCTGCAAGCGTTTCTGCGCGGCGCGGCTCGTGCGGAGCTTCGTAGACTCGCAGCGTGTCGAGGCTCTACGACCGGGTCATGGCGCACGGGTGTGCGCCGCTCAACACCACGCACGTCCTGCAAATCGCTGCCGAGACATCTGAAGACTTGCACTCCCGCTCGGAACGAACACGCGGGTCAGGACCCCGCGCTGTTAGCCAAAAACGCGTCATCAGACGCTCACCGAGCGGTTGACGGTTGCAAGTTGGACTGTAAGAGTCGCGCGACTTCGCACAAACCAGCGAGGAGGAGAGATGATCGGAGTCATTGTCACCATCGGTCCTGGCGACGACCTCAACCGCCAACGCGCTACGGCGGTCGCGGAACAGGAGGGCCCCATGTTCCAAGGCATGGACGGCCTCTTGAGCAAGGTCTTCATGTGGAACGACGAGACCGAGACGGTCATCAATACCTACGTGTGGGACTCCGAGGAAGCTGCCCGCGCATTCTTTACGCCGGAGGTGAAGGCGCGGGTCATCGAGCTCTACGGCGTTGAGCCACATGTGCAGTTTGCCGAGGTGTCGGCGCTTATCGACAACAAGGTCGGCGTCGCTTAGCAGCAGATCCGCCGCAAGATCGCTCACCGGATCGCGACGACCCGCCCGAACACACCGGCCGCACAGCCTGCAAGCGCTCTGCAAGCGTTCGGGTTCCGCAGGGGTGCCATCGCCTGCCGCGGCGACGCCGCCCGCGTGGTTGGAAATGGCTTGCCTATCGCCTTTCGGCGGAACCGGGCGGAACGGACTGCACCCCTCTAAGCCGCTGTTAACCGGAGGGTTGTGCGTTCGAGTCGCACCCGGGGAGTCACGAGACTTCGCTCACACGCACGTTCACCAGGCCGCAACGGGGTCGTGATTGCTCAGACTCGCGCGTCCGGCGTACGATGGAGACAACCGTCAAAGGAGGGTAGATGGCTGTCGCCTACATCCAGGAGTTCCCGATCGCCGACCGCTCGACGACAAACTTCGACTTCGTCGTCGACAAGGTCGGGGACGGGCCGTTCGACGGACTGATCGCGCACTCCGCCGGGTTCGACGACGAGGCCGGCGTGTTCAGGATCTTCGACATCTGGGAGACGAAGGAGCAGGCTCAACGCTTCCTGGACGAGTACATCCAGCCGATCGTCGACCAGGGGCCGAGCGCCTTCCCGAATCCGGACAACTTCACCATGCCGACGAGGGACGGCTTCTACGAGCTCCACCACGTCGTCAGCGGTGCGGGAGTGCCGACCGGAGCGAGATCCTCGTAGACCACATCCGGCGTCTGCGTCGGCCCACCCGGGCCGACGCGCGCGCTGGGCTTCGTTAGCGTTCGACGCGGGTGCCTATCGACGACCCCGAGTTCCAGTCGCTGCTCGAGCAGGTGCGCGAGCTGCACCGGCTCGCCGACGAGCTGACGCGAGAGACCACGCGGCTCCACGCCAACGTGCGCGCCCGGATGAGTTGGGCGCACGACCCGCCGCCGCTTCCGCCGGAGCAGACAAGGCTCGCCGACGAGGCCGTAGAGGCACTCTCGAGGCCGCGACTGTCTTCCTCCCAGTCCCGGTTGCTCCAACGGGCGTTCTTCGGGAAGTGAGCTCTAGAGCACGACGTACGAGAAGCCCTGCACGACCGTCTTGCCCTCTGAGCGAACGGTGATCGATCCGCGGAGGACGGATCCTCCGGTGGCCGCCGGGACGCGCAACGAGCAGCGCCCGCCGCCGCCGACGATCGTCCCCGTCGCGTGCACGCTCTGCTTCCCCACCCGTATGTGGCAGAGCACCGAGCCGGCCGTGACGGGCCGGTTCGTGTCGGACCTACGAACGCTGAGGTTGACCGCGAACTGCTTGCCGGCGTGCGGACGGGTCGGGGTCCCGAAGAGCCGCGTCGGGACGAGCGTCAGCGCCGGCTTGTTCGCGAGCGCATAGTGGAAGTACGCGCGGTTGTCCGGCGAGAAGTCGACCGCGAGTACCGCCTGGATCGCGGTGTTCACGTCTGCGGTTAGTAGCGAGAATCCGAAGCGACCGGTGCTGCCGAGCTCCGAGTCGTGCAGGTCGATCACCACGACGTGACGGGAGTTCGTGAGCCGCGCCCGCGTGGGAAGCTCGTCGGCCACCCACGTCCGGGAGCGGCTGTTCCAGCGTTCGAGCGAGATCTCCCCGCCGAGCGTGTTCAGCCGTGCCTCCGCGCCGTCGTCGCCGGTCCGCTGATTGTCGTCCGTGTCGATCGTGAGGACGATGGCGGACTCGACCGGCAAGGTCGTGTAGTTGGGCGTCGTGATCGCGAACCGGATCCAGCCGTTCTTCGCGTCGCTGACGCGCACCGACGTCACGTCGGGCGCGGCGTCGTGGTCGTTGGCCGGATCCGGGTAGGTCGCCGTCGCGGTGCCCGAGTACGACGAGCGCCCGACATCGGGAGCGTAGTCCGAGGCGATGAGCTCCTCGCTTCCCAGCTCCTGACCTCGCGAGCTCACAGCGAGGATCCCGAACGCGTCGACGACCTTGACCGAGCTCCGCGGTACCGACAGGGTCAGGACACCGGCTGAGAACGCCCCGGCGATCCCGTCCGTCGCTGACTGGACGAGCTCGGTGCCGTTCCAGGTGTACAGCTCCACCGTTCCACTGGACAGGTAGCGGACGACGGCCTCGTCGCCGGCGTCACCTGTGCTCGGGTTCGAGTCGGCGTCGAACCACACGTTCACCCAGCTCTCGGGCGGCAGGGTCTGGTAGTTCCTGACGGTCAAGCGGAGGCCCAGCACTCCGGCCGCTGCCTGGGACACTTCGACCGACGTGATGTCGGGAGCCGCATTCACGTCACCTGGGGGATCCGAAAAACCGCGCGCGCCGAGCGCTGCGCTGACCGCCACGAGCGTCGCCGCCACGAGCCCGCCCACGAGGAGAGGCTTCACACGGTGCCTGCGCGGAATAGGTGTCCGGGTGACGTGGCTGCACTCTCGATCAAGTCGCCGGTCCTGTCATACGGCCGTCGATCACCGCTGCGAGAATCGCTCCGTGCCCGGCCTGCTCGAGTCGACCGTCAACCAGCTTCGCGTGGCGAAGCGGCTGGCGCCACGGCGAGGCGCGACGCTCGGAGAACGTTTCGGCCCGCTCGACGACCGGTTCGTCTTCGTCGTCGGCTCGCCCCGTTCCGGCACGACCTTCCTCGCAGGCGCGATCGGCTCGCTTCCCGGCTTCGTCGACCTCGGTGAGGTCGCGCCCGTGAAGGCCGCCGTGCCGGAGCTGGCTGCGCTCGGACCGGCCTTCGCCGCGGCGCGCCTACGAAGGATTCTCACGGTCGCGCGTCGAGTCGGCTTCGTCGGCTCGGTACGCCCGGTCGAGCAGACCCCGGAGCTCGCGCACCTCGTCGACGTGGTTCGGCTCGCGTACCCTCGGGCACGCGTCGTCCACATCCTCAGGGACGGCCGCGACGTCGCCTGCTCGCTGCTCGAGAAGCCGTGGTTGCGCCCCCAGGAGGGAAGCGACGACGCAGGCGTCCCGTACGGCGCGTACGCGCGGTTCTGGGTGGAGCCGGAACGGCGCCAGGAGTTCGAGGAGGCAAGCGAGGCCCGGCGCGCGGCGTGGGTATGGCGTCGCTACGTCGTGGCCGCGCGCGGTTCCGCGGGCGATCTCGTCGAGATCCGGTACGAGGACCTCGCGACGAGCCCCCAGCAGGTTGCCGACCGGCTCGCCGAGGAGCTCGATACTCCCCGCGGGCCGCTCCTCGAGGCCCTCCGGCGCGCACACGCCGGCTCCGTCGGGCGTTATCGCACGGATCTGAGCGCGGCCCAGCTGGCCGACGTCGAAGCCGAAGCCGGCGACCTCCTGCGCGAGCTCGGCTACCTCACGTGAGCTCGGCCAGCGTCTGACGCACCTTCGCGAGGTGTGCCTGCAGCTCCGTCGTACGCGCGAGATCGGCGCCCGAGAGATCGCGCTTGAGCTTCCGCTCGCGGAGCCGAAGGAGGAGCTCGGTCCCGGTCCGCTCGTCGATGGCCTCCTGCGCCGCTCTCGCGTCGAGCTCGGCGCGCAGTGCCGTGAGCTCGGGATCGTCCTTTCCGGAGACGAGCACATGGCGGAACCTGCGGTACTCCTCGGAGTCGAAGTGGTCGGGCGTCAGCTCGGCGAGACCGCGTACGAGTGACGCGTGGGCGAGACAGGCCGCCAGCACATCGCGCTCGAGACGGTCGCCGGCGTCGAGGAGCCGAGGCGCGTCGGCACCGTCCCGTGACCCGCCGCCGCGTGCGGGAGCGAGCCCCGCAAGCGTCTCCCGCGGGAGGTCGAGTCGATCCGCGAGGAGCCGAACAGCTTCCTGGCGCTCGGGTGAGTCCGGGATGGTCCGCAGGAAGTCCTGAGCCCGGATCCACGCTTCCTGACGATCGGCCGAGCGCTCGATGATCAGCCGCGTCCGGTAGTAGGGATAGCTCTCCGGAGTCTGCAGCCGCTGCGCGAAGCCCTCGGGTGAGTCCGCAGGGTCCTGGCCCGGCGGCAGAGTCACGACCTTCACGTCGAAGCCGCGCCCCGCTGCGAGCTCCATTCCACGCAGGGTCGCCTCCTGCCCGGCGGCGTCCGCGTCGAAGCAGAGGAAGAGCCTCTTCGTCAGCCTCCCGAGCTCGCGGAGCTGGCGCTCAGTCAGCGCCGTGCCCATCGACGCGACGACCGGCTCGAACCCCGCTTGGCGAAGCGCGATCACATCGGTGTTCCCCTCGACCACTGCCGCGAAGTCCTGCTTTCCGATCGCTGACTTGGCGAGGTGGAGCCCGTACAGGATCGAACCCTTGTGGAAGAGGTCGCCTTCCGGCGAGTTCACGTACTTGCCGCGGAGCGGATCGTCGTCACGGAGCTTTCGCGCCTGGAACCCCACGATCCGGCCGCGCGCGTCGGCGAGTGGGAACGTGAGCCGTCGCGGGAAGTAGTCCGTCCCGCGGGTGGTGACGAGCCCGGCGGCCTTCAGCTCGTCGAGTGTGAAGCCGCGGTCGCGGGCCTTCTCGGCGAGCCCCTTGCCGGGCGCGAGCCCGAGGCGGAACTCCTTCGCCACCTCCTCCCCGAGTCCGCGGCCGGCCAGGTACTCGCGTACCGGCGCCGCCGCGTCACCCTCCCAGAGCAGGCGCTCGAAGTAGGTCGCCGTCTGGTCGAGAACGGCGTAGAGGCGTTCTCGCCTGCGTCGCTCCGCCTCGACCCGCGGCGACGCCTCCTCGACCTCGATCGGGACGCGGAAGCGCTCGGCGAGCCACTCCACCGATCCGACGAAGTCGAGGTTCTCCGTCTCGCGAACGAACGAGATGACGTCTCCGCCTTTCCCGCAGCCGAAGCAGTAGTAGAGCTTGTCCACCGGGTTGACCGAGAAGGACGGAGTCTTCTCCTCGTGGAACGGGCACCGTCCCGTGTACCGCGACCCCGACGAGCGCCGGAGAGGGGTTCGTAAGGAGACCACCTCGACCATGTCTGCCGCCGCGACGACGTCCCGCACCGACGAGTCCTTGATCCGCGCCACTGGTCGAGATTACTCGCCGCCGAGGTCATACTCTCTTACCCATGTCGGGGGGCACACCGCGCCGCGAGCGCAAGTTCGTCACGGTCGTCTTCTGTGACCTCGTCGGCTTCACGGCGAAGGCCGAGTCGCTCGACCCGGAGGACGTCGAGGCACTCCTCGGCCCATACCACCAGCGGGTCCGCTCAGAACTCGAGCGGCACGGAGGGACGGTCGAGAAGTTCATCGGCGACGCCGTCATGGCGCTGTTTGGCGCTCCGATTGCCCACGAGGACGACCCCGAGCGTGCCGTTCGGGCCGCGCTCGCCATCCGCGACTTCGCGGTCGACGAAGGGCTCGAGCTCCGAGTCGGAGTCACGACCGGAGAAGCTCTCGTGCGCCTCGACGCCGAGCCCGGAGCCGGCGAGGGCATGGCCTCCGGCGACGTCGTGAACACCGCCGCGCGGCTGCAGAGCGCGGCGCCGGTGAACGGCATCCTCACCGACGAGACGACGTATCGCGCGACCCGCCACGCCGTCGACTTCGACCAGGCGCCCGCCGTTGACGCGAAAGGCAAGGTCGAGCCTGTTCGCGTCTGGCGTGCGCTCGCCGCTCACTCCCGCTTCGGCGTCGACGTCGCGCACGAGGCGCGGTCGGAGCTCGTTGGCCGCGAACGCGAGCTCGGAATCGTCAGGGATGCCTTCGAGCGCGCCCGGTACCAGCGCACCCCGCAGCTCCTCACGCTCGTCGGCGTCCCCGGGATCGGGAAGAGCCGGCTCGTGTACGAGCTCTCCCAGATCGTCGAGGCCGACCCGGACATCATCACGTGGCGCCAGGGACGCTGCCTCGCCTATGGCGACGGAATCACCCTGTGGGCACTCGGCGAGATCGTGAAGGCGCAGGCGGGAGTGCTCGAGCAGGACTCGCCTGAAGACATCTCCGCAAAGGTCCGTCAGGCCGTCGAGGAGACACTTGCCGGCACCGGCGACCAGGCACGCGTCGAGTCGCACCTATTCGCTCTTCTGGGGCTCGGAAGCGAGATGCAGCTCGGTGGCGACCGGCGCAACGAAGCGTTTGCGGCCTGGCGCCGCTTCCTCGAGGCACTCGCCGAGCAGCGCCCCCTCGTCGCGGTTGTGGAGGACATTCACTGGGCGGACGAGACCCTTCTTGACTTCCTCGACGAGTTGGTCGACTGGGTCACGGACGTCCCATTGCTCGTTGTTGCCACCGCCCGGCCCGAGCTCCACGAGCGGAGGCCGAACTGGGGCGGCGGCAAGCTCAATGCCACGACGCTCGCGCTTTCACCGCTCAGCGACGAGCAGACCGCCGAGCTGATCGGCCACCTCCTCGAGCGGCCGGTGCTCGCAGCCGACTCACAGCAGACGCTGCTCGAGCGTGCAGGCGGCAACCCGCTCTACGCAGAGCAGTTCGTCGATCTCTTCCTCGAACAAGGTTCGACGGACGAGCTTCCGCTTCCGGAGACGCTCCAGGGCATCATCGCGGCGCGTCTCGACGGTCTTCCCGAGCCAGAGAAGGATCTCCTCCAAGACGCCGCCGTCGTCGGGAAGGTCTTCTGGGCGAGCTCCATCGGCCGCGATCCGGAGAGTGCCACAGCGTCATTGCACTCACTGGAGCGGAAGGGCTTCGTCCGCCGCCAGCGACGCTCGTCGCTCGAGGGCGAGAGCGAGTTCGCGTTCGCGCACGCGCTCGTCCGGGACGTGTCGTACGGCCAGATCCCCCGCGCCGAGCGGGCGCGGAAGCACAGCGCCGTCGCCGTTTGGATTGCCGGCCTCGGAAGACCCGAGGACCACGCCGAAATGCTCGCGTACCATTGGAGCTCGGCGCTCGAGCTCGTGCGCGCAGCTGGCGGCGACGACACCGAGATCGCCGAGCGCGCGCGTATTGCGCTCCGCGCAGCTGGGGACCGGGCGCACGGCTTGAACAGCTTCGCGGTGGCGGCAGCTCAGTACCGGGATGCGCTCGCCCTCTGGCCCCAGGACGAGACGCGGCCAGAGCTCCTCTATCGGCTCGCGGATGCCCTCTACCTCGCCGACGACGACAGGGCCGAAGGCGCCCTCGAAGAGGCCCGGGAGGCATTACTGGCGATCGACGACC
>JBKOYF010000017.1:0-3604 GCA_046725305.1 Actinomycetota bacterium
GTCGCGACCGAACCCTTTGACGAGGCTCTCGAGCCTCGTTCCTTCCCACGCGTTCATCCGCATCTTCTCAACCACGAAGTCGCCGTCCTTCGGCTCCAGGCCTTCTGCGGGGGCAGCGCCCCATGAGCCACGAACGAGGCCGCCTGTGTCCTTGACACCCTGGAAGAGGCCCGCATTGAGCTTCAGACCCGGGGCACCGTCCTCGACGATGTAGTGGACGTGGATCACGGGGATGCCCTTGCTGCGGCAGGTTTCCGCAAGCGCCTTGATGTTCTCGACGACGTTCTGCTCCTTCGCGTGCTCCGGCGCGCCCGTCTCGGCCCACGCGCCTCCGTCCATCATCACGTCGTTCTGCATGTCCTGGATGATCAGCACGCAGCGATTGGCATCCAGGCTGAGCCCTTCGTCGTTCATCTATCGCCTCCTAACGCATGTACGGCTCGCGGCGCGGGCCGACGATGGTTCGAATGGAGTACAGCGAGGTCGAGCTCGGGATGAAGAGCGTGTGCCAGTCCTCGCCGCCCCACGAGAGGTTGCCGGTGTTCTCGGGAACGAGGATCGTTCCGAGGTGCTCGCCCGCGGCCGAGATCACCCAGATCCCGCCGGGGCCGGTGACCCAGATGTTCCCGCGCTCGTCGCACTTCATCCCGTCCGGGATGCCCTCCTCGATCACTCCGGAGCCGACGCCCTCGAAGAACATGCGGCCGTTCGAGATCTTTCCCTCGGGCGTTGCATCCCAGACCTTGATGTGTGCACGCGGCGTGTCGTTGATGTAGAGGAGCGACTCGTCGGGCGAGAAGCAGAGGCCGTTCGGCATGTCGAACTCGTCCTTCTCGACGATGAGCTCGAGGTCGCCGCCGCCCGGCGGAATCCGGTACACGCCCTGGAAGCCGAGGCGCCGCTTCCGGGGATGTCCGAAGCCCGGGAAGCGCCCGTACCAGGGGTCGGAGTAGTAGATCGCGCCGCTCGAGTGCACGCACACGTCGTTCGGGCTGTTCAGCTCCTCGCCCCCGAACTCCTGCGCGATGATCTCGCGCGAGCCGTCCGGGCCCTCGCGGACGAGCGAGCTCGTCACGTGCTCGCACACGAGCAGGTTGAGGTCGGCGTCGTACGTCATGCCGTTGCACTTGTTCGAGAAGTTCCGCACCTCGACGACCGTGCCGTCCGGCGTGTACTTGCGGCGAACGTCGCCCGGCATGTCGGAGAAGAGCAGGTAGTGGTCGGTCGGGTGCCAGATCGGCCCCTCCGTGAACGTGAAGCCGGTCGCCAGCCGCTCGACCTTCGCCCCCTCTTCGACGAGCTCGTAGATCGCGTCCGACTTCGCCTCGATGCCGAGGCTCGTTTCGGTGCTCGTCACCGTGCCCCCTTTCGTGGCGGAATGGTGAAGGCGACTCTAATACGCTCGCGGCGAATCGGCTGGATGCTCAGACGGGCTCTACCGGATCGCCGACGGCGACACGGCCGGGCTCGACGACCTCGCCCCATACACCGAACGGCAGCGGCTCGGTCGTCTCGACGTCCGCGCGGTAGTCGGCGATCGCGTCGAGAGTCTGCAGATCGCGCTCGCCCGTGTCGGGATCGAGCGTCGTCACGCGACAGCGCCCCGCGTTGCCCCGTGGCACGACCACGGCCGCGCCCACCCTGACGCGGCGCCCGAGCCACCCGTCCTCGGCGTGCGCCTCCACGTCGTCCACGCCGAGCGTCATGCGGAAGCGGCGCCCGTCGACAGGCGCGTCGACGCCCGCCGCCCGCGCGAGAGCCTCGAGCGCGGCCGTCGAGACGAGCGACACGCCCGCCCCGGCGCCCCGGTCGAGCCCGCTTCCCGACTCGTCCGCGCGCACCAGTGTCAACGGCAGCCCCGCGAGGGCCGAGAGCGCCGCTCCCCACGGCCCCTTCACGACGCGCCCGCGGACGGGCCTCCCGTAGAAGTTGGTCTCGATAGGCGCGCCGAGCTCGACGCGGTCCTCGACGACCGAGCCGTCGGGGAGCCGAACGAGCAGTGACCCGTCCGAAGCCTCGGCGCGCGCACGGAGCAGGGCTCCGGCCCGCTTGGCGTTCGTCAGCCGCCCGTCGTCGTCCACGAGATAGAAGGCACGGTCGCCCTCGATCCCGGCGCGCTCGAGCACCGCCTCGCGGCATAGCGAGAGCGCCAGCCCCTTCACGGGCGCGGCCGCGATCCAGGCCACGGACCCGGCCACCTTCATGCCACTACTCGACCTCGACGTGGATGCGCTTCTTCGCGTCCTTGAGGAAGCCGCCCTCGCGCCGCCCGCGTACGGCGAGGATCTCGGCGAGAATCGACAACGCGGTCTCCTCCTGCGTGTCCGCGCCGATGTCGAGTCCGCTAGGCCCCATGATCCGGTCGAGCGCCGACTCCTCGACGCCGGCCTCGAGGAGCCGCTCGCGCCTGCGCTCCTGGTTCCGGCGCGAGCCCAGCGCGCCGATGTAGAAGGCCTCGGTCTCGAGCGCACCGATGAGCGCCGGCTCGTCGAACTTGTCGTCGTGCGTGAGCACGACGATCGCCGTCTGGTGGTCGGGCTGCACCTGCGCGATCGCCTCCTGCGGCCACTCCACGATCAGCTCGTCGGCCGACGGAATGCGCTCGGCTGTCGCGAACTTTCCGCGCGCGTCGGCGACGATCGCTTGCCAGCCAAGGAGCTTCGCGGCGCGGCACAGCGCCTCGGCGGTGTCGACCGCCCCGTACACGAAGAGGCGCGGCGGAGGCCCGTACCACTCGGCGAAGACCTTCGAGCCGTCGTCGAGCGTCAGCAGCGTGTTCCGGCCGCTCCGGATCAACTCGTCGAACTGCGCGACCGCCTCCTCGAGCCCTTCGCCGATCCGCTCGCCGGACTCGAGCACGAGGACCTTCGTCCCGGCCTCCTCGCCCTCCACTGCGGTGAAGAGGATTCCGCGCTGCTCTGACTCGCGGAGCTCCGCGAGCCGGTGGATCAAGCTCACTCCACGCGCTCCAGGAAGACGTCGATCTCGCCGCCGCAGGGCAGACCGACGCTCCAGGCGAGGTCGTCCTCGATGCCGTACGAGAGGAGCTTCGGCTCGCCGGTCTCGAGCACCTCCTGCGCGTTCTCGAAGACGTCGCTCTCGACGCAGCCGCCGGAGACCGAGCCGCACATCTTCCCGGACTCGGAGATGGCGAGGCTCGCGCCGATCGGCCGCGGCGCCGAGCGCCGCGTCGCGACGACGGTGGCGACGACGACCTTCTCGCCCTCCTCCTTCCAGCGGTCGATCTCGGGAAGGATCTCTTTCATGCCGCGTGCCTCCTTTCGATGCCGGCCAGGATGGCGCCGAGCTCTTCGAGACTCCGGAGATTATGGCCGGGCAGGAACCGGTCGACGAACGGGAGGGCCGCGCGCATACCGCCCGCGAGCGGCTGGTACTCGGGGTTGCCCTTCAGGGGGTTGACCCACACGACCGCGAACGCCGCACGGGCCAGCTTTGCCATCTCGCGCGCGACGAGGTCCGGGTCGTCGCGCTCCCAGCCGTCGGAGACGATGACGACGACCGCGCCGCGCGAGAGCGCGCGCCTGCCGTAGGTGGCGTTGAACTCCGCGAGCGAGGCGCCGATGCGCGTCCCGCTCCCCCAGTC
>JBKOYF010000107.1:0-7681 GCA_046725305.1 Actinomycetota bacterium
AGCCTAGGCTGAGCGAACGGAGTGCACCGGCGGCAGCTTCGTCGCAGCCGTGAACCAGCTCTTGCCGGCGTCGCCGGAGCCGAATACGTCGCCCGACGTCGCGCCGAAGTAGAGGCCCATCGTCGGTCCGGAGCCCTCGCCGCAGAACGCTTGCCGCAGGATCGTGAGGTAGGCGTCGTCCGACGGGAGCCCATCCCCGTGCGCGATCCAGCTCGCTCCGGCATCCCGCGTCTCGTACACGCGGACGCGGCCCTCGGGGGTCGTGCGGTCCATGTCGGCGACGAGCGGGATGACGTAGGCGCTGTCCGGGTCGGACGGGTCGAGCACCATCGGGAACCCGAAGTCCGACGGCAGGCCGTCGGCGATGCTCACCCAGTTCTCGCCGGCGTCGTCCGAGCGGTAGACGCCCCCGTGGAACTGCATGAACAGCCGCTCCGGCTGCGCGGGTGCACGGTGCATGTTGTGGACACAGAGGTCGATCGTGTTCGCGCGCGCCTCCTCGGGCATGTAGCGCGGGTAGAGGCCCTTGTTGCCGTGACGCCACGTCTGCCCGCCGTCGTCGGAGAGCCAGACGCCGACGGCCGAGATCGCGAGCGCAACCCGCGAGGGGTCGCCCGGCCAGGTCGCGATCGAGTGCATGCACATCCCGCCGGCACCAGGGCTCCACTGCGGACGCGTTGGCTGCTCCCAGAACGGCTTGTTCAGCTCCCAGGTCTCTCCGCCGTCCCGGCTCTCGAAGAGCACACCCGGAGCGCCGCCCGCGTAGAGATGCCCCTCGTCCTCGGCGGGCACGACGGTCCAGAGTCGCTCGAGCGGCTTCTCGGCTCCCTCGGGGAGCTCGAGGCCCTCCGCCTGCTGCCACTCGCCGGCGAGGTCGTCGGTGAAGAACACCTTCGGCCCGTAGAACGCGGAGGTGACGGACGCGAGGTAGCGGCCGCTGCGCGGGTCGCGCGTCGCGAACTCGACCGGCTCGCCCGCAAACGCGCGCGAGGTCACCTCGAACGGCTTGCCCGCCGTCCCCTCGAGCGCGAACAGGCCCTTCTTCGTCCCCACCAAGAGTTCAGTCATGGCTCATCCTCCTGAGATCGCGGGGAGCACGTGCAGCCGGTCCTGGGCGCCGACCGTCGTGTCCTCCCGTCCACACTCCTTGTTCACGAAGACGTTGATGTGCTCGCGGATCGATCCGTGCTCGTCGAGGATCCAGCCTCTGACGTCCGGGTGCTCCCGCTCGAGTGCCTGCAGCACCTCGCCGACGGTCGCGCCCTCGAGCTCGAGCTCGCGCTTCCCTCCTGCGAGCTCCGAGAGCGGGGCCCTGAGCCTCACGACCGGCACGCGTCGATCCTAGATCGCATCACTCCATAGACGACGAACGAGTGCAGAAGTAATCGACACGTCCTACGGCTGAGCTCAGTTGTGACGTCGCCTCCCCCCGGCGATACGCTCCCGCGCGAGATTCCCGAAGCGGAGGTCCGACATGAGCGTGGCCGTAACGCAGCAGAAGCAGTTCATCGGGGGCGAGTTCGTGGACTCCTCGTCCGGGGAGACGATGGAGGTGCTGAACCCGGCGACGGGCGAGGTGATCGCCGAGGTGCCGCGGGGGACGGCGGAGGACGTCGACCGCGCCGTCGAGGCGGCGAGGAAGGCGTGGGACGAGTGGCAGGGGAAGACGCCGAAGGACCGCATGGAGCTCCTGCTGAAGCTCGCCGACGTCATCGACGAGAACGCGGAGGAGCTCGCGCGCCTCGAGTCGGTGAACGTCGGCAAGCCCTGGTGGGTGGCCGTCGACGAGCCGGGAGCGATGTCGGACTGCCTGCGCTTCTTCGCCGGTGCCGCTCGCAACCTCGAGGGGAAGTCGGCGGCCGAGTACGTCGAGGGCTACACGTCGATGACCCGGCGCGAGCCGCTCGGCATCGTCGCCGGGATCTGCCCCTGGAACTACCCGCTGTACATGGCGATGTGGAAGATGGGGCCGGCGCTCGCGGCGGGGAATGTCCAGATCGTCAAGCCCGCGGAGCAGACGCCCCTGACCCTGCTCCGCTTCGTGGAGCTGGCGCAGGAGGCGATCCCGCCGGGAGTCCTCCAGGTCGTGACGGGCGACGGGATCCCCGTCGGGGAGGCGCTCGTGCGACACCCCGACATCCGCCTCGTCTCGCTCACAGGCGACACGGCGACGGGGAAGACCATCGCCAAGAACGCCGCCGAGACGGTCAAGCGCCTCCACCTCGAGCTCGGTGGGAAAGCGCCCATGGTCGTCCTCGACGACGCCGATCCGGCGACGGTCGCCGAGGCGATCAAGATCGGCGGCTACTTCAACTCGGGACAGGACTGCACGGCGTCGTCGCGCGTTCTCGACAGCGAGAAGATCTACGACGACGTTCTCTCGGCCACCGTCGACGCCGTCGAGTCGTTGACCGTGGGCGATCCCGCGACGGACGACGAGATCGGCATGGGCCCTGTCATCTCCGCGGAGCAGCAGGAGCGAGTCCTCGGCTTCCTCGACCGCGCGACGGACGCGAAGGCGACGATCGTCACGGGAGGCGGATCGTTCGGGGACCGTGGCTTCTTCGTGAAGCCGACGATCGTCACCGACGTCGAGCAGTCGTCCGAGATCGTCCAGAACGAGGTCTTCGGCCCCGTCGTGACGGTTCAGCCCGCCGCGTCCGACGACGCGGCGATCGAGATGGCGAACGACGTCCGCTACGGGCTCGCTGCGTCGGTCTTCTCGGAGAACGTGGGCCGGGCGCTGAAGGTCGCTGCCCGCCTCGACTTCGGGACCGTGTGGGTCAACGAGCACCTCTTCCCACTCGCGAACGAGATGCCGCACGGTGGCTTCAAGGAGTCGGGCTACGGCAAGGACATGTCGATCTACTCGATGGAGGAGTACACGCGGATCAAGCACGTCTGCGTGAAGCTCGCCGGATGACGGCGGCCGCGTCGAGCGTTGCGGACGTTCGCCTGGAGGACGTCGTCAAGCGGTTCGACGACACAGTTGCGGTCGACGGCATATCCGTCGAGATCCCGCGCGGGTCGTTCTTCGCGATGCTCGGCCCGTCGGGCTGCGGGAAGACGACGACCCTCCGGATGATCGGCGGCTTCGAGGAGCCGACGTCCGGGCGGATCTTCCTCGGGGATCACGACGTCGTCGGCCTGCCGCCGTACAAGCGGGACGTCAACACGGTCTTCCAGAGCTACGCCCTCTTCCCGCACATGACCGTCGAGGGAAACGTCGCGTTCGGGCTCGAGCGGCGTGGCCTCGAGAAGTCCGCGGTCAAGGCACGCGTGCGCGAGATGCTCGAGCTCGTTGGGCTCGCCGGCTTCGGCGCGCGCAAGCCGCGTCAGCTGTCGGGCGGCCAGCAGCAGCGCGTCGCCCTCGGCCGGGCGCTCGTCAACCAACCACGCGTGCTGCTCCTGGACGAACCGCTGGGAGCCCTCGACCTGAAGCTGCGCAAGCAGATGCAGCTCGAGCTGAAGCACATCCAGCACGAGATCGGGATCACGTTCGTCCACGTCACGCACGACCAGGAGGAGGCGATGACCATGGCGGACACGATCGCCGTCATGAACAAGGGCCGGATCGAGCAGCTCGGGCACCCCGAGGAGCTCTACGAGCGACCCGCGACAGCGTACGTCGCCGGGTTCCTCGGGATCTCGAACCTGCTGCCGGGGACCGTCGAGGGGTCTGATGCGATCCGGCTCGAGGACGGGACCGTCGTGCGGGCGAAGGTGAACGGCCAGGCGGGCGCGGTCGCCGCGGGGGTCAGGCCGGAGAAGATCACGATCGGAGCGGGGGGAGGCGCGAACGAGCTCCCGGGGACGATCTCCGAGACCGCCTACATCGGCGTCGCGACGCAGGTCGTCGTCAAGACCGCCGCCGGGACGGTGCACGTCTTCGCGCAGAACATCGATGCAGGGGGACGGGTCCCTGCGCCGGGGTCGAACGTCATGCTCAGCTGGAGCCCGGACTCGACGTTCGTCGTCGACCGGGGAGAGGAGGGGACGGAATGACGAACTCGAGGATCACTCGCACGGAGCTCCTTCGCCGCGGCGCGGCAGGCGCGACGATGCTGTCGCTCCCGGCGTTGCTGGCGGCGTGCGGAGGCGGCGGCGGCGGCGGGAGCGAGGGCGACGTCAACGACGTCCTCAACTTCTCGAACTGGGAGCTCTACATCGACACGAAGAAGCCGACGACGCTCCAGCAGTTCACGAAGACGACCGGCATCAAGATCAATTACTACGAGGACGTCAACTCGAACCCGCAGTACTTCGCGAAGGTCCAGGGACGGCTTGCGCGCGGCCAGGGCATCGGCCGCGACATCTTCGTCTCGACCGACAACGACCGCTTCGTCGGCGAGTACGTCGACAACGAGTGGGTCCAGAAGCTCGACAAGAGCCTCATCCCCAACATCTCCAACCTCATCGCGGCGCAGCAGCATCCGCCGTTCGACCCCGACCGCGACTACTCGCTTCCCTGGCTCTCGGGGATGAACGGCATCGCCTGGAACGAAGACCTCACCGGACCGGTCACCACGGTCGACCAGCTTTTCACCGATCCGAAGCTGAAGGGCAAGGTCACGGTGTGGAACTCGATGGGCGACACGCTCGGCCTCGTGCTCCTCCAGAACGGCGACGATCCGGCGAAGGTCACGGACGCCTCCTTCGACCGAGCGATCGCGACGGTCCAGAAAGCAGTCGACTCCGGCCAGATCCGACGGTTCACGGGCAACGACTACGCGCAGCCGCTGGCGAACGGTGACCTTGCCGCGTGCATGGCGTGGTCCGGCGATGTGGCGCAGCTCATCGCCGACAACCCCAAGCTGCACTGGAACGTCCCGGAGCAGGGCGGGATCATCTGGACCGACAACATGTTCATCCCGCTCGGCGGCAGCGTGCCGACGGCGTGCACGTACATGAACTTCGTGTACGACCCTGAGATCGCGGCGCAGATCGCGGTGGGCACGAGCTACATCTCGTCCGTCGACGGCGTCAAGCCGTTCGCGGTGAAGCTCGACCCTGCCTCCGCGAACAACCCGCTGATCTTCCCGGATGCGGGCACGTTGTCGCAGCTCCACCAGAACGATCCGACGATGTTCAGCAACCCCGCGTACGTCAAGAAGTGGTTGGCGGTCCAGGGGCAGTAACCCTCGACCATGGGAGGCTTCCTCCATCGGCACAGGGGGCTGACCCCCTACCTGCTTCTCTCGCCGGGAGTCCTCTGGCTCGGAATCTTCTTCCTCGTCCCGCTCGTGTTCCTGGGGTACGAGTCGCTCCAGTCCGGGCTGTTCCCGGACTTCCAGTTCACCTGGGAGTTCTCGAACTTCTCGAACGGGATCCGGGACTACCACGAGCAGCTGGTCCGCTCGTTCGTGTACGCCGGCATCGCGACACTCGCGTGTCTCGTGCTCGCATACCCGCTCGTCTACTGGATCGCGTTCAGGGCGGGGCGGTGGCGGAACCTGTTCCTGCTCGTCATCGTCGCGCCCTTCTTCGTCACGTACCTCGTGCGGACGCTCGCCTGGCTCAACATCCTGGCCGACGAGGGGCCGGTGGTCGGTCTCCTGCGCGACGTTCACATCCTCGCTCCCGACGGGCGGCTCCTGGCGACGACCTTCGCCGTGGTCTCGGGCATCACCTACAACTTCTTCCCCTTCATGGCGCTGCCGATCTACGTCTCGCTCGAGCAGATCGACCCGCGGCTCCTCGAAGCGGCCAAGGACCTGTACGCCTCCTCGACCCAGGCGTTCCTCCGCGTCACCCTTCCTCTCTCGGCGCCCGGCATCGTCGCCGGGACGCTGCTCACGTTCATCCCCGCGGCCGGCGACTTCATCAACGCCGCGCTGCTCGGCACGCCGAACCAGGCGATGATCGGCAACGTCATCCAGGCGAAATTCCTCGAGTCGCTCGACTACCCGGGCGCCGCCTCCCTCAGCTTCATCCTCATGGGGACGATCCTCGTGCTGCTCCTCGTCTACGCACGCGTCGTGGGGACGGAGAAGCTCACCGGATGACAACCGCGGCGGCCGAAGCCCTCGCACCGTCCCCTCGTCCGAGTGTCGCGACACGCGCCTGGAGGTTCGCGAAGCGTCACGCCCTGACCGTGTACGCGCTCCTCGTCGTCGGCTACCTGATGCTGCCGATCGCGGTCGTGATCCTGTTCTCGTTCAACGCCCCGAAGGGCCGCTTCAACTACGTATGGCAGGGGTTCACCTTCGACAACTGGATCCACTGGAACTCCATCCTCGGCATCTCCGGGGCGATCCAGACGTCGCTCGAGGTCGCCGCGCTCGCGACTGTCGTCGCGACGGCAATCGGGACGCTCATGGCGATGGCCATCGTGCGCCATCGGTACCTCGGGCGCGCCGGCACCAACCTCCTCGTCTTCCTGCCCATGTCCACGCCGGAGGTCGTCCTCGGTGCGTCGCTCCTCACGCTCTTCCTGAACACCTCGGCCGTCTTCCAGCTCGGCTTCTGGACGATCTTCATCGCCCACGTCATGTTCATCGTCAGCTTCGTCGTCGTGACGGTGAAGGCGCGGCTCATCGGGTTCGACCGGCACCTGGAGGAGGCGGCGATGGACCTCGGGGCGAACGAGCTCACGACGTTTCGCAAGGTGACGCTGCCGCTGATCGCGCCGGCCATGCTCGCCGCCGCGCTCCTCGGATTCGCACTCTCGATCGACGACTTCGTCATCACGTACCTCAATGCCGGGTCAACGCAGACCTTCCCGATCTTCGTCTGGGGCATCGCGCGCGTTGCGGCACCGCCCCAGGTGAACGTCGTGGCGAGCGCCATCTTCCTCGTGGCCATCGCGCTCGGCCTGGGTAACGTCTGGTGGCAGTACAGGAGCGCACGGAAGGCTCAAGGACAAGGAGCAGCATGACCGTCACGTCGACCACCGCGCTCGACCTCCAGCAGGCCGCGAAAGAGCACCTCTGGATGCACTTCACCCGCATGGGCGGCTACGAGACGGCGGACGTGCCGATCATAGTGCGCGGCGACGGTTGTTACCTCGAGGACGCGAGCGGGAAGCGCTACCTCGACGCCCTCGCCGGGCTCTTCTCCGTGAACATCGGCTACGGGTTCGGCGAGGAGATGGGGCAGGCGGCGCTCGAGCAGATGCGGGAGCTGCCCTTCTACACGAACTGGTCGTACGCGCACCCGCGGGCGATCGAGCTCGCCGCCGAGGTCGCGTCGCTCGCACCGGGAGACCTGAACCGCGTCTTCTTCTGCTCGGGAGGCTCGGAGGCCGTCGAGTCGGCATGGAAGCTCGCGCGGCAGTACTACCTCGCGCGCAGGGACCAGGACCTCCGCGGTCTCGTCACGCCCGGCGCGCGCGCAGGCGCCGCTCCGGACCTCGCGACGGAGACGAGGCACGACGCGATCGTCGTGGCATCGACGCAGTCGGCTCCCCGGCGCTACAAGGCGATCGCCCGCCACATCGCCTACCACGGCACGACGTTCGGCGCGCTGTCGATCAACGGGATCCCCGCGATCCGCGCCCCGTTCGAGCCGCTCGTTTCCGAGGTGCGCCACGTTTCCAACACGAACCGCTACCACCGTCCGCCCGAGGAGACCGAGGCGCAGTTCACGCAGTTCCTGCTGGACGAGCTCGAGCAGGCGATCGTCGCGATGGGGCCGGAGACGGTGTGCCTCGTCCACATGGAGCCCGTGCAGAACGCCGGCG
>JBKOYF010000109.1:0-9383 GCA_046725305.1 Actinomycetota bacterium
ACGCGCCCGGCGGCATACGTCGCGAGCAGCTCGCCTGCGTCGCCCGGGCCTACCCGTCCGAAATACAGGCCGTGCGGGAGCGCGACCACGTTGCCCGCGAAGCGGTCGCCGCCCACGTGTGTCGACTGCCACACGCGGCCCGTCTCGGTCTCGTGTCGCAGCGCGTCGTAGAGCGGTCGTCCGTGCTTCGCACAGCACCGGTCACGCTTGCCGTGCGTGCAGACGATGAGCAAAGGCCCCTCGACGGGCTTCGCCGGAGCGCCGTCGGATGTGAGAGCCGCCGCGAAGTCGAGTCCGCGCACGTCGTCCTGGTGCTCGACCTCGAGCTCGAAGAACCGCTCCTCGCCGGGTCTCGAGCTACCGAAGAACACGCGACGCCCGGTCTGCGAGTTGCGCTCGGGTTTCTTGACGAACAGCAGGCGTGAGTGCTCGAGGGCGGCGAGCTGTCCTCGCAGGTGCGCCTTCAGTTCTGGCGAGAGCAGGCTCCCGCCGAGCACGTCCCGCGTCCAGGCCCCCCGGTACTCGATCAGGATCCAGTGGTCGATTCGGCTTGCGGTCGCCACGAGCGGCTCCTGGGCCGCGCTCGAAACGGCCGCGCAGAAGGCGCGCCGCGTCTCCTCGGCCCTTGGTGGTGCGCTCACAACAGCCACCAACCTACGGTAGCCGATCTGTAAGGATGCCCTTACGTCGCGTGTGAGGTATGCGACGGGTGCTTCGGCCGTCAGAGCCGCCCGCGACACCGGGCATGAGCGACCCGACGGCGGAATGAAAGTGCCTGCAAATGACCAGCGTGCACTGCGCGGCACACCAGCTCCTAGCGCGTTTTCGACGCGACCGCAATCTGACTTGCATGTCGAGCAGCTCGCCGGTCGCTTTCGAGGCCGTGGAGGCGGCTAATCGGAATCGTTCCCCAGGGAACGCCCCTGGAACAGCTTGGTTGAGCCAAAAGTGGAGGCGGCGGGAATCGAACCCGCGTCCGCGGTCGCACCGGACAGAGCGTCTACGAGCGTAGTTCGCGCTTCGTCTCACCCGCCGGCCGGTTCGCGAACGACCAACCGACGGGCCAGCCATCCTTCAGTGTCGCGCTCCGGGCGATTGGCACTCCCTCGGCGCCGAGCCCGATCGTTGGCGCCGGATCCCGGGCCTCGGGCCCAACCCGGGTCGGCGTCGCCTTACCTAGCTTCGACTAGGCGGCGAGTGCGAGTTCGTTCTTGTTCGCACTTGCTTTGGTGCCGGTTGATTTACGAGGCCAACCGGCGACCTCGGCTCGCAGCTCTACCGGAGAACCGACCACGTCGAGACCTGATCGCCCCCGTATGTGTGTTAAGGCATCGAGGATAGCTGCCGATAAGCGTGTCGGCTCGGCTGCGGCAGAGGTGGGAGGCGAGCCCGGAAACCAGGTCAAAAACGAGGGAAAGGACACGCCGTGGCGTTGATGATGGAGGAGAAGTACGACGACCTCGCGGGCCTCCGCGAGCGGGCCAAGGCCGAGGTATCGAAGGTCGTCATCGGCCAGGATCGCACAGTCGAGTTGCTCCTCATCGCCGCCGTCGCACACGGCCACGTCCTCATCGAGGGACCGCCCGGGAGCGCCAAGACCCTCCTCGCACGTGCCGTCGCGCACATGCTCGGCGCGAGCTTCAAGCGCATCCAGTTCACGCCGGACACGACGCCCGTCGAGCTCAACGGGCAGAACGTCGTGCGTGCCGGCGAGCACCTCTTCATGCCCGGTGCCGTCTTTACGAACGTCCTCCTCGCCGACGAGATCAACCGTACGCCGCCGCGAACCCAGGCCGCTCTCTTCGAGCCGATGCAGGAGCGCCAGGTCACGGTCGACGGCAAGCCGCACAAGCTTCCCGATCCGTTCCTCGTGATCGCGACGCAGAACCCGCACGAGCACGAAGGCGTGTTCCCGCTGCCAGAGGGTCAGCTCGACCGCTTCCTCTTCAAGATCACGCTCGACTACGCGGACGCCGAGTCCGAGCTAGCAATGCTGACGCTGCCCCACAAGGGGATCGCGCCCGACATGCTCGGCGAAGTTCGCCCGTTGCTCGGCGTGGTCGGCCTCGACAAGGCGCGTCAAGAGCTCGAGCACACGACGGTGCCCGACGCGGTCGGCCGGTACATCGTCGCGGTCGGACGACGCACCCGAGAGCTCCCCGGCGTCGAGCTCGGGGTCAGCTCGCGGGCGATGATCCACCTCGTGATGGCGGCCAAGGCGAGCGCGCGGCTCAACGGTCGCGACGAGGTCGCTGTCGAGGACGTCCGCGAGATGGCGCCATTCGTTCTCCGGCACCGCATCGTGGCGGAGCCCGGCACGAACGTCGATCACGTGCTGCTCGACGCGATGGCCAGCGTGCCCACGGCAGTGCCGCCGCCGATCTCGCCGGTCTCCTAGCGCAAGACCGAAATCCGCGACTGCAGATTCCGGTCGCGCAAGATCCCTGAAGGCGCCAGCTTCGCAGGCGTAGCGTGATCGCCGGCTCGAAGGCGACATGATCCGGACCGCGGGGGTTGACCGCCCGTGGGACGGCACCGATAGTACGTAGGAGGCATCGGCTGGGGAGCCGGTTGGGAGCCTCGTTCGGACCGCGCTACGATGGCGGCCGAGCATTTCTGAGCCGAACGGGGAGGAAACGATCGTGTCACTGCTTGTAGAGGCGCCGTACGAGAGCCTCGTCGACCTGCGCGAGCGGGCGAAGGTCGAGATCGCGAAAGTCGTGATCGGACAGGAGCGCGCAGTCGAGCTGCTGCTCGTCGCGGCGCTCGCGCGAGGGCACGTCCTGCTCGAAGGGCCACCCGGGAGCGCGAAGACGCTTCTCGCCCGCGCGACCGCCCACATGCTCGGCGCGACATTCAAGCGCATCCAGTTCACGCCGGACACGACCCCGGCGGAGTTGACGGGAATCAACACGATCCGGATGGGCGAGCAGGTGTTCTTCCCGGGTGCGGTGTTCACGAACGTCCTTCTCGCCGACGAGATCAACCGGACCCCGCCCCGCACGCAGGCCGCGCTGCTCGAGGCCATGCAGGAGCGTCAGGTCACCGTCGAGGGTAAGGGGCACAAGCTCCCGGATCCGTTCCTCGTCATCGCGACGCAGAACCCATACGAGCATCGTGATGTGTTCGAGCTGCCCGAGTCGCAGCTCGACCGCTTCCTCTTCAAGATCGTGCTCGACTTCGCCGACGCGCAGAGCGAGTACGAGATGCTCGATCTCCCGCACAGGGGCGTCGCGCCGGACATGCTCGGCGAGGTCCGGCCGCTCCTCGGCGTCGTCGGCCTCGACCGCGCACGCGACGAGCTCGACGCCACCGAGCTTCCCGAGGAGGTCGGTCGGTACATGGTCGAGCTCGCACGCAAGACGCGCAACGTCGCGGGCGTCGAACTCGGCGTGAGCTCGCGCGGGATCATGCACCTTGCGAGCGCCGCCAAGGCGAACGCTCGTCTGTCGGGCCACACCGAGGTCACGGTCGAGGACGTGCGCGAGATCGCGCCCTACGTGCTCCGCCACCGGATCATCACCGACGAGGGTCTCGCCCCCGACGACGTGCTCAGGATCGCGCTCGAGCAGGTTCCGGCGCCCGAGCGCACCTACTCACTCCGGTAACTCGCAGCATCCGCCGGGGCCGCTCCTTCGGGAACGGCCCCGGCATTCGTACCTAGCGGGCCACGGCCTCCTCGAGCGCGCGCCGCCCGAGCACCTGGACCAGGTGCTTCCGGAAGTCGGCGCTCGCGGCATGGTCGGAGGACGGCTCGGTTCCGTCCGCGAGGAGCTGCGACGCGTCCTCGATCGACGCGCCGCCCGCGAGAGCCTCCTCCGCCGCGGTCGCGCGCAACGACGTCGCACCCATGTTCGTCAGCGCGATCGACGCCTTGCGGACCGAGCCGTTCGCCCGCTCCACGACCGCCGCGACCGCCACCGTCGCCCAGTCCTGGGCGCGGCGACTCATCTTCGTGTACGACCACCCGTTCGAGCCGAGCTTCGGCACGCGTACCTCGACGAGCACCTCGTCGGGCTCGAGGGACGTCTGGAACACACCAGTGAACAGGTCCCTCGCGGCGATCGTGCGTTCGCCTCCCTTTCCGCGCGCGACGAGCTCGCCGTCGAGCGCGAGGATCACGGACGGCAAGTCCGAGGCGGGATCCCCGTGCGCGATCGAGCCGCCAATCGTCCCCCGGTGGCGAACCTGCGGATCGCCGACCTGGCCTGCTGTGAACGACACGATCGGACAGTGCTGGCGAAGCAGCGCCGAGGCAGCGACGTCCGTGTGCCTCGTCAGTGCCCCGATCGCGATCGCGTCGCCGTCCTCGCGCACGTACGAGAGATCGGCGATGCGGCCGATGTCGACGAGGAGGGCGGGCCTCGCGAGGCGGAGCTTCATCGCGGGGAGCAGCGAGTGCCCTCCCGCGAGGAGCTTCGCGTCCTCCCGCTTGCCGAGGAGCTCGATGGCGTGGTCCGGGTGCTCGGCGACGACGTAGTCGAACGGTGCCGGGATCACGACGCCACCACCTCCTCGATCGCCTTCCACACCCGCTCGGGCGTCGCCGGGAGCGGGACGTCCGTCACGCCGAGGTGCGACAGCGCGTCGACCACGGCGTTGATGACCGCTGGCGCCGCGGCGATCGTGCCCGTTTCCCCCACCCCCTTCACACCGAGCGGGTTGTCGGCCTTCGTCTCGACGCGGTCCGTCTCGAAGGCCGGCAGCTCGGCCGCGGACGGGACGAGGTAGGTCGTCATGGTCGTCGTGAGGAGGTTGCCTTCCTCGTCGTAGGCGCCCTCCTCGAACAGCGCGGCTGCAATTCCCTGCGTCGCGCCCCCGTGCACTTGTCCGTCGATGATCTGCGGATTCACGGGGGTGCCGACGTCGTCGACCGCGACGTAGCGGATGAGCCGCGTGTCGCCCGTCTCGGTGTCGACCTCGACAACCGCCGCGTGAGCTCCGGCCGGCCACGAGAAGTTCGGCGGGTCGAACACCGCCGTCTCCTCGAGCCCGGGCTCCATCCCATCCGGGAGGTCGTGGGCCGCGTGCGCGGCGAACGCCGCCGCCTGGATGGTCATGCTCCGGTCGGGCGAGCCTTTCACGATGAACATCCCGTTCTCGAATTCGAGATCGTCCTCCGACACCTCGAGCTGATGCGCCACGATCCGACGCGCCTTCGCGATCACCTTCTCCCCTGCGTGCCAGAGGGCGACCCCGCCCACGGCGAGCGACCTGCTGCCGTACGTGTCCATGCCGAGCTGGGACGCGGCGGTGTCGCCGTGGATCACCTCGACGTCGTCGACGCCGACGCCGAGCTGGTCGGCGACGATCTGGGCGAACGTCGTCTCGTGGCTCTGACCGTGCGGAGACGTTCCGATCACCAGTTGCACGGAGCCGAGCGGCTGGAACCGCACGGTCGCCGCGTCCCAGCCTCCGACCGCATAACGGATCGCCCCGAGGATGCGCGACGGCGCGAGCCCGCACATCTCGTTGTACGTCGAGAACCCGACGCCGATCTGCTTCACGTCGCCGCGCTCGCGGCGGGAAGTCTGATCCGCACGGATCGAATCGATGTCGAGGTGCCCGAGCAGGCGTTCGAGTGTGGCGTGGTAGTCGCCCGAATCGATCGTGAGCCCGGACGCCATCGTGTGCGGGAACTCCCTGATGAAGTTCCTCCGCCGGAGCTCGATCGGGTCCATGTCGAGCTCGCGCGCGAGCGCGTCCATGGTTCGCTCGAGAACGTAGGTCGCCTCCGGCCGGCCGGCGCCGCGATACGCGTCGGTCGGCGTCGTGTGCGTGAAGACGCCGGTGAACGTCACGCTGTAGTTCGGGATCTCGTACGGCCCCGAATAGATCCAGGCGCCGAGGAGCGGGATGCCCGGCGTCACGAGCTCGAGGTACGCACCCATCGCGCACCGTGCCTGCGACTTGACCGCGGTGATGTCTCCGTCCTTCGTCGCAGCGAACGTCAGCTCGTGCACGACGTCGCGACCGTGGATCGTGCCGACGTAGTTCTCGGCGCGTTCTTCCGTCCACTTCACGGGGCGCCCGAGGCGGCGCGACAGTGCGATCGCGATCGGGCTCTCGCCGTACACCTGGATCTTCGAGCCGAAACCACCGCCGACGTCGGGCGCGATCACCCGGATCTTCGATTCGGGGATCCCGAGCACGAGCTGCAAGGCGAAGCGCTGGATGTGCGGGGTCTGCGTCGCCGACCAGAGCGTGACCTCTCCGGTCGGCCCGACCTGAGCGAGCACTCCCCGGGGCTCGATTGCGTTCGGGATGAGGCGCGGCTGGTAGTAGCGGCGGGTGACGACGACGTCCGCCTCGTCGATCGCCGCCTGCACGTCGTCGGTCTCCAGCTTCCAGACGTAGCACTCGTTCGTGCCAAGGTCCTCGTGGACGAGCGGCGCGCCTTGGGCTAGCGCCTTCTCGACGTCCGCGACGGACGGGAGCGGCTCGTAGTCGACCTCGACCAGCTCGGCGGCGTCCTTCGCAAGCGCGCGGCTCTCCGCGACGACGACGGCGACCGGGTCACCCTGGTATCGCGCCTCGTCGGTGGCGAGGGGATAGTGCGGCGGCATCTTGATGTCCTCGGTCACCGGCCAGGCGCAGGGCATGCCGCCCGCCCAGTCCTCCGCGAAGTCCGCGCCCGAGAAGGCGGCGACGACACCCTCTGCGGAGCGTGCGGCGCTCAGGTCGATTCCCCTGATGCGGGAATGAGGGTACGGGCTGCGGACGACGGCCATGAAGACGGTGCCGGGGAGCGTGAGGTTGTCGACGAAGGTGCCGCGTCCGCGCAGAAGCGACGCGTCCTCCTTGCGCTTCACAGAGGCACCGACGAATCCGGGTGCTGTCTCGACGGCGGTCATGTCGCCACCCCCGCGGCCGAGGCCACGGCCCTCACGATGTTGTGGTACCCGGTGCAGCGGCAGAGGTTGCCTTCGAGGCCCAGGCGGATCGCGTCCTCGTCGGTAGCCTCGCCGCTCTCGATGAGGCTGACTGCGGCGAGCACAAAGCCCGGGGTGCAGTAGCCGCACTGGAGCGCATGGTGGTCGTGGAACGCCTGCTGGACGGGGTGCAGCGCGCCGTTCTGCGCGAGCCCCTCGATGGTCGTGATGTCCATGCCGTCGGCCTGGACCCCGAGCATCGTGCAGGACTTCACCGACTCCCCGTTCACGAGCACGGTGCAGGCTCCGCACGACGACGTGTCACAACCAACGTTCGTGCCGGTCAGGCCGAGCCGCTCGCGGAGCATGAACACGAGGAGCTCACGCGGCTCGATCTCGAGGTCGTGCGCAACGCCGTTGACCGTCAACGCCACTCGTCGCATCGACTCTCCTTCCCCTCGATGTCCTGCGAGCGTAGTACGGCGGCGGGCGTTCCGCCACTCGGTATCAGGCACCGCGCACCAGCCGCTAGCCAAGGCTCTCCGGATGCTCTAGCGTGGAGGGGTCGAGAGAGGGGGATGCGAGATGCGCATCGCGTCATCAGTCACGGCAATCTCCTGGATCCCGTCGGATGCGATCGAGGGCATGCCGAAGCTTCCGTTCGAGCTCGGAGTCGCGCGTTACGACGCGCCGCCGCCCGACCGCCTAGGGGAAGGCGACCTCGAGCGCCTCCGTGCCGAGGACCGCTTTCGCGAGGCCAATCGCCTCGCCGCCTGGATCGAGGTGGACGACGGGAAGATCGTCGGCCAGGGGTACGAGGGCACGGGACTCGTCGGCTCGACGACCCTCAACCTCGGTATCACGGATGTCACGATTCCCGGCGTTGCCTTCGAGGTCCTGCGGCACGAGCCGGAGGTCCAGGAGAGCGCCGTCCACTTCGTGCAGACGGTTGGCGGCCGCGCGGGCTTCCCGGCTCCGCGCCGGGTCGTCGGGAGGCCGTTCGTCCGGATCCAGTCGGCGACGGCGTGGACGACCCTCGCGCTCACGATCCGAACGGACGGCTCTTCGGAGCACCAGCTCGTCGGAGCGAGCACCTTCCCGAGGCACTGGATCTACGACCACGATGGGAACCTCGCCGCGAAGTCCGGGACGATCGACTTCAAGGCCTGGTACCAGGGAGCCCAGGCAGAGCGAACGCCGTGGGGCGACGAGGAATCCGAGGCGTTCGTCACCGCCACGGAGAGCGCGCTCGAGCGCGAGATCTCGCGCGAGCTGATGGCGGGCAAGTCGATCCCCGAGCGACGCACGCTCGACCCGGACGAGACGCTCGTGGAGCAAGGCGCGCCCGGCGACGAGCTCTACCTGATCCTCGACGGCGTGCTGGTCGTGGAGATCGACGGTGACGAGGTTGCGGAGATCGGGCCCGGCGCGATCGTCGGCGAGAAGGCCCTGCTCGAGGGCGGTACGCGAACGGCGACTCTGCGGGCGCGAACGCGCTGCCGCGTCGCG
This sequence comes from Actinomycetota bacterium, assembly GCA_046725305.1. Classification (GTDB taxonomy): domain Bacteria; phylum Actinomycetota; class Thermoleophilia; order Gaiellales; family Gaiellaceae; genus GMQP-bins7. Next base: position 8,382 of record JBKOYF010000109.1, read on the forward strand.
GTGATCCCGGGGGAGCTGATCGACCGGCAGGAACTCGAGGACCTGGCGGCGACGCGCCGGGCGTAGTGCCGTGCCTTCGACGTGACCTGACCGCCTAGCGTCGGCGCTTGAGAGCGCGCTCGATGTCGCGCTGCGCGTCCCGCTCCGCGACGACTCGCCGCTTGTCCGCGCGCTCGCGGCCGCGCGCGAGCGCGATCTCGACCTTCACGCGGCCGTCCTTGAAGTACATGCGCGTCGGAACGAGCGTCAGGCCCTTCTCGCGCACCTTCCCGTAGAGCGAGTCGATCTCGCCGCGGTGCAGGAGGAGCTTGCGTTCGCGATCGGGCTGGTGCCCCATCGGCCCACCTTGCGCGTACTCGGAGATCGACGCTCCGACGAGCCACGCCTCTCCGTCGCGGATGTCCGCGTACGCCTGACCCAGCTGAACCAGTCCCTCGCGCGCGGACTTCACCTCGGTGCCGGTGAGAACCATGCCGGCCTCGACGCGCTCGATGAGCTCGTAGTCGCGCCGCGCGCGGCGGTTCTCGGCGATCAGCTTCGTGCCGTCCTGCCTGGCCACCTAGTCGTCCGGCAGAGCGGAAGCGAAGCGGCGGGCGACCTCGCGGAGCATCGCGAGCGCGACGCTCGGCTCCGACTCGATCACCTCGAGCGCCGCGTCGCGCGGGAGTGCGAGGCAACGCATCTCGCTCGCGGCTCGAACGCGGGCATTCCGTCGCCCGCCAGGAGCCAGAAGCGTGAGCTCACCGAAGAACGTTCCGGCCTCGAGGTTCACGGATCCCCCGCGCCACTCGACGCTCGCCGTCCCGTCGAGGATGACGAACATGCCGGAGCCGGCGTCGCCCTCGAGCGCGACGATCTGCCCTGCGCCGCACTCGAGCTCGCCGGCGCTCGCAGCGAGGCGCTCGAGAGCGGCGTCGCTCGCCCCGGCGAAGATCGGAATGGCACGAAGCTCGTCGGGAGTCACTGCGAGTTCATATCACGCGCGAGCCGCGATTCCGGCGC
>JBKOYF010000097.1:0-20420 GCA_046725305.1 Actinomycetota bacterium
GCCGTGCAGATCGCCTTCCTCGGCGTGCTGTTCGCCCTCCTCGGCCTGGTCACCGACTCGCTGTGGGCCATTGCGGCCGGCACCGCGGGTGGCCTGCTCCGCCGCTCGCGCCGATTCGTGCGCGCCCAGCGCTACGTCACAGGGACCGTGTACGTCGGCCTCGGCGTCGCGACCGCTCTCGTGGGCGGCGAGGACTAACCCCCGCCGTAGATCGAGACGGGTAGCTCGAGGGTGAGCTCCCTCCCTGACGGGACCTCAGCCTCGAGCTGCTCGAGGATCTCGGCCGCGCCCGGAGCTGCGGCGAGGAGGCGGCGCTCGACCTCGTCGGTCGAGTCGAGTTGCAGGAGCTCCTGCTTGAACTCCTTCGGGAAGCGGCCGTGCCCGAGGTACCACCCGTAGAACTTCTTCAGGAACCCCGCTGCTCGGCGCTCCCCGAGCTCGCGGGCCGCCTCGCGGACGAAGAGGACGAGCTCCGCAGCGACCTCCTCGCGTGTCGGATCGCGGACGTCGCCGTCGACGATCTCCCGTAGTGCCCAGGGGTTGCCCTGGGCGCCGCGCCCCACCATGACGGCCTCCGCGCCCGTGGTGCCCAGGACGGCCTGCGCGCGTGCGCGCGAGGTGATGTCGCCCGAGGCCACCACAGGGACGTCGACGAGCGAGACGAGCTCCTCGGTCAGCGCGTGCTCTGCCGTTCCCGTGTACATCTGCTGGGCGGAGCGCGGGTGCAGCGTCAGGGAGGAGGCGCCTGCCTCCGCCAGGCGGGGCCCGAGCTCGAGGCACGCGCGCGATCCGTTGCGGACTCCCCGCCGCAACTTCACGGTGACGGGCACGTCCACGGCGTCTGCGATCGCCTCGATGATGCGACACGCGCGGTCGGGCTCGTCGAGCAGGTGTGCGCCCGCGCCCGTCTTCGTGACCTTCTTCACCGGGCAGCCGAAGTTGACGTCGACGATGTCGGCTCCCACCGCCTCGACCATGCGCGCGGCGTCCGCCATCGGGCCGGGCTCGGAGCCGAAGAGCTGGATCGCGAGCGGGTGCTCGTCCGCGGCGACGCGGAGGTAGCCGAGCGTCTTCTCGTTGCGGTGCTCGATGCCTGCGCAGCTGACCATCTCAGAGCACACGAGGCCGGCGCCGAAGCGGCGGCCCTGACGGCGGAACGCCTGCACGCTCACGCCAGCCATCGGTGCGAGAACGAGCCGGGTGGGCACCTCCACGGGGCCGATTCGCCAGGACGATCGCAGGTCGATCACGGCCCGCGAATGGTACTCGGGACCGTTTGACGCTCCTCGAACGGGGTAGCTACCATTCCCGGCCGTTGTCGGGGCCACGGGCCCCGCGATCTCGTCTCTGGAGGCGTTCGTGAAGGATGTGATCCTCACTCCCGAGGGCTACAAGCAGCTGAAGGGCGAGCTCGACGTGCTGCGGACGGAGAAGCGCCGCGAGATCGCGGAGCGCATCTCCGCGGCCCGGGAATTCGGCGAGATCGCCGAGAACGCGGAGTACGACGACGCGAAGAACGAGCAGATGATGCTCGAGCACCGCATCGCGCAGCTCGAGGAGCGACTCGCGAACGCCCAGGTGATCGACACGAAGCGGGTCGACACGAGCATCGTTTCCGTGGGCGCCGTCGTGCGGCTCCGGGACGTCGACGCGAAGGAGACGACGGAGTACTTCATCGTGGGCTCCGCCGAGGCGAACCCTGCCGAGCGGAAGCTCTCGAACGAGTCGCCTGTAGGCAAGGCGATCATGGGCCGGAAGAAGGGCGAGATCGTCGAGGTCGTGACGCCGCGCGGCTCGAAGGTCAAGTTCAAGATCATGGAGATCAAGGCCGCCTAGCCGCGGCTGTTCTCGTCCTCAGTACGGCCGCCCCGGTCTTGCGACTCAGGGCTGCTTCGTCCAGGGATGGCTCGTGAGGATCGTCTCGGCGACGCGATCGGGGCAGTCGTTCTTCACCGTCGTGAGCGTCAGCCTCGATCCGTCGAGCGTCCAGGAGTACTCGTTGTCGTAGAAGACGTAGCCGACCTTCTGTGCGCACTCCTCCTGCTCGAGCTTCAGCGTGTCGCCGTCTACCGTAAGGCCCGGTGCTTCGAGGTTCCCCTTCGTGGGGTGGTTGATGGCCAGCGCCGGCCCGCCGTCCGGTGCCCCGGATGTCGCGATCACGAGCTCCCAGTCGCCCGCCTCGAGCTCCGGCGCGGCGTTCGCGGGGATGTCCGCCGGTTGGAGGGTCGTCGTGTACGTCCCGACGAGCTCGGCCGGAACGCCTTCATCCGAGGACGACCCGCCGCCACATCCCGCGAGTGCCAGGACGCACGTCCCCAGGACGACCGCAGTCGTACCGCGCACGCGGCGATTCTGTCGTGTGGGCCGCTTGGATGCAACAACCGGACCGCCCGTACGGAGGGCGGATAGGGTCTCGCCTCGATGGCGCCGAAGCGATTTCCGGACCGTAGTGCTATCGCGGAGGCGCGCGTAGCTACGGAGCAGGCCGAGGCGGGGAGTGCGCTTGAAGAGAGCTTCCGCGTCGCAGGCCGCGTCATGGCGCGACGCGAGATGGGAAAGCTCGTGTTCCTCGACCTCGTGGACCGCTCCGGGCGGATCCAGCTCATGTGCGAGACGGATCGGCTCGGAGGAGTCGACGTCCATCTCGGCGATGTCGTGGGAGTCATCGGGAGGCCCGCGAAGTCGCGCCGCGGCGAGCCCTCCCTCGCCGTGGACGACCTGACCGTGCTCGCGCCGAACCGAAGTCCGCTCCCGGACACCTTCCACGGGCTGACCGACGTCGAGACTCGCTACCGCAAGCGCCACCTTGACCTCCTGATGAACGAGGACGCGCGCGAGCTCTTCCTCCTGCGCACGAAGGTCGTCTCGGCAATCCGGCGCTACCTCGACGCCGAGGGGTTCGTGGAGGTGGAGACACCCGTTCTGCAGCCGCGGTACGGCGGTGCCTTCGCCCATCCGTTCGTCACGCACTCGTACGAGCTCGAGGCGGATCTCTACCTGCGGATCGCGACCGAGCTCTACCTGAAACGGCTCATCGTGGGGGGGCTCGAGCGGGTCTACGAGATCGGCAAGGACTTCCGCAACGAGAGCGTCTCGTACAAGCACCAGCCCGAGTTCACGATGCTCGAGTGGTACGAGGCGTACGCCGACTTCCGCGACACGATGGAGCGAATCGAGACCATGCTCGAGCGGGTCGCGCTCGAGGTGCTCGGGAGGACGGTCGTGCACTTCCGCGGCCACGAGGTCGACCTGACGAGCCCGTGGCGGCGTGTCGGCTTCGTCGAATCGCTGGAAGCCCGTGAGCTGTGGACGCGAGACGCAGCCGAGCTCCGTGCGTGGCTCACGGAGCGCGGAGTAGACACCGAGGCCGACAAGGACTGGCCACAGCTCGTCGACCACGCGTTCGGGCACTTCGTCGAGCCGAGCCTGATCGAGCCGACGATCGTCTACGGTCATCCCGTCGAGTTGTCGCCCTTCGCACGGGTCACCGACGAGGACGAGACGCTCACCGAGCGGTTCGAGTACTTCGCCGCCGGGATGGAGCTCGGCAACGCCTACACCGAGATCAACGATCCCGACGAGCAGCAGCTCCGCTTCGACGAGCAGCCCGAGCACGTCGAGGGCGTGCGCGGCGATGCGGACTACGTCGACGCGCTCTCCTACGGAATGCCGCCCACGGGCGGCCTCGGGCTCGGCGTCGACCGGCTCGTCATGCTCCTCTCGGGCCGCGAGACGATCCGCGACGTGATCCTCTTTCCGGCGCTGCGTCCCGGCTAGCGATCTGGCGTCGCCGCGCGATCTCCATACGATGAGCGTGATGCGTCGTCTCGTCGCGCTCTGCCTCGTCGCCCTCGCGCTGCCTGCCCTGGTTCACGCTGCGTCGAATCCCGTCCTGACGGCCGCGAAGAAGACGGCCACCGCCAAGAGCTCGACGTTCCAGATCAGCGTCACCACCTCTATCGCCGGCCAGCGCGCCACGATGACCGGCGCCGGTGCGCAGCGCGGCACAGACGTCAAGCTCAACATGCGCACGCGCGCGGGCGGGGTCGTCGTCCGCTTCGACGCAGTTCTCGTGCAGGAGGGTGGCGGGTACGTCATGTACATGCGATCGCCCGCCTTCCAGGGACAGCTCCCGAAGGGCAAGACGTGGCTCCGCATCGACCTCCAGAAGCAAGGTGCGAGCCTCGGCATCGACCTCTCGTCGATCATGAGCTCGTCGCAGACGATCGCGCCGCTGGAGAAGGGGCTTGTCTCGACGACGCGGCTGGAACGCGAAATCGTGGCGGGCCGCTCGACGACGCGCTACCGGGCGCTCATCGACATCAAGCGTGCCGCGCGCGCCCTGCCGGCCTACGCCAAGCAGGTGGCAGCGATCGAGCGTGCGACCGGAGTCCGACTCGGTCGGGCGAACTACGACGTTTGGATCGCCGGCGACGGGCGTATCCGTCGTCTGCGCTACTCGACCCCGACGGCCGCCGGCGGCATTCGTGGGACTGCTGTCTCGACTCTCACGTTCCTCTCGTTCGACACGCCGGTCTCGATCGCGGCGCCTCCGCGATCCCAGGCGTACACGCCCTAGGTCCTGCGGTTACACGCGCGTCGTCAGAGGCTCCGTCGTCACCGGGGGCTGCGCGCTCCACGGGAAGTCGATCCAGAGATCGGTGCGGCGCCAGACGTACTCGCACTTCACGACCGAGGGCGGCTTCTCGTAGAGCACGGCGCACCGAACCTCCGCGACCTTTCCCTCGCAGAAGTCCTTGACGAGCTTCAGCGTCTCGCCGGTGTCGGCAACGTCGTCGGCGATGAGCATGCGCGCGGCTTCGAGATCGACGAGCTCGGGCACCGGCGGAAGAATCATCGGGACGTCGAGCCGCTCGTCGACGCCGGTGTAGAACTCGACATTCATCGTCCAGGTGTTCTTCACGTCGAGCGCGTAACCGAGCCCGGCGCCGACGAGCAGTCCACCTCGCGCGACCGACAGGACGAGGTCAGGCGCGTAGCCGTCCTCGGAGATCCGGTGTGCGAGCTCGCGTATCGCATCGCCGAAGGTCGACCAGGACAGTCGCTCGCGCTCCGCGTCCTTCACCCGGTCGATCGTAACCGGCCACCCTCGATGGGCGTACCGCGATCGGGGGGTCGTTGCGGCTCGGGTCCACGACGATCGTGTACAGACGATGAACATGTGGAGTTCAGATGCGGCGCCGGAGTCGGTGTCGCTGGAGTTCGGTCCTGCGCACATGCAGGCGATCCTCGATGCGGCGCTCGACAGCGTCATCATCATCGACCACGACGGTCTCGTGCGCGAGTTCAACCAGGCCGCGCAGGACGCGTTCGGCTATCGCCGTGAAGACGTCGTCGGGCTCGAGCTGGCAGAGCTCGTCATTCCGCCCGAGTCTCGTGAGGCACATCGACGGGCGCTTGCACGCTGGACCGCGGACGGGCCTCTGCAGGAGGCCGGAGCGCTGCTCGGCCGGCGCCTCGAGGTCGAGGCGATGCGAGCTGACGGCTCGCGCTTCTCCGTGGAGCTCGCAATCGGCCGTGTCGACCTGCCCGGACCCCCACTGTTCGCCGCCTCGATCCGGGACATCAGCGAGCGTCAGGACGTGGAAGAGCGCCTGCGAAGCGCCGAACGCCGATACCGGACGCTCGTCGAGCGACTACCGCTGTCGGTCTACATCGATCGCCTCGACGACGTGAGCTCGAATGTCTACACGAGCCCCCAGATCGAGGCGATGCTCGGTTTCCCCGTCGAGGACTGGGTCGAGAACCACGACCTCTTCGTCGAGCTCCTCCATTCGGAGGATCGCGAACGGGTGCTCGCGGCACACCAGAGGACACATGTGACGGGTGAGCCCCTCCTCATCGAGTACCGGCTCCGCACGCGCGACGGTCGCACCGTCTGGGTCCGGGACGAGGCTCGCGTCGTCTCTGGCGACGGCGAGCCGGTCCTGCACGGGTACCTGCTCGACATCACGGCTCGCAAGGAGGCCGAGGAGCAGCTCCGCCACCAGGCCTTTCACGACGCGCTCACGGGGCTCGCGAACCGAGCCCTCTTCACGGACCGCGTCGAGCACGCGCTCGTCGTTCGCCGTGAAACCTCGCGAGAGGTCGCAGTGCTTTTCCTCGACCTCGACGATTTCAAGGCCGTGAACGACACCCTCGGCCACACCGCCGGGGACATGCTCCTGCAGGGCGTCGGGGCCCGGCTACGAGACGCCCTGCGTCCGAGCCACACGGTGGCGAGGCTGGGCGGTGACGAGTTCGCGATCCTCATCGAGGAGATCGCCGGGGTGTCGACCGCGGTCGATGCCGCAGAGCGTCTCGTGTCCGCCCTCAACGCGCCCTTCGACGTCGACGGGCGAGAGGTCTTCGTCACCGCCAGCGTCGGGATCGCGCTGGGAACGGACGCCGATGAGCTACTGCGATCGGCGGACGTCGCCATGTATCGGGCAAAGGCGGTCGGGAAGGCGCAGTACGTCGTGTACGCGCCGAACATGGACGAGGAGCTCGTCGGCAGGTTGGAGCTCGTCGCAGACCTCCGGCGCGCGCGCTGCGACGAGGACTTCGTGCTCCACTACCAGCCCGTCGTCGACCTCGAGAGCGGCGCAGTCGTCGGCGTCGAGGCGCTCGTTCGCTGGTTGCACCCGACCCGAGGGCTCCTGCAGCCGGGCGAGTTCATCTCGCCCGCCGAGGAAACGGGGAAGATCGTAGAGCTCGGTCGCTGGATCCTTCACGAGGCATGCCGCCAGGTCGCGCTTTGGCGTGCTGAGACGCAAGGAGCCGAAGACCTGTTCCTGAACGTGAACGTCTCGACTCGACAGGTTCGCCACGGCGTGCTCGTCGACGACGTGAGGTCGGCGCTCGCGGAGTCCGGCCTCCCGCCGGAAGCTCTGACCCTCGAGCTCACGGAGAGCGTGCTCGCGCGCAGGCACGAGGAGCTGAGATCGGTCCTCCAGGAGGTTGCGGGCCTCGGCGTGCGTCTCGCACTCGACGACTTCGGAACGGGGTATTCCTCGCTCTCCCTCCTCCAGGATCTCCCGATTCACACCCTCAAGGTCGACCGGTCGTTCGTGAGCGGGCTGGGCGACGATGCGTCGCGCCAGGGGTTCGTCCAGGCCATCGTCGACCTCGCCCAGACGCTCGACGTCTCGCTCGTCGCCGAGGGCATGGAGACGCCCGCCCAGACGGCGGAGCTCCGGCGCCTCGGCTGCACGGTCGGCCAGGGCTTCCAGTTCGCGCCGCCTCTCGACGCGCGTACGCTCAGGGGCCTGCTCTCCGCCGGCGCGTGCTCGAGTCTCGACGACGCTGTTGCCGACACGTCGCGCCCGGCAGCTGCGTAGCCGGGTCTAGGGCGCCGGCACCGCCTTCCAGACGGGCTCCTTCGACGTTCCCTCGTGGTCGGCGATGATGGGGACGTCCTCTTCCGGGTGTGCCGTCCGGTGCTCCTTGAACCAGGCGACGGCCCGCGCGATGCCCTCGTCGAGGGAGACCTTCGGGCGGTAGCCGAGGAGCCCGCGGGCCTTCGACAGGTCCGCGACGTAGTGGGTGACCTCGCCGAGCAACGAAGGGGCGAGCGTCATGTCGGGCGTCGTGCCGAGCTCCTTCGCGATCAGCTCGGCGCAGCGGACGAGCGTGTTCCCTTGCCCGTAAGCGAGGTTGATCGTCTGGTTCACGACACGCCCCTCGGCGAGCGCCTCGATGCCCTCGACGATCCCGTCGATGCAGTCGTCGACGTAGGTGAAGTCCAGCGTCTTGTCGTTCCCGCCGTAGATCGTGATCGGCTCCCCGCGGAGCATCGAGTGGATGAAGAGCGGGATGACCCGCACCATCCGGTGCAGGTCGTTGTCGTACCGGCCGTAGACGTTCGAGAACCGGAAGACGAGGTACGGCAGGCCGTAGCAGCGCGCGTACGAGTAGACGAAGGCCTCGCCGGCGATCTTGGAGGCCGAGTACGTGCTCTCCGCGTACGCGAAGTCGGCGACCTGCTCGCCGTACTCCTCGAAACGGTGCACGTCGCCGTAGACCTCCCGGCTGGACGAGAACACGATCGGGACGTGCCGGAGCCGCGCGTACTCGAGGACGTTGAACGTCATCACCGCGTTCTCGAGCGCACGGTGAGGCTGCCGCACGAGCTGGTGCACCTTCGCGTGCGCGGCGAGATGGACGACGAGGTCGACGTCCGGGTACTCCACGCCGTTGATCCCGCCTCGGAACGGAGCGTAGTGACCGGCGAGGTCCTGCAGGAGGTAGCGGAACTCGTCGGTCCAGGTGTTCTGGCGCTTGTCGACCCCGTACACCTCGTGACCGTCGGTCTGGAGTCGGAGGGCGAGGTTCGTGCCGATCTGGCCCGACGAGCCGGTCACGAGGACCTTCACTCCGCGTTGCTCCCGATTAAGGCTTCGCAGCGCAACGGCCGAGAAGGGTACCGAGGGCGCCGGGCGAACCCGGCGTGTGAGACTCAACACGAGACCAGTCGGCTACGATCAGACAGTCCCTTCGACCCGGGGGAGCGAGGCGACCTCCGGGAACCGAGCGAAAGGAGCGTCGAGGGCGTTGTTCGAGCGATTCACCGAGCGGGCACGGCAGGTCGTGGTTCTGGCACAGGACGAGGCGAGGGCTCTCAAGCACAACTACATCGGCACCGAGCACATCCTGCTCGGACTCCTCCGCGAGGAGGAGGGCCTTGCTGCCCGCGTCCTCGAGTCGCTCGACATCACCGTGGAAGAGGTCCGCGCCCAGGTCGCACGCATCGTCGGCCAGGGCGACGAGGTCACCACCGGGCAGATCCCGTTCACGCCGCGCGCCAAGAAGGTGCTCGAGCTGGCGCTGCGCGAGGCTCTCTCGCTCGGCCACAACTACATCGGCACGGAACACATCCTGCTCGGCCTCGTCCGCGAGAACGAGGGCGTCGCTGCGCGCATCCTGCTCGACTTCGACGCCGACGCGGAGAAGATCCGCAACGAGATCATCCGCATGCTCTCGGGCCCAGGCAGGCGCCAGTCGGGCGCGAGCGTCGCTCCGGGCGAGAAGACGAAGAGCTCGAAGCTCCTCGACCAGTTCGGCCGCAACCTCACGAAGGCTGCCGTCGAGGGCAAGCTCGACCCAGTCGTCGGGCGTCAGACCGAGATCGAGCGCGTGATGCAGATCCTCTCGCGACGGCAGAAGAACAACCCGGTCCTCATCGGCGAGCCGGGCGTCGGCAAGACCGCGGTCGTGGAGGGCCTCGCTGCCCGCATCTCCTCGAGCCAGGTGCCGGAGATCCTCAAGGGCAAGCAGATCTACACGCTCGACCTCGCGGCCCTCGTGGCCGGCTCGAAGTACCGCGGCGAGTTCGAGGAGCGCCTGAAGAAGGTGATGAAGGAGATCACCCAGCGCGGCGACATCATCCTTTTCATCGACGAGCTTCACAACCTCGTCGGTGCGGGCGCCGCCGAGGGCGCGATCGACGCAGCATCGATCCTCAAGCCCGCCCTCGCGCGGGGCGAGATTCAGACGATCGGCGCGACGACCCTCGACGAGTACCGCAAGTACCTCGAGCGCGACGCCGCTCTCGAGCGCCGCTTCCAACAGGTGAGGGTCGAAGAGCCCTCGATCGATGAGACCGTCCTGATCCTGCGCGGGCTCCGCGACCGCTACGAGGCGCACCACCGCTGCAAGATCTCGGACGAGGCTCTCAGCGCAGCGGCACAGCTCGCCGACCGCTACATCCAGGACCGGCACCTTCCCGACAAGGCGATCGACCTCATCGACGAGGCGGGCTCTCGCGTCCGCATCGCGACGATGGCCGCGCCGCCGCGCTACCGCGAGCTCGAGGAGGAGATCGACAAGGTCCGCGCCGACAAGGAAGGCGCGATCGAGGCGCAGGAGTTCGAGAAGGCCGCGCAGCTGCGCGACAAGGAGCGCAAGCTCTCGCAGAAGAAGAAGGAGCTCGAGGAGGAGTGGCGCAACCAGGCCGACGAGGAGCAGCCGGAGATCGGCGAGGACGAGATCGCCGACATCGTCTCCATGTGGACGGGAATCCCGGTCTTCAAGCTGACCGAGGCCGAGTCGCAGAAGCTCATCCGGATGGAGGACGAGCTCCACAAGCGCGTCATCGGCCAGCACCAGGCGATCGTCGCCGTGTCGAAGGCGATCCGCCGAGCTCGCGCGGGGATCAAGGACCCGAAGCGGCCGACCGGCTCGTTCATCTTCCTCGGCCCGTCGGGCGTGGGGAAGACCGAGCTCGCGCGCACACTCGCCGAGTTCCTGTTCGGCGACGAGGACGCGCTCATCCAGGTCGACATGTCCGAGTACATGGAGAAGCACTCCGTGTCGCGGCTCGTCGGCTCGCCGCCCGGCTACGTCGGGTACGACGAGGGCGGCCAGCTCACCGAGGCCGTGCGGCGCAAGCCGTACTCGGTCGTCCTCCTGGACGAGATCGAGAAGGCGCACCCGGACGTTTTCAACATCCTGCTGCAGATCCTCGAGGACGGGAAGCTCACGGACTCCCAGGGGCGGAAGGTCGACTTCCGCAACACGATCGTGATCATGACCTCGAACCTCGGGGCGGCCCAGATCTCGAAGAATCAGACGCTCGGCTTCTCCATCGGCGACGAGCAGGGCCTCTCGTACGACGAGATGAAGGAGCGGGTCATGTCGGAGCTCAAGAAGGTCTTCAGGCCGGAGCTCCTGAACCGCATCGACGAGGTCATCGTCTTCCACAAGCTCGAGAAGGTCGAGATCCTCGAGGTCGTCGATCTGATGATGAAGCGCGTCCGAGAGGAGATGGCGAAGCACGACGTCGTCATCGAGCTCACGGGCGACGCGCGCGAGCTTCTCGTCGAGCTGGGCTACGACCCGGCCATGGGCGCCCGCCCGCTGCGCCGTGCGATCCAGCGCCTGCTCGAGGATCCGCTCGCCGACTTCATCCTCGGGCGCGAGCTCGCGCCCGGGACGACGCTCATCGTCGATCGGCGCGAGGACCCGGCCGAGGACGAGCCACCGGTCGAGATCCGGGTCATCGAGGGCACCCCGGTGCCGGCGGCGATCGGCGGGCCCGCCGAGGAGTCCGAGCTCGACGACCTTGTCGCCGACACGTCCGACGACTGACGCGCTCAGCATCCGCCACGCGAAGCCGTCCGACTACGGTCGCGTCATCGGGCGCATCAACGTCTGGTGGGGCGGGCGCGAGATGGCGCCGATGCTGCCGAAGCTCTTCTTCATCCACTTCGACGGAACGAGCTTCGTCGCCGAGGACGACGACGGGGAGCTCGCCGGCTTTCTCTGCGGCTTCCTGTCGCAGACGGAGGACGACGAGGCGTACATCCACTTCGTCGGCGTGGCGCCCGAGGAGCGGGGAGGAGGACTCGGCCGTGCGCTCTACGAGCGCTTCTTCGAGGAGGTCCACTCACAGGGCCGAGGCGTCGTTCGCTGCGTCACCTCACCGGTGAACCAGGAGTCCGTGGCCTTCCACGAGGCGCTGGGCTTCGAGATCGAGCGGACGGTGCCGGACTACGACGGCCCGGGCGAGGACCGCGTACTCCTCGTCAAGCGGCTGAGCTGAACCCTCGACGCTTCCGAGCGAGGGCCGGGCCCTCGGGGCGACGAGCCGCTGCCCATTCCAGGTAGGTGCCCGCGGCGACGACCCCTGCGAGCGCGACGAAGGCATAGCTCGGGATCGTCGAGCCGTCGTCGGTCAAGCTCTTGACTACCGCGACGGCGAACACGGCAAGCCCGAGCGCGAAGGTCACCGTCGTCCAGGGGACGTTGTCCGAGAGCTCGACGTCGGTGAGGTATTCGAGTACGACGAGCACGACCGTCGCCAGCACCAGCAGCGCGAGCAGGAGACCCCAGGCGTCCCAACCGTCGAGCGGCATCTTGGCGATGCCGGCGCGCCCGTAGTCGACCGAAATCTTCTGCCAGGTGAAGAAGAGGCTGATCAGGAGCAGGGGGCCGGCGACGAGGACGAGCTGCGCGCCTCGCGGCAGGGCCTGAAACTTCGCCATGGCGGGATCCCTTTCGGCAGTTGCGGTCGGCCGCGCGGCGGCCATTGTCGTTCCGTACTCGTCACAGGGTACTGCGGAATGCGCCGAACGGGGTATTTGCAGGCGTTTACGCGCCTCTTACGCGCAAAAAGGGTCTCGTACGCGCGCGCCGCGGCGCCTGCGCGCCGCGGCGTCGCAACGTGTATGGCGGGCTAGGTCTCCCGCTCGGTCGACGGCTCGTCGTTCGTCGCGTCCGGGCTCGAATCCGGCGCGGGGGCTGCTTGCGGGGCCTCGCTCGGCGGGCTCTCGGCCGGCGGGGTCGTCTGCTGCTGCTGCTGCTGCTGCTGCTGCGAGGGTGGAGGCGCGGGCGTCTCGGCTCCCGTGCCCGCCGGTGCGGCCGGGGCCGCCGCTCCGCCCGACGACCCGAAGCTCGTCGCCTCCGTCCGAAGCGACTCGACACCGCCCGCCGCCTGGATCTCTAGCCACGCCCCGACAGCGATCAGGAACGCCAGGCCGAGGCCGATGTAGCTCCAGAACGTCGAGTAGTCGTCGGTGAGATTCTTGATGAGCGCGATCGCGAAGATGATGAACGCGAGGACCGCGCTCGTCATCGCGAACGAGACCGGGATCGGAACGTCGACAGCGGCCAACCGCGCAACGATCCGGGCGATCAGGACGATGGTGAGAATCCCCATGAGGATGCCGCCGAGGTCGTCCCAGGCGCTCACACCGGCGCTCCCCGAGCCGAGCGGGCCGAGGTCGTAGTCGATCTCCTGCCAGTGGAAGAAGCTCACGATGAGGAGCAAGACGCTCGAGATGAGCATGATCTGTCCCCCGCGCCCGAGGGCATTGAATCTCTCCATTCGGCCCGTCCTTTCCTGGTCGTCTCCGGCGGTCTCCCCGGGACTCTTAACCACGCGGCGCCGACTTGCAAGCAAATGGACGTACTTTCGTGACGGGCGGCGTCGGACCTCGCTCATACACTGGCGAGGTGGCGAAGGTCACGGTCCAGTTCACGTGCGCGGAGTGCGGGACGACGTCCGGCCGCTGGCTCGGCAAGTGCCCCGGTTGTGGCGCGTTCGGGACGCTCGTGGAGGAGCTCCACGGCTCGGATCAAGGGCCTGCAGTGGCGACGGCCTCGAAGCCCATGCCGATCGGCGACGTACGGTTGGAGGAGGCTGCGCGAGTCTCCACCGGCGTCTCGGAGCTCGATCGGGTCCTCGGCGGCGGGCTCGTGCCGGCATCGCTCGTGCTCGTCGGCGGCGAGCCGGGTGTCGGGAAGTCGACGCTCCTGCTCACCGCGCTCGGCTCTATCGCACGTGACGGCCGGCGAGCACTCCTGGTGACCGGCGAGGAGTCGGTAGCCCAGGTGTCGCTCAGGGCCTCTCGGCTCGGAGGCGCCGAGTCGGTCGAGATACTCGCCGAGACGAGTCTGGACGTGGTGTGTGCGACGCTCGAGGCGGAGCGGCCGGACGTCTGCGTGATCGACTCCGTGCAGACGCTCCATGCCGGCGAGCTCGGCTCCGCCCCCGGCTCGGTCGCGCAGGTTCGCGAGGCGGCAGGCCGTCTGCTGCGCGTCGCCAAGGAAGCGGGCGTCGCGACTGTGCTCGTCGGCCACGTCACGAAGGACGGTGCGGTCGCGGGCCCCCGCGTCCTCGAGCACCTCGTCGACTGCGTGCTGCAGTTCGAGGGCGACCGGTACCACGAGCATCGGGTGCTGCGTGCGACCAAGAACCGCTTCGGCTCGACCAACGAGCTCGGTGTCTTCGAGATGACGGCGAGCGGGCTGGTTGGTGTCCCGGATCCGTCGGAGCTCTTCGGCACGACGCGCCCGGGCGAGGTCGGCGCGGCGGTCGGATGCGCGCTCGAGGGCACACGGCCCCTCCTCCTCGAAATCCAGGCTCTCGTCGCGCCGACCGACCTCGCGATGCCGCGGCGTGTCGGAACGGGCGTCGACCCGAAGCGGCTCGCCATGATCGTCGCCGTGCTCGGGCGCCACGCTGGCGTCGCGCTCGCGACCTCGGACGTCTTTGTGAATGTCGCGGGCGGCGTGCGCATCGAGGAGCCCGGGGCGGATCTCGCGGTCGCGCTCGCGATCGCCTCGGCGGCGCGTGGCGTGCCCGTTCGTCACGGCGTCGCAGCCTTCGGCGAGATCGGCCTGACGGGACGGCTACGGCAGGCCGCGCAGGCGGAGCGACGGCTCGACGAGTGCGCGAAGCTCGGCATCGAGCTCGTCGTTGCGCCGGCGGCCGGACAGGACCGAGAGCAGCCTCGGCTCGCCCTGGCCGAGACGCTCCGCGCCGCGATCGCGGCGGGACTCGAGGCCAGGCCGGTCGAGGGCGTCGCCGCCTGAGCTGCTGCAGGCGGTTGCGGTTCCGTTAAGGGCCTGTGAGAAACACGCTATGATGTGCGTGGACGCCGGCAGGGAGGACGCTGCCGGCACTTTTTGTGTCGAGGCGAAGATTGACATTTTCGTGAAGGCGACGGATACCGACATCGGGGAGGCCCTCTTGTTCGACATCGGCGACAAGGTCGTCTATCCGCACCATGGCGCGGGGACAGTCGTGCGGAAAGAGAAGCGCGAGGTGCTGGGCGAGGTGCGGGAGTACCTCACGATCCAGATCCTCCACAACGACATGACCGTC
Source organism: Actinomycetota bacterium (assembly GCA_046725305.1). GTDB lineage: Bacteria > Actinomycetota > Thermoleophilia > Gaiellales > Gaiellaceae > GMQP-bins7. Next base: position 14,609 of record JBKOYF010000097.1, read on the forward strand.
AACGTGCCATGCGAGAACGCTGAGCGCGTAGGACTCCGGACCGTCATCGATCAGCGCACGGTGACCATGGTCGTCAGGACGCTCTCGGGTGGATCGACCGAGATGCCGAAGAACTGGAACCGGCGCTTCAAGCACAACCGCGACAAGATGAAGACCGGCAACATCTTCGAGCTCGCGGAAGTCGTACGAAACCTCGCCGTTCGCAACAACGAGAAGGGCCTCTCGACGGGCGAGAAGCAGATGTTCGTGAAGGCGAAGAAGATCCTTGCCTCCGAGCTTATGTACGCGAAGGACATGAACGAGGAAGAGGCCGCGGCCTGGCTGGACGACGTCCTGTCCCGCGCCGGGCAGCCGAAGCCGAAGACGAGAGCGAAGGCGAAGGCCGCTACCGCGAGTGCCTAGCGGCTCGGGCGGCTCCGGCGAGGCCGGTGCTACCTGGGCTCTCATCGCCGCGGCCGGATCCGGCGAGCGGCTCGGGATCGACCGCCCGAAGGCGTTCGCCGTACTGGGTGGGCGTCCCCTCCTTGCAGAGAGCGTCGAACGGCTCGACCGCTGCCCGTTCGTCGACGCGATCGTCGTCGCAGCCCCGCCGGAGTGGGAGGAGCCTGCGATCCTCCTCACGGAGGAGATCGCAGCCTCGAAGGTCGTCGCATGCGTCACCGGCGGTGCGACGCGTGCCGCCTCGGTGAAGGCCGCCTTCGCAGAGGTTCCCGAGGAGGCACTCGTCATCGTCGTGCACGATGCGGCGCGGCCAATCGTGGGCGACGAGGTCGTCGAGCGGGTCCTCGAGCCGCTCGGCCTCGGCTTCGACGGGGCCGTTCCGGGATTACCCGTGCGCGACACGCTGAAGCTGGTCCGGGACGGCGCGGTCGTCGAGACGGTCGATCGCAACGACCTGTTCGCAGCACAGACGCCTCAGGCGTTCCTCGCTCCGACGCTGCGCCGGGCGTTCGCCGGCGACGTCGGATCTGCGACGGACTGTGCCTCACTCGTCGAGGCGATCGGAGGGCGGGTCGCGCTCGTGGAGGGAGATCCCCGACTCGTGAAAGTCACGACGCCCTCGGATCTCGCGCTCGTCGAGTCGTGGCTCTGAGGGCCGTCGTCTTCGACGTCGGCGAGACGCTCGTCGACGAGGAGCGGTTGTGGCGAGTGCTCGCCGAAAGCGCCGGGCTGCAGCCTCACGTTGTCTGGGCGGCGCTCGGTGTGACCATCGAGCGGGGAGAGGAGCACGACGCGCTCTGGGGGCATCTCGGAATCGAGAAGCCCGCGGGGTGGTGGAACGAGCTCACGTACTCGCTCGATGACCTCTACCCGGACGCGCTCGACTGCCTGCGACGCGTGCGCGACCTCGGGCTCCGCGTCGGCATCGTCGGCAACCAGACGGAGGCGATGGAGGCGTGGGCGCGAGACGCTGCTCTCCCTGCGGACGTCATCGCCTCGTCCGCGAGTCTCGGCGCCCGGAAGCCGGACACGGCGTTCTTCGAGCGCGTGGCGGAGCTCATGGGATGCGATCCGCCTCAGGTCGCGTACGTCGGCGATCGGGTAGACAACGACGTCCGTCCGGCAGCGAGAGCCGGCCTCGTGGCGGTGCACGTGCGCCGTGGCCCGTGGGGCCGATTACAGCGGACGCCGCCCGAGGCGACGCTCGGGCTCGACGACCTCGCCTCGCTGCCGGAGGCGTTAGCCTCGCTCCGGTGACGGAGCTCCGGGTAGGAATCGGCTACGACGCGCACGCGCTCGAGGAGGGTGTGCCGCTCGTCCTCGGAGGCGTGACGTTCGAGCACGCGCGCGGGCTCACCGGACACTCGGACGGCGATGTGATCGCACACGCGCTCATCGACGCGCTCCTCGGTGCGGCGAACCTCGGCGACATCGGCTCCCTCTTCCCCTCGGGCGACGAGCAGTACCGCGGCGCCTCCTCGCTCGACCTGCTCTGGGAGGCGTACCGCGAGGTCCGCGAGGCCGGCTGGGAGCTCGTGAATGCGGACTGCGTGCTCGTCGCGGAGGAACCGCGAATCGGCGACGTTCGCGACGAGATGCGGGAGCGGTTGACGAGCGCTCTGGGCGTGGACTCCGAGCGCGTGAGCGTCCGGGCGACGACGACGGATCACCTCGGTTTCGCGGGCCGCGGCGAGGGCCTCGCGGCCCAAGCCGTCGCCCTCCTCCGACGCCCGTGAAGATCGTCAGGTACGCCGATCGGCCGGATCTCCGCGGCCGCCGCCACGCGGAGCTGTCGGGAGCGACCTTCCCCGAGTACATGCACCACAGCGAGGTGGGAAACCGGCACTGGGGTCGGCTGTACGAGGAGTTCCCCGATTTCCAGGTCGCACTGGTGGACGGTGACGCCCTCCTGGCCGAGGCACACGCTCTGCCGCTTCCGTGGGACGGGACGTTGGAGGATCTCCCGACCGGTTGGGAGGACGGCTTCGAGCGAGGGATGACTGCGTCGGAGTCGCCTGGTGCTGTGATGGCGATCGCGATCAGCGTCGCTCCCGCGCAGCAGGGTCGGCAGCTCTCGAGCCGCATGATCCAGACGTTCATCGACAACGCTCGTGTGGCTGGTCTGACGAACGGCGTGATCGCACCCGTGCGGCCGACCTGGAAGGAGCGGTATCCGCTCATCCGGATCGAGAGCTACATGGAGTGGCGCCGAGAGGACGGGTCGCACTTCGACCCCTGGATTCGCATCCACGAGAACGTCGGCGGCGAGATCATCGCGGCCGCACCCGAATCGATGACGATTCGCGCACCCGTCTCCGAGTGGGAGGAGTGGACCGGGTTTCTCTTCCCCTCGGACGGCGAGTACGTCTTTCCCCGCGGGCTCGCGACCCTCGTCGTGGAGGAGGGGATCGGCACGCACGTCGAGCCGAACGTGTGGGTGCTGCACCGCGTGTGACCTTGAGAGGCATCGCGGCCGCTAGGCGGCCGCGCTTTAGGGATGTTCCGCACGGCCGGAATTCGCCTTCGTGCGAATTCCGGCCTAGTGCGAAGGCAAGGTGAAGCACACCCGGGCTCCGCCGCCCTCGCGGTTCTCCGCCCAGATCCGCCCGCCCTGCGCCTCGACGAGCCCGCGGGCGATCGCGAGGCCGAGGCCTGCCCCCCGCGACGTACGGGACTCATCGGCGCGCCAGAAGCGGTCGAACATACGATCGCGCACCTCTGGCTCCAACCCGGCCCCGGTGTCCTCGACCGCGACGCGCACCTCGTCGGGCTGCGGCTCCACGAGGACCGCGACCGCTCCATCCGAGGGCGTGTGCCGGAGAGCGTTCGCGAGCAGGTTCATGAGCACCCGCTCCAGCTTGTCGGGTGCGAAGCGCGCGGTCACCTCGTCGTCGAGATCGGCCTCGAGCCGGACGTGTCGGGTGCGCGCCTCAGCTTCGATGCTCCGGAGCGTGCTCGAGACGACCGGAGCGACCGGCAGCCGGCGAAGCTCGAGCGTCAGTGCGCCGGCGTCGATGCGGGCGAGCTCGAACAGGTCGTCGACGAGCAGCGAAAGTGCCGCCACCTGCTCGCGTAGGACGGGCACGTATTCGTCCGGCTCTCCGAGCCCGTCCTCGAGCGCTTCGAGCATCGCCTGCATGTTCGCGAGAGGCGTCCGGAGGTCGTGGCTCGCCCAGGCAACGAGCTCGCGGCGGGTGTCGAAGAGCCGTCGGAGCTCCGCGGCCATTTCGTTGAACGACGTCGCGAGCTCCGACACTTCGGCCGGACCCTCCTGCGGCGCGCGTGCGTCGAGGTCGCCTCGGGCGAGCTCGCTCGAGGCTGCGCGCACTCGGTCGATCGACCCGACGATCGAATGCGCGAGGAAGAGCGCGGCTATCACGGCCGTCAGCGCCGATGCAGCCGTGACCGCGAGGATCTTCACGTCTTCGCCCATGTGGAACATCACCCAGCCCGAGAGGAGCACGGAACCGAGCGGGAGAAGCACTGCGAGGAAGGCGAGCCCGGCGAGCTGCAAGCGGACGGTCGGAAGCAGCCGCAGGAGGTAGGAGATGACGAGGCCGACGGCGAGGGTCGCGAGCGCGACGAGGAGGGCGGTGCCGATCACGCCGCGAGCCGGTAGCCGATGCCCCAGACCGTCTCCAGGTACTTCGGCCGCGAGGGATCGTCCTCGATCTTCTCCCGCAACCGTCGCACGTGGACCGTGACCGTTCCCGTGTCGAGTGCGGCCGTGTAACCCCAGACGCTTGCCATGAGCTGATCGCGCGAGAAGACCCGGCGCGGGTGGCTCGCGAGGAACCAGAGGAGGTCGAACTCCTTCACGGTGAGCCGGATCGGCGCTCCGGCCTTGCGCGCCTCGCGGGTCTCGCGCTCGAGTCGGACCTCGCCGAAGACGAGTGAGCGGGCGACCGGCGCCGTCATGGTGCTCCGCCGCAGCACGCTCCGGACCCGGGCCGAGAGCTCTCGCGGCGAGAACGGCTTCGTCACGTAGTCGTCCGCGCCGAGCTCGAGCCCGACGATTCGGTCGGCCTCTTCCCCGCGGGCGGTCAGAAGAATGACGGGGAGCTCGGACCGTCCGCGGATCCACCGACAGAGCTCGAGTCCGTCGGTCCCCGGCAGCATCACGTCGAGGACGACGAGATCCGGTTCGGATCGCTCGATCATGGTGCGCGCGACGTCGCCGTGTGCGGCCTCGAGAGTGCGATACCCCTCGCGCGCGAGGTAGCGCACCACGACCTCACGGACGATCGGCTCGTCGTCGACGACGAGGACGGTGGCCATCGGCGCATTGTGCGTCGCCGCGGGTTACGCCGAGGTGAACAAGAGAACGTTCAGATCCGCGTCAGTCCCCCGCAAGACCTCCGCCCTACCGTCGGTGAGGTCCACCGAACGGAAGGAGCCTCCATGAAACGGCTGACGATCCTCGCTCTTGCTGTCGCCCTCGCTGCAGTGACCCTCGCGCTGCCGGCGCTCGCCGCCGACGGTCCCGTCAAGACCTTCTCGCAGAACGTGACGCTCGGCTTCTACCGGGGCGAGCTGATCTCGTATCTCGACTTCGGCCCCGTGAAGCTGAAGCCCGGCAACAAGACCGCTCCTATCTGGGCGTTCACGAACGGCGACGACGGTCAGCGCAACATCGTCGACACGGTCCCGGGTCGCGCCGACTACACGCCGCTGTGGGCGGTGCGGATGGTGACGTGGAAGGCCGGTGCGCGCGTTCGCGTGCTCCGCTCGGCCGCGGCGGTCGCGCGAGCCCAGAAAGCCGGCGAGCTCTCCATCAGGCCGATTCCGATCGTGGTGAACTGTCCTGTGCTGTAAGCGCAAGGCCCGGAATTCGCTCTCGCGGATCCCGGGCCGCGCAACGACCCCTAAAGGCGGCCGCTTCGCGGCCGCTGCGGGATCTGCGACTCGGCGCTCTACGAGGGAAGCGCCACGACGTTCCCTTCCACGACGACGAGGCCGTCGCGCTCGAGCGAGCGGACCGCCTCGTCGTCGAGCTCCCCGAGCTCTCGCGCGGCATCCGCTACCACGCGAAGCGTCGCCGCGCGCCGCTGGCGGAAGGAGCCCTCGAACGGCCCCTGCCTGCGGGCGGCCTGCTCGCGGATGCCGCGGGACGGGCACTCGCCGGCGAGCGGACACTCGTCGCAGCGGGGAACGCGGGCGAGGCAGATCGTCGCGCCGAGGTCCATCAGCGCCTGGGCCGACGAGGCTCGGAACGCATGCCGCGTGCGCCGCTGCACGCGTTCGACGTTCACGTCGACCGGAAGCACGTCCTCGCCGAGCGCGAAGCAGCGGATCGCAGCTGCCGTGTACGGGCCGACCCCGGGAAGCTCGGTGAGGTCCTCGGGCCAGCCGTGCTCCGCGACGTGGTGGG
>JBKOYF010000032.1:0-8769 GCA_046725305.1 Actinomycetota bacterium
GACCGCACCGGCGTACTCGGCTCCCAGGGACGCGCGCGCCGGGAACAGGCGCCCGAGCGCCCGGTCGAGGTACGCGCGCCGCGTTGCCGGCGCGCCCTTGACCACCGCGAGCCGGTCGGGCGTGAAGACGAGGGTCGCGAGCTCGTGACGGAGCCTGTCGGCGGAGCCCAGCCGCTCGCCGTTCAACGTGACGCGGCGCGTGTCGCGTACCGCGAGGACGACGTCCGTCTCGAATCGGCCCTGTCCGAGCGCTCCTTCGAGCCCCACGCGAGCTGCGTCGGACCCGAACCGGATCATCTGCGCGTCGCGTCGGGTACGGGGCGAGAACCCTTGCGTTCCGACGTGGAGCGCCTCGAGGAGATTCGTCTTGCCGGCGCCGTTCGGACCGTGGAGGAGGACGACACCCTCGGACAGCGCGAGCTCGAGCGCGGCGTACGAGCGGAAGTCGCGGAGCGTGACCTCGTGGACGATCAGCCCGCGAGGCGGATCGGCATGATCAGGTACCAGAAGCTCTCGTCGGGCGCCTCGATGAGCCCGGGCCGGAGGCGGTTGATGAGCTTCAGCTGCACGGTCTCGCCCGAAACGGCCTCGAGGCCATCGCGCAGGAAATCGGGGTTGAAGCCGATCTCGAGCTCCTCGCCGGCGTACTCGATGGGAAGCGACTCGGTCGCCTCGCCGACGTCCTGCGTCTGCGCGGAGACGGTCAGCTCTCCGTCCGCGAACCGCAGACGAAGCGGAGCGTTTCGCTGTGCCATGAGCCCCGCCCGGCGGACCACCTCGAGCAGGGCCTCGCGCGGGGTGGCGATCTCGACCTCGAACGACTCCGGGAGGAGCTGCTTGTAGTTCGGGAACTGCCCGTCGATGCGCCTGCTGGTGAGCCACACGTCGCCGGCCGAGAAGACGATGTGGTTCTCGTGCACGCCGAGCTCGATCTCCTCGACACCGGCGGCGAGCCGCGCGAGCTCCTGGAGCGCACGCGCGGGGATGATCGCGTCGAGCTCGGGACCCCTCGCGGAGAGCGTGGTCTCCTTCACCGCGAGCCGGTAGGAGTCGGTGGCGGCCATGACGAGCTTGTCGCCCTCGAACCGGACGAGAACCCCCGTGAGCACCGGTCTCGATTCGTCGCGTGAGGCTGCGCGGCCGACCTTCTCGATCGTGGACAGGAGCGCGGCCGAGTCCATCCTCTGCAAGGGGATGTCGAGCGGCGGAAGCCGCGGGAAGTCCTCGGCGCTGTATACGTTGAGCCGCGACGCATGGCTCCCCGACGTCACCGCGAGGACGCCCTCGCCCTCGTCGTACGCCAGGGTGACGCTCTCTTCGGGAAGGAGCCGCACGAGATCGGTGAGCAGGCGTCCGGGAACGACGACGCTCGCGTCACCCTCGATCTCGCCGTCGAGCGACGCCCGGATCGAGATCTCCATGTCGGTCGCCGCGAGGGTGAGCCGGTCTCCTTCCGCCTGCAAGAGGATCCCGCCGAGAACCTGGACCGCGCCTCGCGTCGACACCGCTCGCGAAACCACCGCCAGCGACGAGGCGAGCGCCGACTTCGGACAGGTGATGCGGAGTGCGGAGGCTGCCACGGTGTCTGTGTTCATTACTGAAGAAAGAACGTCGTAGTGATAGTAGGAGTGTGAGTTACGGGGAGGACGGGTGCTTTGTGGCTCGAGAGCGGGGAAAACAGGTGTTGGCGAGGGTGTGGACGCGGACCGACGCCGTCCACAAGGTCCCGGGACGCGACACGAAGGACCCCCAGCATCACCGCGCCTGCTTGATGCGCGCGGTCAGTTCTTGCACAAGGTTGTACACAGAGCGATCCTCGCGAATGAGCTTCGTGATCTTGTCCTTCGCGTGGATCACGGTCGTGTGGTCGCGGCCACCGAACTCCCTCCCGATCATCGGTAGCGACGCGTCGGTGAGCTCGCGCGACAGGTACATGGCCACCTGCCGAGGGTACGCGACGGCCTGCGAGCGCCTGGGGCTGACGAGCTCGTCGAGTGTCACGCCAAAACGATGGGAGACGGCCTCCTGGATCCGCGTGATGGTGACCTCGGGCGCCGCGTCGCCCTGGGGGTAGACGTCCTTGAGCACGTCCTCGGCGAGCTCTGCCGTGAGCGGGCGGTCGGTGAGGGACGAGAACGCGACGACGCGCGTGAGTGCGCCTTCCAGCTCGCGGATGTTCGACGAGACCCGGCCCGCGATGAACGTGAGCACCTCGGGGTTCGTGATCCGGATCCCCTCGGTCTCGACGCGCTTCCGCAAGATCGCGATGCGCGTCTCGAGGTCGGGTGCCTGGATGTCGGTGAGCAGCCCCCACTCGAAGCGCGAGCGCAGCCTCTCCTCGAGGGTGGCGATCTCGCGCGGCGGACGGTCGGACGAGATGACGATCTGGGCGCCGCCCTCGTACAGCGAGTTGAAGGTGTGGAAGAACTCCTCCTGGATCCGCTCCTTCCCCTCGATGAACTGGATGTCGTCGACGAGGAGGACGTCGTAGTTGCGGTAGCGCCGCTTGAAGCCCTCGATGCGCGCCCCGCGGTCGCGCACGGCGTCGATGAACTCGTTCATGAACGTCTCGCTCGTGACGTACCTCGTCGTCAGCCGGCGCGAGTGCTGCCTCACGTAGTGCCCGATCGCCTGCAGGAGGTGCGTTTTCCCGAGACCGGTCCCGCCGTAGATGAACAGCGGGTTGTACGCCTGGGCGGGCGCCTCGGCGACCGCAAGCGCGGCCGCGTGTGCGAACCGGTTCGACGACCCGATGACGAAGAGGTCGAACGTGTACTTGGGGTTGAGCTCGACCTCCGGCGCCTCGCGAAACGAGACGGCGGCCGCGTCGCGCACGACGAGCGGCGCCTCGGGCGGCGGGGCCACGGACGACGTGCGAGCGGCCGGGCGCTCGCTCACGGCGAAGGTCACCACGGCGCCGGTCGTGGCGGACTCCCCCGCTGCCCTCGCCACGAGATCGAGGAAGTGGCCCTCGATCCAGTCACGGGTGAAATCGTTGGGAACCTCGACGACGAGCGTATCCCCTGAGTAGGAGTGGGGTCGGGCCTGGCCGAACCACGTGTCGTAGGTGGTCTCGGTGAGGGTGTCCCTCAACCGTCCGGCTATGGCACTCCAGAGGTCGTCGGCTCGTGTCTCGGCGGGGTGCTCCACCCGTCCTCGCGGTTCTCGGGGTCGTCGGGAAGCGGCGAGCATACCACCCTTCGCGGGTTCGCTCAACGGCCCTCGCGGACGCCTCTGTGGATGAAAATATGGGCGTTTTGCAGGCACTTCCCTGCTTCCACACGACTGTCCACAGGTGTGGATGACTCGGGGAGCAGTTGCTCTCGATGACAACGGCCGAGTCCCGAGAGCAGCAGTTTCGACGACACGCCGCTTCACGGCGTCTGTGGAAAACCGGGCTCGCGGAACGGTCGTCTATACTCGCGGCTCCCCGCCCCCGAGGCCGACGAGACCACGTGAAACGCACCTACCAGCCGAACGTTCGCCGCAGGAAGCGGCGTCATGGGTTCCGAGCGCGGATGTCCACGCGCGGAGGTCGCGCCATCCTGAAGCGCCGGCGCGCCAGAGGGCGCAAGCGCCTCTCGGCCTGAGACGCCCGCCAGTGCAACGCCGCAACCGGCTCTCCCGGTCGAAGGACTTCGACACCGTGTACCGCCGCGGTCGCTCGGCGTCGAGCCGATACCTCGTCCTGCACTGGTTTCCGCGCGACGACGATCCCGAGGGCGAGCCGCGGCTCGGGCTCGCCGTGCCCCGCTCGGTCGGATCCGCGGTTGCTCGGAATCGCGTGAAGCGACTGTTGCGCGAGACGTGGCGCGAGCTCCTGCCGACGGTTCCAATGGGCCAGGACTACGTCCTCTCCGCCCGCCCGGGCCTGGCGGAGCCCGCCGAGTCGCGCGGGAAGGACTGGCTCCGCGCAGAGGTCGTGGACGTGCTCGAGAAGGCGCGCGCATGAGGTACCTCGGCATCGCGCTCGTCCAGGCGTGGCGCTGGACGTTCGGCCTGCTCACGCCCGCAGGCACGTGCAAGTACCACCCGAGCTGCTCGCAGTACGCGATCGACGCGTTCCGCGAATTCGGCTTCGTCAGGGGATGCGTGCTCGCGGGCTGGCGTCTCCTGCGCTGCAACCCCTGGAGCCACGGAGGCGTCGATTACGCCCACAATCAGACGGTCTTCCCGCTCGGCAGGTCTCGAAAGGCCCGCGCGTGATCATCGGCGGCCTCCTCACCCCGCTCGAGGACGTCCTCACCGACCTGCTCACGTGGCTGCACAGCACCGCGGGCTTCAGCTGGGCGTGGTCGATCGTCGTGCTCACCGTGATCGTGCGGATGCTCCTCGTCCCCGTCGCGATCCGCCAGATCCACTCGATGCAGAGCCTGCAGATGCACGCGCCCGAGATGAAGGCGATCCAGCAGCGCTACAAGAGCGATCGGCAGAAGCAGTCCGAAGAGCTGATGAAGTTCTACAAGGAGAACAAGATCAATCCGTACGCCTCGTGCCTGCCGATCGTCTTCCAGATCCCGATCTTCATCTCGCTCTTCTACGTGCTCAAGGACTTCGAGAAGGAGATCTTCCCGAAGTACCCCGGGTCGTCGCTCGAGTGGCTCGGGCTCGTCGACATCACGGAGAAGGTCAGCGTGGGCTGGGGGCCGCTCCTCATCGCCGTCTACGTGGCGAGCCAGCTCCTCTCCACCTACCTCATGGCGACGTCCATGCAGAGCCAGGCTCAGCGGATCATGATCATGGTCCTCCCGATCGTGTTCCTCCCCTTCATCCTCCGGTTTCCGTCGGGGCTCATGATCTACTGGCTCACGACGAACCTCTGGACGACGGGGCAGGGAATCGTGACGCGAAGGCTCATGCCGAGGCCGGCTGCGCCGGCCAAGCGCTCGAGCCGTACTCCGCCGCGCGACGAGCCGGCCGCCGCGGCGGACAGCGCTCCCGCATCACCCGACGGGACCGCTCGCCCGAAGACCCCGGGCGCTCCGCGGCGCGTGAAGCGCAAGGGCGGCGGCCGCCGGACGAGGCGATGAGCCGTCCCGACGTCGTGACCGTCGAGGCGAAGGGCGAGACCGTCGGCGAGGCGAAATGGACCGCGCTTCGCGAGCTCGAGCAGCTCGTGCCCGGTCTCGACCGCGACGCGGTCGAGTTCCAGGTCGTCTCGGAGGGCGAGCGGGGTCTCCTCGGCGTGGGGTTCAGCCCCGCTCACGTCATCGCGAGCACCGAGGGTTCCTCGGTTGAGCCTGTGCCCGACCAGAGCGAGCTCGCACGGGAGGCGCAGGAGATCGTCGAGCGGATCGCGGCCGGCATCGGAGCGGACGTGTCCGTGTCCGCACGGGAGCACGAGGGCGACGTCACGGTCAGCTGTTCCGGGGAGGACGTGGCGCTCTTCATCGGCAAGCACGGCCAGACGATCGACGCGATCCAGTACCTCGCCAATGCGATCGTCCGGGCCCAGGGGGGTCGGCACGCCGTCGTCGTCGACGCCGCCGGCTATCGGGCGCGCCGCACCGCGACCCTCGAGAACCTCGCGCGCCGGACCGCACAGCAGGCCTCGGCGAGCGGATCGCGCGTCGCGCTCGAGCCGATGACTCCGGTCGAGCGCAAGATCGTCCACGAGGCGCTCAAGGACGACCCCGAGGTCGAGACGGCGAGCGAGGGCGCCGAACCCAACCGCTTCGTCGTCGTCGCGCCGCGTCACGTCGCAAGCTGAGGTGGGGGGCGATTTCCTCGAGCGCTGGCTCGAGGCGGCGCTCGAGACCCCCGGCGCGACGGGGCTCGGTCGCATCGACGACGCACGCCGCGTCCTCGTGGACGACGCGCTCAGGGCTGCCCCGCTCGTCGAAGACCTCCCGGGTGGGATCGTCGACGTGGGATCCGGAAGCGGCAGCCCCGGCATTCCCCTCGCCGTGACCCTTCCCGGGCGGAGCTTCACGTTGCTCGAAGCCGAGCGGAGGAAGTGCGACTTCCTCGAGCGGTTCGCCTCGGAGCTCCCGAACGTCGACGTCGTGTGGGGACGGGCAGAGGAGCAGCCTCTCGAGACGTTCGGCGTCGCCCTCGCGAAGGCCGTCGCCAGACCACCGGTCGCGGCCGAGCTGTGCCTCCCGCTCGTGGTCGTGGGCGGCGCGTCGATCCTCTGGCTCGGCCGGAGCGCCGATCGCCGCGCTCTGGCGACCGCGGCAGAGCACGTCGGCGGTCGGCTCGAGAGCGAGACGGACGGGCTCGCGCTCCTCCGGAAGGTGCAATCGACACCCCCGGGTTTCCCGCGGCGGGCGGGGATGGCGAAGAAGCGGCCGCTGGCCTAACTCGGGGGAGGCGCGGCGTTGTGGAGGCGCACGCCGCTGAACTCGAGCGTCGAGGCGATGACGCGGTTCCACAACGGCCAGAGGTTCGCCACGATTCGCAGCTCGATCGCGGCCCCGGTGTGTAGCGCGAGGAGGTCTCCGAGCTCGACGAGCTCGACCGGGACGACGGGCTCACGGCTCAACCAGTAGCCGCCGACCTCCGGGTCCGGGGTGAACGACTCCTCCGGCAGGCGGTACGCGACGACCCGGGCGGTACGGATTCGCTCGAGCCACGTGCCCTCGACCGCGTGCACGCGGCTCGCGCCGTGGAGCAGCCCGGCGTGTTCGCCGGTCGTCGCGGAGGTCGCCCAGAACATCGCACGCGGGCACTCCCGCGGAAACCAGTACACCGGCAGATGCCGGGTGTCGATCGCCCAGACCCGAGGCTCACGGCTCTTGGCCGTGCGGCTCAGGTGCGGCTCGAAGCGCTCGATGGTCGCGTCCTCGGACACATGCCAGAGCGCGTGTGGGCCTTCTCCCTCGTACGGCGGAGCGGGCTCCCGCATCGGCGACGACTCTAGCCGCCCCCCTCTCTAGGCTTGCCCTGTGCTCGCCCGGGTCTACGCGGTGGCGAACCAGAAGGGCGGCGTCGGGAAGACGACGACCGCCGTCAACCTGAGCGCGTGCCTTGCCGAGGCGGGCGAGCGCGTCCTCCTCGTCGACCTCGACCCGCAGGCCAACGCGACGTCGGGCCTCGGGCTGCGCGCGAACGGCGCGTCGACGCACGATCTCCTCGACGGCGGCCCGCTCGCGACACTCGCGAAGCCATCGGGCGTCGACAACCTGGACGTCGTGATGGCGAAGAGCAACCTCGCCGCGGCGGCGGTCGACCTCGCGACGCGTCCGGGCGGCGAGCGGTACCTCGCGGACGCGCTCGCGGACGCGCTCGATCCCTACTCGTACGTGCTCCTGGACTGCCCGCCCTCCTTCGGGCCGCTGACGGTCAACGCGCTCGCTGCCGCGAGCCGCGCGATCGTCCCCGTGCAGGCCGAGTACTACGCCCTCGAGGGGCTCTCGCAGCTCCTCGGCACGATCAACCTCGTGAAGGCCCAGCTCAACCCGCGGCTCGCGGTCGCCGGGATCCTGCTCACGATGGCCGACGGGCGAACGCGCCTGACCGGCGAGGTCGAAGCCGAGCTCCGACGGCACTTCGGCGCACTCGTGTTCACCACGACCATTCCTCGCTCGATCCGTCTCGCCGAGGCGCCGAGCCACGGGGTCCCTGCGATCGCCTACGACCGTCGCTCTGCCGGCGCGGAGGCGTACTGGAAGGTGGCGATGGAGCTTGTCGAGCGTTCCTAAGGAACGACGTGGCCTCGGCCGTGGGCTCGAGGTCCTGCTGGGGGAGGCCGGTCAGCCCGAGCTCGTCCATCTCCCCGTCGAGACGATTCACCCGAATCCGAGGCAGCCTCGCCGCCGGTTCGAGCCGGAGGCCGCCGCCGGGCTCGCGAGCTCCATCCGACTCCAGGGCGTGCTGCAGCCGATCGTCGTTCGGCGCCGTGCCGAAGGGGGGTTCGAGCTCATCGCGGGCGAGCGTCGCTGGCGGGCGGCACGATCCGCGGGCGTCGCGACGTTGCCGGCGCTCGTGCGTGACGTCGGGGATCGCGATTCGCTCCTGCTCGGGCTCGTCGAGAACGTCGCGCGTGAGCAGCTCTCTCCGGTCGAGGAAGCGCGGGCCTACGCGTCGCTCGTCGACGAGTTCGAGCTCTCGCTGGGCGATGTCGCGGATCGTGTCGGACGGTCGAAGTCGGCCGTCTCGAACCGTCTCCGCCTCCTCGAGCTTCCCGAGGAGGTGCTCTGGATGCTCGCCCGGGGTGACATGAGCGAGGGCCACGCGCGCGCCGTTCTCTCCCTCCCCGACGACGAGGCGCGGCGTCGCCTGGCACGGAGGATCGTCAAGGAAGGCCTCACCGTTCGTGCCGCCGAGCGCGCGGCTCGCGAGGGTGGAGCGAAGCGCCGACCGCGGCGGGCGGCGGCCGTCGACCCCGCGCTCGTCGACCGCGCGCGCACGGCCGCCGAGCGGTTGACGGGTCTGCCCACGCGCGTCGCGGCGGGTGCGCTGCAGATCCGGTTCGAGGACGAGAAGGGTCTTGCAGAGCTCGTCGAGGCGCTCGAGACCGCCCTCGCGCGCCTGCCGGAGGAACGGGCGGCGTAGGCGCTACAGTGTCGACCCTCGGGCGATTAGCTCAGTCGGTTAGAGCGCCGCTCTGATAAGGCGGAGGCCCCTGGTTCGAGTCCAGGATCGCCCATGCTTTACGCGTAGGTCAAAGATGCTCGCAGCGTGGGTCGTCGTCGGGGAGGCCGGGGCCGCGTTCCGTGGGCCGCTGACTAACATTCGATGGTCGATGCGGGAGATGACCCTGTACGGCGTGAGCTTCGAGCCGATCGGCAAGCAGCCGATCGTCTTGCTGAAGACCGTGGACGAGGA
>JBKOYF010000083.1:0-8874 GCA_046725305.1 Actinomycetota bacterium
ACCCCAGCCCGAGTACGCGTCCCGGCCATCCCCGCACGCCGCGCATCCGGTCGCGTCGCTGAGGTCGACCGCCGTCGACTGCAGCGTCCGCGTCACCTGCTCGGGGCGAAGCGTCGGATGCAGGCCGAGGAGGACCGCCGCCGCCGCGGTGACCTGGGGCGCCGCGAAGGACGTCCCTTCCGCCTCGCGGTACTCGTCCGGGCCGCAGCTCGAGTACCCCTGCTCCGTGCAGCTCGGGTACCGCGCCGTGAGCGGGCGCGGGAGGATGGACAGGATCTTGAGCCCCGGTGCGGCGATGTCGTTGTAGATCCGATCGCGGTTCGAGAAGGTGGGCACCGCCCCCGTGTCCGTGATCGCGCTGACGCCGAGGACGTGCGGCAGCGCCGCCGGATAGCTCGCGTACTTCCACGGGCTCGACGGAGCCTGGTCGGAGTTGCCGACCGCGGCGACCACGACGACGCCATTCGTGACGGCGTAGGCAACCGCGTCCGCCTCCAGCCGCGAGTACGTGTCCCGGTCGGGATCGAGCGGGTCGCGCACGCCGCCGAGGCTCATGTTGATCACACGCGCGCCGTTGTCGACCGCCCAGCGGATCGCCTTCGCCTCCGCCTCGACGGGAATCGCCCGCGACTTCGTCACGACCTTCGCGACGAGCAGCTGCGCGGACGGAGCGAGCCCCGCGATCCCGATCCCGTTGTCGACGCCGGCGCCGATGAGGCCGGCGACGAAGGTCCCGTGGCCGAGCGTGTCGACGCGCGCGGAGCCGCCGACGAAGCTCTGTGCGTCGAGGATCCTCGGTGCGATCTCGGGGTGCGAGGCGTCGACGCCGGAATCGATCACCGCGACGGGGATGGGCTCGAACGCCGGAAGCGTCAGCCACGACGCGTAGAACCCGCTGTACGCGAGGTACCACTGCTTGGAGGCGAGAGGATCCGTCGGAGTGAACGCGAGGTGTCGCGTGACGGCCGGCTCGACGTAGCGGACACCGCGAATGCCTCGGAGCGACGCACCTGCGGGGAGGTCGACGACGAGCGCTCGAATCGGCGCGAGGCTCTCGGGACGGCTCCCGGTGCGGCGCTCGATCGCGGACGCCACAGCCTGCCGGTCGGCACCGCGGACGAGCCCGACCGCCACGCGGGCGGCGTCCGCCGTCGCGGGCACGACAAGCCCCACGAGCGCCACCGAGACGACAAGCGCAAGTCGCCTCATCCGGTCACCTGGAGCACGGCGGAGGTGCCCGCGGCGAGGCCACCCGTCGCCGAGATTCGCGCGCGGTAGCTGCCCGCCGGCACCGCCGAAGCGAGAGCGAGACGGAACGCGCCCGACGCGTCGACGGTCGCCTCGCCGAGCGTGACCCATGCGGTTCCCTTGCGACGCTCGACGGCGACGACCCCGCCGGGAAGACGAGGACGCACGGTTCCCGCGAGCACCGCGGGATCCGCCGCGGTCGGCCGCGAGAGCGCGATTCGCGGCGCGACCTCGACGAGCATCGCCGGGGACGCACCGCCTTCGGCCTCGAGGCGGTAGCGCGTGATGCGTACAGGCTTCACGTCCAGCGCGACCGCGCCGGCCGCATCGGGCGTGAGTGCCCGGACGGGGCTCCACGAGGTCCCGTCGGGGGACGACGCCAGCCGCGGCGTACCGAGGCCACGCCCGATGCCCGCGAGATGCGTCATCGACCCGAAGACGATCGGGCCACCGGTCGGCTTGTCGAGCCGGAGCACACCGAGGGAGATCCACGTCGAGCGAAGGCCGAGCGCGGTACGGACGAGCGAGGCGGGCACGGACTCGCTCCCCGCGGTCGTGGCGAGGACGAGGGCGCGCAGTCGCCCGGACGGCGTGGCCGTTCCCGCCGCGTCGAGCACGCGGCCGCCGAGTCCGAGCTTCGACTGGACGGTGCGTGCGCCGAGGAGCACCGGGCCCCACTCGTGGTACGGCGACAGCGTGTCCCAGGGATCCGGCCGCGACACGAGGTACGGGACGCTGAAGCCGAACACGTCCGCCGCACTCGCCGTCTTGCCCCCGGACGTCGAGAAGTAGTACGTCGTCGCGACCCTGCCCCCGTAGAGCACGACCTCGCCCGCGGTCGCCGTCACGGCTTGCGTCGTCGACGCCTTCTCCCCCGCCACGCCGAGGTACACCTGGCTTCGCTGGTCCGAGTAGAGGTCATACGGCTTCCCCTTGAGCAGGTTCGCGAGCGCGTACGAGCGGGCCGCGACGGCCTGTGCCTTCAGCGCTTCGGCCGGCCAGCCGAACGGCATCTCCCCCGCGACGACCCCCTGGATGTAGCTCTCGAGCGGCACGACGTTCACGACGCGCAGGAACTCGCCCTGAGGGACGAGCTCGAGCTTTCCACGGTACGGCCGCCCGTCGAGCGCGAGGAGCGCGTTCTTCGCGGGCCGGATCACGAGCGGGGACGCTGCGGTCACCGGGCCCTCGCTCGTCGGCAGCAGGAGATCGGCGTGCACCGTGACAGCGCCCTTGGCGAGCGGGTAGCTCGCGCCGGTCGCATCGACCGCGGTCAACGGCTTCGCCGACGACACGGTCACGGCGCGGCGTCCCTCCGCGAGAAGCACCCGCACGTCCTTCCTCCCCGCCTTGCCGATCGTCGTCCCCGAGTAGTAGTAGCCGAGGATCTGTCGGTAGCTCCGGCCTGCGAGCGCCTGGCCGTACGCGCCGTACTGGCTCATCCCGACGCCGTGCCCCCAGCCCCGCCCGGAGACGAGGAACACCGCCTCGCCGTACGACGGCGGCGGTGCCTGCTGGCCGGACGCCGAAGCGACGGTCGCGGTCAGCGCGATGGCGAGAACGGCGAGAAGTGGGCGCACGAAGGGATCCAGGCTAGCTCTGCAGGATTAACGCATTGTGTTCTCGGCCGATTCGGGCCGGAAATTGAGCTACGTCCAGGCAGATTCTTCCACGGGAGCACGCGCCTTGAGCGGCTCCCACCAGTCGCGGTGCTCCGCATACCACGCGACGGTCTCGGCGAGCCCTTCGTCGAAGCCACGCGCGGACGACCACCCGAGCTCGTCGCGGATCTTCGTCGCGTCGAGCAGATACCGCCGGTCGTGACCCGGTCGATCGGGGACAATCGTCTTCAGGGACGACGGTTTGCCCGTCAGCTCGAGCACCCTGTCCGCGATCTCCTCGATCGTCGCCTCGAGCCCGGAACCGACGTTGTACGTCTCGCCCGGCCGGCCGTCGCGGAGGACGAGCTCGATCGCCTCGCAGTGGTCGATGACGTGCAGCCACTCACGCTTGTTCTGCGTGGACGCGTACATCGGGAGCGGGAGCTCGTCGAGCGCGTTCGTCGTGAAGAGCGGGATGACCTTCTCGGGGAACTGGAACGGGCCGTAGTTGTTGGAGCAGTTCGTGATCGTGACCGGCAGGCCGAACGTCTCGTAGTACGCACGAACGGCGTGGTCCGCCCCTGCCTTCGAGGCGTTGTATGGCGTCCGCGGCCGGTACGGCGACTCCTCCGTGAACACCTCGTCCGTGTCGAGCGCGAGGTCGCCGTAGACCTCGCACGTCGAGACATGGTGGAAACGCTCGACTCCTGCGGCGCGGGACGCGTCGAGGAGCGTCTGCGTGCCGAGGACGTTCGTGCGGAAGAAGCGGGTCGGGTCGACGACGGCGAGCGAGTTGTGCGACTCGGCGGCGAAGTTGACGACGACTCCGACCTCGTGCTCGCGCAAGGTCGACTCCGCGAGTTCGCGATCGCAGATGTCGCCTTGGACGAAGACGATCCGGTCCTCGAGCGGCGCGAGGCTGGCGCGGTTACCCGCGTAGGTGAGCAGGTCGTAGACGACGACGTGATCGTCGGGGTGCCGTTCGAGCCAGTAGTGGACGAAGTTCGAGCCGATGAAGCCGGCGGCGCCGGTGACGAGCAGTCGCATCCGTCGAAGGCTAGACGCTTGCCGCCTGGAGCTCCGCGAGGCAGGCGCGAAGGCCCTCGCGCCAGTGCGGGAGCCGAGGAGCGCCTGCGCGCGCGCTCCGAAGCACGGAGTACGCGGGCCTCGGGGCGGCGCGGGCGAGCTCGGAGGATGCGATCCGGCGAACCCGGCAGGCCATCCCGGCGTCTTCGAAGATCGCGCTCGCGAAGTCGGCCCACGTGCAGTCCCCGTCCGCTGCGAGGTGCCAGAGGCCGTAGGGCGCGTCCCCGTCCACGAGTTCCCCCACCCCGGACGCGAGGTGCCCGACGTAAGTCGGACACCCACGCTGGTCGTCCACGACCGCGACCTCGTCGCGCTCTGCGCCGAGGCGGAGCATCGTGCGAAGGAAGTTGTGCCCGGTCGGCCCGAAGAGCCAGGACGAGCGGACGACCCACGCGGTCTGCCCGGCCGCCGCCTCCCCGTGAAGCTTCGTACGCCCGTACGCGGACACCGGGCTCGGGCCGTCGGACTCCACGTACGGTGTTCGCTTGCGGCCGTCGAAGACGTAGTCCGTCGAGAACGTGACGAGGGGAGCACGGAGCGAGGCGGCGTGCGCCGTCCCGGCGATGTTCACCGCTGCTGCGCCCTGAGGGTCGGCCTCCGCACCGTCGACGTCGGTCCAGGCCGCCGTGTGCAGCACGAGGTCCGGGTCGGACTGTCTCACCGTCTCGCTCGGCGGGTGGGTGACGTCCCAGTCGGCCCTGGTGAGGGCGAGGACCTCGTCGTCCGCGAACTCCTGCCGAAGCGCGCGGCCGAGCTGGCCGTCGGCGCCCGTGATCAGGACGCGACGCCGGCGTCCCGCGCGGACAGGATCGGGGTGCTCGAGCTCCATAGGTGCGCGACGCGCGGGTCGTTCCAGGGAACCGTTCGCTCGTCGGGGTCGTCGGGGTCGAACTCGACCGTCACGTGGTAGCAGAAGAGGATGTCCGTGAGGGCCTCGAAGCCGTGTGCGTTGTGCCCGGGGACGTAGATCGCGACCGGGTTGTCCTCGCCGATGTCCTCCGTGAACGTCTCGCCGGACGCACGATCGAGCACGACGACACGGGCGGTGCCGCGAAGGCACGCGAAGAGATCGTCCTGGCCGCGCTCGTGGTAGTGCAGGCCTCGGACGACCCCCGCCCGCGAGAACGAGACGTTCGTCTGCGCCATCGGCCTTGGGAGAGTGCTGTCGCGCCGAAGCTCGCAGAACCATCCGCGCTCGTCCTCGACGCGACGAAGCGGGATCCGCAGGAGTCCCTCGATCACGTGGCGTCCAGCTTGTTCGCCCCGGTGTCATCGATGCGTCGCCCGATGTCGGCGAGGTGCTGCCAGTGCTTGCCCGCGTCCTCCCACCAGCCGTAGACCTCGGACGCGTCGAGCCTCCCGACGAGCGCGTAATGGCGGTTCACGTCGGTGATCTCCAGCTCGCCGCGCGCGGACGGTTGCAGCGTCGCGATGACGTCGAAGACGTCCGGCGGGTAGCAGTAGAGACCCACGACCGCGTGCGCCGTCGGGGGCGCGTCGAACCGCGTGTCCACGACGCCCGCCTTCTCCACGATGTCGGCCACGGCGCCATCGTCGTCGTAGACGACCACCCCGAAGTTCTCCGGGTCGTCGACCTCCTTGACGAAGATCCGCGCGCGGCCCGGGGTCTCGGCCCACTCGAGCAGGCTCGGCGACTGCGCGTACTCGAAGATGTTGTCGCCGAGCACCACGACGAGAGGCGCGCCGGCCGCGAAGTCGCGCGCCATGCCGACGACCTGCGCGATTCCACCCGGCTCGGTCTGCACCTTGTAGGTGAGATCGAGCTCGAGGATGGGATCGCCGCCCCCGCGCGGTGCGAGGCGGCCGTCCCCGAGGAGGTCGATCATCTGTCCGGCGTGGCCCTTCCCCGTGACGAGAAGGACGTCGCGGATGCCTGCGAGCTGGAGGAGCTGGAGTGGGTAGTAGATCATCGGCCAGCTGCCGACCGGCAGCAGGTGCTTGTTCGAGACGCGCGTCAGCTCGCCCAGACGGGTCGCCTCGCCACCGGCGCAGATGAGGCCCTTGGGCTGCACGCGCAGGACTCTAAGCGACGGTCGCGAGGAGGTCCGCTACGGCCGCGTACGCGTGCGTGAGCGCCATGCCCGACGTGCCGCCGTTTTCCGGTCGCGCACTCCGGGTACCGCGCGCACGGCGGCGACCCAGACGTACACGACTGCACCGAGGATCCCTCCGACCACCGCCAGGAGCCGCTTGGGACGGAGGGCGAGAAACAGCAGGCCCCGCACGCGGGCGATCGTAGCCGACATACTGCGAGGCGATTCGAAGGGAAAGGTGGTACCAGGCATGGCGAAGACCAAGACGAGCTCGACACTCTCGACCGACGTGCTCAAGCCGTACGTCCAGCGCGCGATGACGGACCCAGAGCTGCGCGATGATCTCCTCGCGGCATTCGTCGCGGCCCGCAGCATCTACGACCAGATGTCCGAGGGTCGTGGCTTCAAGGGCAAGGCGGAGAAGGTCTCCGACAAGGATGTCCAGAAGCAGCTGCAGCGGCTGGTGGGCGACCTCTCGGAGGCGTCGGACAAGCTCAAGGGCAAGGAGAAGAAGAGCCACAAGGCGCGGAACCGCATCCTCCTCCTCACCGGGGTGACGCTCGGCGTCCTCTACAACCCGTGGACCGGACAGGCGACGCGCGACTGGATCATGGAGCAGGTCGCGGGCGGTGACGGGGACGGGCTCGAAGAGCTCGAGACCGAGCTCGCCGTCGACGCCGACGCAGCCGGCGGCAACGGCAACGAGCCTTGATCTTCCGCAGGAGCGGAACCCGCTAGCGCGGGATTCCGCCCCGCGAAAACCCCTAAAGGCGGCCGCTTCGCGGCCGCGTGCTCACCTCAACACGAGCGGGCTAGCTCGGCCCTAGCCTCCGATCGCCCGCTCGAGCGAGCCGGGGACGAGGCCGCTCGCCGAGCCGATGTCATCCGCTTCCAGCAAGACCGCGCCGGGTGGCGGCAGCGTGGTGCCGCCCGGCCCGGTCGGCACGTAGAGCCGTCCGGCGGAGAACGAGATGTCGTCCGCCCGCTGCCACGCGAGGAGAATCGAGTACGGCGCCACGACGCCGTCGTAGCCCAATCCCGCCATGGACGCGGGATGGATCTCGAAATGCAGGTGGGGAGCGCCGCCGTCGGCGTCTCCCGTGGACCCGACGAAGCCGATGACGTCGCCCGCCTTCACCGAGCGGCCCTCGACCGCGAGCGGTGAGTACGCGGAGAGGTGCGCATAGTAGAACTCGTCGCCCTCCGCGTCCCGAAGCCACAGCCGATAGCCCCCGATGCGGTTGAAGCCGATCGTATGGAGCGTGCCGTCGGTCACCGCGAGGAGCGGAGTCCCTGTGGCCGCGAAGATGTCCTCGCCGTGGTGCCAGCCACCGGCGACGTCCGGTCGAGGCGCCCCGAAGCTGTCGCCGAAGGACGCCGTCCCGTAGACGGGGAACACGAACCTGCCGGAGGAGAGGCGCGCGGTGACCTCGGGTGCGACCCGAACCGGGCCGCCGGGCACCTCGCCGCCGACGTCCGGCTCGGGGGCGCGGGGCAGGGTGGTGGGACGAGTGACCGGGTTCTGAGGACGGCCCGGGCCGGACGGACGCGGCCGCGGCGGGGCGGAGAGATCGGCGACCGACGTCGCGGTCACGCTCCCGATCGTGATCTCGCTCCCGGCGGGCAAGCCACCGTGGGCCTCGGTGAGCCGGATGCGCAACGCCGTCAGGGACGCGCTGGCCGCGGGAGGCCCCGACTTGCGGCTGCCGGTGCTCCCGGCGAGCACGCTCATCGTCCCCCACCCCTCGAGGGAGACGCTCGCGCCCGGGGTCGCGGAGACGTCACGCCCGAGCGCACGCAAGCCCTGAACCTCGGACGCCGAGAGGTCGGCACCCGCGGAGCGCTCGCTCGCCCCCGCCGAGACGGACGCGGTGACCTTCCCGGCCACGATCTCCCCGTTGAAGAGCGAGACGACGATCAGCTCACCGAAGGACTGCGTCGCGGCGGCTGCTCCCGGAGCGGCGAAGACCGCCGCACGTGAGCGGCCGACGCTGAGGACAGAGCCGTCGGCGGGGTACTCGAACGACTGGACGTCCGCGGTCGTCGAGTTGGGCCACTCGAGCGCGCCGAGCGAGACGGTGTCCTGACCGGGGACCGCGATCCGCACGAGGACGGCGCTCGCACCCGTGGACGCGCTTCGTGGCGGCGGCGCGGCTGCGGCCAAGGTCGTCGAAGCGACGAGCGCGGCTACGACCGCGACGACGAGCCGGATCACGGCGACTCAGGGTAGCGCGGCCGCTTCCGGCGCGTCCGCGAGACGAGCTGAGCGGCGACTCCGAACAACAGCAGCGCGAAGAGGCGCCGGAGCGTGTCCTCCGGAACCCTCGTCGCGAGCGACGCCCCGATCTCGACCCCGACGACGGACGCGACGCCGAGTACGACCGCCGATCGAACCCGGAGGTTGCCGTACCGTCGCTGGCTCCAGGTCCCCGCGAGCACCGTCGGGAGGATCGCGAGCAGCGAGGTCCCCTGCGCCTCCAACTGGCCGAGGCCGAGTGCGACGAGCGTGGGGACGAAGAGGACGCCGCCGCCGACGCCGAAGAGCCCGGCGAGGACGCCGGCGGCGACCCCAAGCAGAACGGCGAGGACGATCGTGGAGGCGCTCACGAGACGAGCAGCCAGACACCGAGAGCGGACAGCAGCGCAGCGAACCCGTACGTCAGCGTGCTCGTCCGGACCCGCTGCTGCAAGGCAGTGCCTGCCAGGGCACCGGCCGCGGCGGGGAGCCCGACGAGAGCCGCGTAGCCCGGCTCGACCTCGCCGCGCAGCGAGAAGGCGATCACGCCTGCGGTCGCCGTGATCGCGATCGCCATGAGTGACGTCCCCGTCGCGACGCGCTCGGGGAAGCCCGCCGCGACGATGAGCAGCGGGACGGCGACGATTCC
>JBKOYF010000134.1:0-6883 GCA_046725305.1 Actinomycetota bacterium
CGCGAAGGCGGGCGGCGGCGTGGTGGAGGGTTATCCGCAGGATCTGCCGCAGGGCAAGAAGATCTCGTCCTCGTTTCTCTACAACGTCACGCGCAGCCTCTACGAGCAGACGGGCTTCAGCTACGAGCGGCCCAAGGGCAAGAACCACTGCGTGATGCGCAGAACGGTTGCGCCCGCCAAAGCCGCTCGACGGGCACGCGTCGGGTGACATTCGCGAGCGCGCGCCCAAGCGCGGCAACTCGTGCGCGCGCCCGCCGTTCAGGCCGTGCGCAGCGCGACGATCCGAGCCGTCTTGACCGAGGCCGGAGACCGCTCGCGCGAGATCGCCGTCCGACGTGACGAAGCTATCCGCGCGTAGCTGCGTCAGAGCACACAAACTCGGTGTCGTACGTTGTCTCCCACACCAGCTGGCTCGTCATCGCCGCTCGCGCCCGCCCGGTTCGCACAATCCACGGTTCGGCCTAAATCGGCGGATCTCCGGCAACCGTGCGCAATCCGTGATGGGCGGTACTGGGCTCGAACCAGTGACCCCCAGCTTGTCGAGCTGGTGCTCTCCCAACTGAGCTAACCGCCCCGGGCCGCCGATTGTAGCGGCCTCCTTCCACCTTGACGCCTGTGCCGCGAGGGGCATAACGTCACCCGATGTCCTGCAGTGTCATTTGCATCTCGCACGCCGACGGAGCGGGCGGCCGAGAGATCGGAAAGCGCGTGGCCGAGAATCTCGGGTTCCGGTACGTCGACGAGGAGATCGTCGCTCGCGCGGCCGCGAAGGGCGGAATCTCGCCCGCGGACGTCGCGGACGTGGAGCAGCGGAAGTCGGCACTCATCCGACTTCTCCGCGAGCTCGGAAGAGGCGTGGCGACGGAGAGCTACGGTTTCCCAGGCTCGACCGGTCCTGCGAGCACGGCGGCGGCGCCGGACGCCATTCGGAGCCTCATCCAGGACGCGATCGTGGAGACGGCGTCCTCGGGTCGAGTCGTCCTCGTCGCCCACGCCGCAGCGCGGGCACTGTCGGAGAAGACCGGCGTGCTCCGCGTTCTCGTCTCCGCCTCGCCCGAGACGCGAGCACATCGCGTCGCAGAAGCGCAGAAGATCGAGCTGAAGGACGCGAAGCGCGCGATCGCGGACGCGGACGCTGCGCGCGCCGACTACATCCGACGGTTCTACGACGTCCGGAGCGAGCAGCCGACCGACTACGACCTCGTCGTCAACACCGACACGCTGAGTTTCGAGCGCGCGGTCGAGCTCGTCGCGCTGGCCGCGAGCTGATTCGGATCCTCTAGAAGATCTCGGGACACCAGGGCGCGCGCTCGGCTGCGAACATCGCGTCGGCACGTGCCGCGGCGCCGCGCCGGAGCTCCTCCACCCGCCCGCCGCGGACGAGCTCGGAGAAGCCGAACGCGCCGAGGTACGCCGAGCCGAGCGCCGTGACGTCGCAGCGGAGCTGGGCCGACGCTGTCGTCCGCTTCGCGCGACCGTCCGCAAGGCGCCAACGGCCCGCGTTCCACGGACAGAACTCGTCGATCACGTCCAAGACGACGGCACCGTCCGCCCCGTACGTCCGTGCGGAGAGCGCCGCGCCCACATCCACGAGCCGCGCCCATACCCCGTCGAAGGCGCGGTACCGCATACGTCTCGGCGTCGCGAGCAGGAAGAAGAGCGGGTGGTCGACCGGAAGGAGGAACGCCGAGATCCGCGCCGCCCAGTCGATGTCGAAGAGGTAGCGCCAGAGCTCGGCCGTCGGCTGGCCGTCGAGCGCGATCGCCTCGACCACCTCGAGCTCGGAGTTCGAGACGCCGTTCTCCCACTTCGGCTTGTGCCGGTACACGGCATAGCCCTCGGGTCGGCCGTCCTTCTCGAGCACGACGAAGCGCTTCGGCCCACTCTCGCCATGCCCGCCCGGAGGCTCGAAGAGGATGCGGAGCTCCCACCAGTTCCGCGAGCGGGCGTACATGCCCGGGTAGCGCCGCCGCACGGCGTTCCAGACGCGCGGGAAGACCTGGAGCGCCTCCTCGGCGTCCACGAAGCGCAGCCTCCCCTCCCGCTCGAGCGGCCGCGCGAACGCCGTGTACTCGCGAGCGAGCTCGATCTCCCCTGCGAGTGACGCCATGCCGTAGCCGAAGCGGCCGTAGATCGTCTCCTCCGACGCCCAGAGGAGAGCCAACGGCTCACCCCGCTCGTGCACGTCGTCGAGCTGCGCGCGCATCATCGCGCGCAGGACGCCGCGGCGACGATGCGTGGGGTACGTCCCGACGACGGTCACGCCCGCCGTCGGCACGACTCCGCCGGGCACGGTCAGCTCGAACGGGAACGCGCCGGCACCTCCGACGATCGTTCCGTCCTCCCGCGCGGCGTGCATGCGCTCGATCGGGAGGTTCTTCGAGAAGCGCTCCATGCGCTCGCTCGTCGGATCGAGCGCGAAGTACTGGCCGATCGCGAACACCGCCTGCCCGAACTCCTCGAGGTCCGCGCAGGGCGCGACCTTGAAGCTCACGCGATTTTCTCCAGGGGTGCGTAGTCCACCATCAGCCTCCGTTCGGTCCCGTCCGCCGCGAAGCGAACCGTAACGACTCCGCCCGGCTCGATCCCCGTGACGACGCCCTCGCCGAGCGAGCCGTGGCGTACCGAGTCACCGGTCGAGAGCGCGATCCCGGGCCGCGGCTCGATCGCCGCCGCGGCGGGCGAGCCGTACCCGCTCCACGAAGAGGGACGGAGCCGATCGCGCTCGACCTCCGCCGGGAGCTCGTCGAGGAAGCGGGAGGCGAGGTTGTACTCGCGCCGCCCGAAGAGAGACCGCGCGAGCGTATGCGTCAGGCTCAGGCGCTCCATCGCGCGCGTCATCCCGACGTAGCAGAGCCGCCGCTCCTCCTCCACGCCCTGCTCCTCGATCGAGCGCGCGTGCGGGAAGATGCCCTCCTCCATCCCGATCATGAACACGACGCGGAACTCGAGGCCCTTCGCGTTGTGGAGGGTCATGAGCGTGACGAGGCCCCGCTCGTCGCTGATCGTGTCCTGGTCGGAGACGAGCGAGATCTCCTGAAGGAAGTCCGCGAGCGTCGCGTCCGGGTTCGCAAGCCGATGCTCGCGGGCGACGCCGACGAGCTCCTGCAGGTTCTCGATCCGGCCGCGAGCCTCGATCGTCCGCTCCGCCTCGAGCGCGTCGAGCGTGCCCGTCTTCTCGAGGACGCGCTCCAGCAACTCGTCGAGCGGAAGCTCCTGCGAGAGCGCCTGGAGCGACTCCATCGTCGCGTGGAACGCGCGGATCGCGCGACACGACGCAGCCGTGACACCGGCCGCCTCGGGATCGGCCATCGCCTGGAAGAGCGTGCGCCCCGAGGATTCCGCGTGCGTGACGAGGCGCTGGATCGACGTGTCGCCGATGCCCCGCCGGGGACGATTCGCGATCCGGAGCAGCGAGGTCGCGTCCTGCGGATTCGCGAGCACGCTCAGGTATGCCGTTGCGTCGCGGATCTCCGCGCGCTCGTAGAAGCGCGGACCGCCGATGACCTGGTACGGCACGTCCTGGCGGACGAGGACGTCCTCGAGCACGCGCGACTGCGCGTTCGTCCGGTAGAAGACCGCAACCTCGCTGGCAGAAAGACCGCCTCCGATCAGCGACGCGATCTCTGCGGCAACGAAGCGCGCCTCGGCGTGCTCGTCCTCGACCTCGATCACGCGAACGGCGTCGCCCTCTCCGAGCTCGGAGAAGAGCCGTTTCGGCTTGCGCTCGCGGTTCTGCTCGATGAGCGAGTTCGCCGCGCGGAGGATGCTGTTCGTCGAGCGGTAGTTCTGCTCGAGCGCGATCACCTGCGTCCCGGGGAAGTCGCGCTCGAACTCCATGATGTTGCGGATGTCGGCACCCCGGAAGGCGTAGATCGACTGATCCGGATCTCCTACCGCGCACACGTTTCCGTGCTCGCCGCCGAGGAGCTGGAGGAGCCGGTACTGCGCGTGGTTCGTGTCCTGGTACTCGTCGACGAGGACGTAGCGGAAGGTCTTTCGCCAGCGCGCGAGCGCCTCGGGGAAGCGCTCGAAGACCTGCACCGTGAGCATAAGCAGGTCGTCGAAGTCGACGGCGTTCGAGGCGTGGAGCCGGCGCTGGTAGAGGTCGTACGCCTCGGCGACCGTCTGGTCCCAAAAGGACGCGACCCGCGCGGCGTAGTCCTCGGGAGAGACGAGCTCGTTCTTCGCGCGCGAGATCTGCGTGTGGATGCCGCGAGGAGAGAACCGCTTCGGGTCCTTGCCGAGCTCCTCGAGGCAGGCCTTGACGAGCCGCACCTGGTCCTGGTCGTCGTAGATGGTGAAGCTCGAGCGGTAACCGAGCCGCTCGGCCTCGCGGCGCAGCATCCGACCGCAGGCCGCGTGGAACGTGAGAATCCAGATCGCGCGCGCCGTCTGCCCGAGCATCCGCTCGAGGCGCTCGCGCATCTCCCCCGCCGCCTTGTTCGTGAACGTGATCGCGAGGATCTCGTTCGGCTTCACACCGCACGCGCGGATGAGGTGGGCGACGCGATAGGTGAGCACGCGGGTCTTGCCCGAGCCCGCGCCCGCGACGACGAGCAGCGGCCCCTCGGTGGCGAGGACGGCCTCTCGCTGCGCCTCGTTGAGGTCCGCGAGGTAGCTCTCCGGGGTCGCGACGGCCACGCGGCCGATGCTACCCGTGGCCTCGGGAGGCTCCTACCAGCGGACGGTGAGCTCGACGTGCGCCGGCTGCTGCCCGCGCCAGACGACGCGCCATGTGTATGTGCCCTTGGGCAGCGGCTCGTACGAGGCGCGGCAGTAGAACGAGCCGGCAGCGCCCTCGCACGCGGAGTTCGGCGACGTGTTGCTCGTCTGGAGGAGCGGTCCGCCCTTGGGCGCATGCGCGCCCGTCAGGTAGAGCTTCGCGCGACCGGCGGTGGGCACGCGGAGGAGGACCCGGAACGAAGCGGGCCTGTGCGTCGTGAACGTGACGGACGAAGCGCCCGACCGTGGCACGGTGTCCTCGAGATAGACCTTCGCAGGCCCTGTCGCCAGTGCGGCGACGGGCACGACGAGCGCAACGAGGGCTGCGACGGCGACGGCACGCACGGCCGGCATGGTACGCGTCGCTCGGTCGCTTACCATCCTCCGATGCTCACCGCTGTGCACACGCTCATCTACTCGGACGATCCGGCGGCGACCAGGGCGTTCTTCCGCGACGTGCTCGGGTGGCCGTTCGTCGAGGAACCGGACGTGCCCGGCTGGCTCATCTTCAAGACGGGCCCGAGCGAGCTCGGGGTGCATCCGACCTCCTACACCCACGAGGGCAGCGAGTACTCGCACCCGCGACACCATTCGGTCTCGCTCATGTGCGACGACATCGGGGCGACGATCGCGGAGCTCACCGAGAAGGGAGCTGCGTTTTCCGGCCCCGTCGAGGACATGGGGTTCGGGCTGGGGACGAATCTCGACATACCCGGCGCCGGCGAGATCCTTCTCTACGAGCCGCGCCACCCGACGGCGTTCGACCTCTAGTCGGGGGCTCGCCGCAGCCCGAGCTTGGAAGCATTGACACTCCGGACGATCGCGACGCCCTCGTGCCATCCAACGCGCGTTATCGACGCCGTGTCGACCGAAAGGCGAAAGATCCGATCGTCCGGCAGACCGAGCGCCGCAGCGACGACGGCACGCACGACTCCGCCGTGGGTGACGGCGACGACCAGTCGTCCCCCGTACTCGGCTCGAAGTCGACGGACTACGTCGGCGACGCGCGCCTCGAGATCGGCATAGCTCTCTCCACCCGGGAAGCGAACCTTCGTCGGCGCAGTCATCCACTGGCCGTACAGCTCCGGCCGGGACGCAGCGATCTCGTCGTAGGACTTCCCCTCCAACTCACCGAAGTCGAGCTCTCGGAGGCCGTCGAGGACGACTACGCGTAGCCCGTGCCGCTCGGCAATCGCCTCGGCCGTTTCTCGCGCTCGGTGAAGTGGACTGGTCACGACCGCCGAAACGGGTGCGTCGGCAAGAGCCGCGGCAACCCTCGCGGACTGCTCGCGCCCCAGCTCCGACAGCTCGACGTCCAGTCGGCCGTAGCACCGACCGCGGAAGTCGCCGCTCGGCTCCGCATGCCGGACGAGGACGAGCTCCACGTCAGCCGAGGACCGCAACGGCGCCGAGGAGCGCGGCCGTCTCGGCGACCTTGGCCGTCGCGCCGAACACATCACCCGTCACACCGCCGAATCGCCGTTTGGCGACGACTCCGAGCGCGACCGCCGCGATCGCGGCGCCAGCGACTGCCGACAGCCCTGCGGTGCCCGCAGGGAGCGTCAGCAGAGCACGAGACCCGCGACCAGCGTCGACGTGCCGATACCGGCGAGGAGCAGCCCCTGGCCATCCCCCGCTCGCGCATAGGGAAGGAAGCGCGCTAGCGGAAGCATCGCGGCTTGAGCAGCGGCTCCGGCTGCGAGGCCGACGACTGCGGCATCGTCGGACTCGGCGAGCGTGCCCAGGAGGGACGCGTCGAGCAGGCAGACAACGACTAGTGCCGTCGTTCCGAAAGCGCCGACAGCGTGGTCGCGCATGATCTCGAGTGCGCGTTCACGCGATCCGGTGCCCAGCGCGTCGGCCGTATCGGCGAGGGCGTCGAAATGCATCGCGCCCGTCATGAGCGCAGCGGCACCGACGGCCAGACCGCCTGCGGCGAGCGACGGCAGCCACGCCGCGGTGACGTCCGCGAGCAGGCCGCTGGCACCGCCGACGGCGCCGCCTACGGCCGGAAAGAGCCACGCGCCGCGCGCGACGTCGCCTGCTTCGACGCGCACGAGCCGTCCGAGCGGCGCCCGCGTCAGGAACGTGATCGCGCCCGCTGCGGGCCGGAGTGCGTCCGTCATCGACCGGTGTCCGTGACCCCGGCGTCCTCGAA
>JBKOYF010000098.1:0-4618 GCA_046725305.1 Actinomycetota bacterium
TGCTCTCCGAGCTGAACTCCGCGACGTTTCTCCGGTTTCTCGAGCGGCTGACCGGGATCGATGCGCTCATCCCCGACCCGTACTTCTTCGGCGGTGGTCTGCATCAGATCGAGCGTGGAGGCTTCCTGAAGGTGCACGAGGACTTCAGTCGACACGAGACCCTTCGCATCGACCGCCGCTTCAACGCGATCATCTACCTCAACAA
The DNA here is from genome assembly GCA_046725305.1 of Actinomycetota bacterium. Taxonomy (GTDB): domain Bacteria; phylum Actinomycetota; class Thermoleophilia; order Gaiellales; family Gaiellaceae; genus GMQP-bins7. The sequence goes on from JBKOYF010000098.1 coordinate 206, forward strand.
GGACTGGGATCCCGCATGGGGAGGCGCGCTCGAGTTCTGGGACCGCGACATGACCCACGCGGTCGAGAGCGTGCTCCCGAACTTCAACCGCTGTGTGATCTTCAGTACCACGCCTCCCTCGAATCACGGCCACCCGGAGCCGCTGGCGTGTCCGCCCGACCGCACGCGGCGATCGCTCGCGCTCTTCTACTACCGCAACGATCTCGCCGAGGGGGAGCACGTGTCGGTCGACCACGACTCGCGGTATCGCGAGCGCCCCGGTGAGAGCCTCCGCAGCAGCCGATCGACGCTCAAGCGACTGACACCCCCGATCCTTCTCGACGCCTCCAGATCGCTCCGCCAGCGTTTGCGAAGGAAGTAGTCGCCATGGAGCAGCCGGTTCCGGCTGACCAGGCCGCCGCGACATGGCGGGTCCCCCTTGCCGACGTCCTGGTCGACGACGAGATCCTCGGCGCGGTACACGAGGTGGCAGCTTCTGGATGGTGGAGCTCAGGCCCTCGCGTCGAGGAGTTCGAGGGGGCCTTCGCGTCGTACGTTGGCTCGCGTCACGCGATCGCGGTCTCGAACGGCACGGCGGCGATCCACCTCGCACTCCTCGCCGTGGGCTGTGGCCCGGGTGACAACGTCGTACTGCCGTCGCTGAATTTCGTGGCCGCCGCGAACGCCGTCTCCCATACGGGCGCCCGCCCGGTCTTCTGCGACGTCGTGGGCGCCTCCGACCTCAACCTCGACCCCCATGATGTCGAGTCCTCCTTCACCGATCGCACGAAGGCCGTCCTCGTGCTCCATTACGGCGGGTACTGCTGTGACATCGACGCAATACTCGACGCCGCGTCCCGTCGAGGGCTCGTCGTCGTGGAGGACGCCGCACACGCACCAGGTGCCAGCTGGCGAGGGCGAATGTGCGGAACGTTCGGAAGCCTCGGATGCTTTAGCTTCTTTTCCAACAAGAACCTTCCCGTCGGAGAAGGCGGGATGGTCGTCACCGACGACGACGACCTGGCGGGCCGTATCCGCCTTCTTCGCTCGCACGGAATGACGACCCTGACGTGGGCTCGCCACCAGGGGCACGCCGACAGCTACGACGTCGTCGCGCGGGGGCACAACTATCGGTTCGACGAGATGAGGGCTGCCGTCGGGCTCGTTCAGCTCGGGCGGCTTGATGATTCGAACAAGGCACGTGGCGACATCGTCGCGCGCTACCGAAGCGCCCTGCACGACGTCGGCGGAATGAAGATGCCCTTCGACAGGCACGACGTCGCGACGTCGGCGCATCATCTGGCGGTCGTTGTGCTTCCGCGCCCGGACCTACGAGCGCTCATGCGCGAACACCTGAGGGGGAGGGGCATTCAGACCAGCCTCCACTACCCACCTATTCACCGATTCTCGGAGTATTCGGACGAGGCCCGACGGAGGTTGGTTGCGACCGATGACGTCGCCGACCGCTTGCTCACGCTACCGCTGTTCCCGCACATGACGGAAGATCAGCTCGAGCTCGTCGTCGAGGCTGTCCTCGAGTGTGCGGCGACCTCACCCCAGAAGGAGGTCACGAAGCTCCACCCTCGCTAGACGTGCCGTGGAGCCTCGAGATTCACTCGCACCAGCCCCCCTTTGCCTGGCCTCCGAGGATCACGCTCGGCGTCAGCACGACCAACGACGGCAGCACTTCGTCGGCGAGCTCCAGCGCCTCCGAGGAGGGTGGGTACCGCCGGTTCGGGACCGCGAGAACGCGCATGCCCGCTGCGTGAGCCGCGCGGATCCCCTTCGCCGAGTCCTCGATCGCCGCACAGGCTGCCGCTGCGACGTCCAAGCGGCGGGCCGACTCGCGGAAGACGTCCGGCGCCGGCTTCCCGCGCGCAACCTCCTCTGACGACACGGTCGCGTCGAAGTAGGGCGCCAGCCCAGACTCCGCCAGGACTGCGTCGATGACCGCCCGATTCGACGACGAAGCGAGCGCGAGGCGAAACTCGGCCGCGAGCCGGATCACCGCGTCGGCGGCACCGTCGATAAGCGGCAGCTGCTCGGAATATCTCGTGAGAAGCCGTCGCACGACCTCGTCGCTGATCTCCTCGGGCGTCTCGTCGAGACCGACGACGTCATGCATGTAGCGCGACCACTCCGGCGAGCTCATCCCCATCATGTCGGCCTGCGCGCGGTCGTGCCAGCGCCCTCCGCGTTCGCGAGCGAGCTCCTCGCGCACCTCGTCCCAGACGTGCTCGGAGTCGACGAGCACCCCGTCGAGGTCGAAGACGACCGCTTGGATCGCGCTCAAGCGCGGGTGACGTTGTCGCGGCCGAGGTCGCGCACCGAAGCGACGCCCGCGAGTCCCATCGTGAGGTCGAAGTCGGCCCGCAGGTTGCGGATCACCTCCCGCACGCCCGCCTCGCCGCTCACCGCCAGCCCCCACACGTACGGTCGTCCGAGCCCGACGGCGGACGCCCCGAGCGCGACCGCGCGGAAGACGTCGGCGCCCGATCGGACCCCGCTGTCCAAGAGCACGGGCACCCGGCCGGCGACCGCCTCGACGATCCCCGGCAGGGCGTCCATCGTCGCAACGGCCCCGTCGACCTGCCGTCCGCCGTGGTTCGAGACGACGATGCCGTCCATCCCGTGCTCGATCGCCGCGGCGGCGTCGGCGGGGTGGAGGACCCCCTTCAGGAGGATCGGGAGCCCTGTCCGCTCGCGGAGGAACGCGAGGTCGTCCCACGAGAGCGAGGGTCGCGAATACGTCTCGACGAAGCGTCGCACCGCGGCTCGCGCGAGACCGGAGCGGAGGTTTGCGATGCGTTTCCCCGGAAACGACCTCGCCTGGGCCAACAGCGTCGAGATGGCGGCCATCGTGATCCGGCCGCTCGGTGGAGATTCCTGCCGCAGCGTCTCCTGAAGCGCGTCGAGGAACACCGGGTCGCTCGTGTACTGGGCGATGCCCTTGCCGCGGAGGAACGGGAGGTAGGCGAGATCGAGGTCGCGCACGCGCCAGCCGAGCATCGTGGTGTCGAGCGTCAGGACGATCGCGCTACAGCCGCACCTCTCCGCGCGCGAGACGAGGCTCGCGACGAGGTCGTCCGACGTGCTCCAGTAGAGCTGGAACCACCGCGGCGCGTCGCCCATCGCTTCCGCCGCCTCCTCCATCGGGCGGGACGCCTGGTTCGAGAAGACCAGGGGGATGCCCTCCGCGGCGGCTGCCCGCGCCACCGCGACGTCGGCGTCGGGATGTGCCATCTCGAGGACGCCGATCGGGCAGAGGACGAAAGGGCTCGCGAGCCGCGTTCCGAGAACGTCGACCGCGGTCTCCCGGGTCGAGACGTCCCGAAGCACGCGCGGGACGATCCGCCAGCGCTCGAACGCCTCGCGGTTCCCGCGCATCGCCTCCTCGCGGCCTGCACCCCCGGCGACGTACGCATACCCCTCCGGTGTCATCGCGGCTTGCGCAGCCGCCTGGAGCTTGTCCATAGAGACCGGGACCGCCGGATACGACCCACGCGCCCCCGCGACGTACACCTCGAACTGGCGCTCTCGTCCGATGCCGACGGACATCGCTGCACCCTAACCGCGGCAGCGTGAGAATCGAGCGGGATGGACGGCTACCCGACGCCGAAGCTCGCCCTCGACAAGAGCCTTACCCTCGTGCTGCTCCTCCTCTTCTCGCCGGTCTTCGCGTTCGTCGCCGCGGCGATGGGAGCCGACATGCTCCTGCGTCGGCGCGATCGCGGCCCGTGGCTCTACCGCGAGCCGCGTATCTCACGCGGGCGCGAGTTCGACCTCCTGAAGTTCCGGACTCTCCGGCGTGATGTCATCGAGGGGTCGGCGGGAGCCGAGGCGCACGCGCGCCTCCACGAAGGCGACCCGGCGAACCTCACGTGGGCCGGCCGACGCGTCCTGAAGCCGTGGTACCTCGACGAGCTGCCTCAGCTCTGGAACGTCCTCCGCGGCGACATCAGCCTCGTCGGGCCGCGGCCATGGCCGCCGTCGATGGTGCGCTCGCAGGTGCAGAAGGGTTTCACCTACCGAGACGAGTTCGTCGCCGGTTGGACAGGCCCCGCGCAGGTCCAGAAGGGGGTCACGGAGTCCGCCGGCTACACGGAGCTCGACATCGGCTACGTCAGCCGCTGCCGTCGCTCGAGCGCAGCCGGGATCGTGCGCATGGATCTCGGGATCCTCTGGAGGACCGTTCGGGTGCTCGCCCGCGGTGAGGGTCTCGAGTACTGACCTGTGCGAAGTAGCGTCAGGTCCAGACGAAGGTCCTGGATGGCCCCTGCCACCCTATGAATCAAGGGTTTCCGTGAGTATCCTGTGTGGCATAAGGGGAACGCGGCCGGGCGCTGGGAGCGGTCGGTCGTTGTACGGGGGAGGACTGGGTTGAGCGCTGTATCGCAGGATGCGATGACCGCCTCGCAGGGCGATCGTTTCGCC
>JBKOYF010000023.1:0-22041 GCA_046725305.1 Actinomycetota bacterium
GCTTCAGCGCCGCCACCGCCTCCGGGCTCGAGACCGCGTCCCAGAAGGACTGGGCGCCGTCACTCTTGGCCTCCCACACGAGCGCGGCGATCGGCAGCGCGACGAGTACCGTCAGGAACAGGGTCACGAAACCGAGAGACAGGGCCGCCGCGGCCCTGTCTCCGGAAGTCCGCGCGCGGCGCGGCTGGCTGACGGCGACGGACGTCATCGCCGGCTACCCGGTGACGCCGCCCACCCGGCTCTCGATCCGCGCCATGATCCCGCTCTTCGGATCGAAGAAGCGCTTCTGCACCTTGTCCCAGCCGCCGAGTCCCAGCTGGTCGATCGTGAACTGACCGGGCCGGGCCGGGAACTTCTTTCGGTTCTTCTCCAGCACGCTCGTCACCACCGGCCGGTAGCCGTTGTCCGCGAAGATCTGCTGCGCGGCCGGCGTTCGGAGGTACCGGAGGAACTGGTTCGCCTTGTCCTTGTCGGTGCTCGACTTGATGACGGCGATCGGGTTCTCGATCAGGATCGTCGACCTGGGGATCACGAACTGGAGGTTCTGGCCCTGGGTTCGCGCGAAGAGGGCCTCGTTCTCGTAGGCGAGGAAGACGTCGCCCTTGCCGCTGACGAACGTGTTCAGGGCGTTGCGCGCGCTCGTGTCCTGGACGGAGACGTTCTGGAACAATTTCAGGAGGTTGGCCTGCGCCTGCTTGTCGGTCTTGCCGGCCTTGCGCCACGCGCCGTATGCCGCCATGACGTTCCAGCGTGCGCCGCCCGAGGTGAACGGGTTCGGGGTGATGAGGTCGACGTCTGGCCTCAGGAGGTCGTTCCAGCTCTTGATCTTCTTGGGGTTGCCGTCCCGCACGACGAAGACGACGACGGAGTCCGTGACCATGCCGCCGTAGGACTGCTTCTTCCATTGCGCGTCGACGAGGCCCGCCTTGACGAGGTCGTCGACGTCGGGAGCGAGCGAGAGCGCGACGATGTCTGCCTCGAGGCCTGCCTTCACCGCGCGCGCCTGATCGCCCGAAGCGCCGTACGACTGCGTGAAGCTCACCCCGTCGCCTTCCGGCGTCTTCTGGAATGCGGGGATGAGCTGTCCGTAGGCGGCGCGGGGCGTCGAGTAGGCGACGAGGCTGAGCTTCGTGTCGGACGCGCGCTGGGGAGCAGCCGAGCCTGAGACTGCAGCTGCGGCCACGACCACAGCAGTGAGCCCGAGTGCAGCGGGCAGGGCGACGAGGCGACGGCGCATAGCTTCTCCCTCTACGTTGGGTATCTTGACAAGGAATGTCGACTTACTAGGAAGAACGAGAACGTAGAGAATGTCGGTCCTGTTTGTCAAGGCGGAACCGGCGCGGAGGACTGGCTGATGTGGGTATCTCGCAGAACCGATTACGCGACGAGGGCGATCCTCGCCCTGTCGCTCGAGGGTGGAGGGCCGTTGAAGCTCGAGGAGCTCGCACGCCGCACGGCGGTGCCACAGTCGGTGCTCGAGCAGGTCATGCCCACGATGCGCACGGCGGGGATCGTCCGATCCGAGCGCGGACCGTCGGGCGGCTACCGGCTGAACAAGACCCCCGAGGAGATCACGCTCGAGCGCGTCGTCCGCCTCTTTCAGGGCCCACTCGCTCCGATCAGCTGCGCGACGCGCCACAACCCCGAGCCGTGCCCGATGATGGTCGGCTGCACGCTCCGAGACGTCTGGGAAGAGGTGCGCGACGCGACGATCACGCTCCTCGGCGGTGTGACCTTCGCGGATCTCGCGAAGCGCGCCGGGGGCCCGTGGCTCGACCCGGCTCTGATCGCGCCCGTGCCGAACCCTGATGTGGCGCGCGCCTGATCGCGCTCGTCGCTAAGGTCGGAACCTGAGTCTGGTTCGGCTCATCGCGACCGATCTCGACGGGACGCTCCTACGGTCGGACGGGACCGTGTCCGATTTCACGCGTCGAACGCTCGGACGTGCGCGGCACGCCGGCATGACGATCGTCCTCGTCAGCGCGCGCGGCCCACGGGGGGTTCACGAGGTCGCCGAGGCGGGCGGCATCGACGGCCTCGCGATCTGCTCGAACGGGGCGATCGTCCTCGATCTCGACAAGGGCACCGCGGTCCGACATCGAGCGCTTCCAGTGGAGATCTCGGCAGAGGTCGTCCGCGCGCTCCGGACGAGGCTTCCCGACGTCTCCTTCGCGGCGGAGACCGAGTCGCACTTCGCTCTCGAGCCCGCCTTCGAGGGCGCGTGGGACGAGTGGCGACCTCCGTCGGGCAGCACCTACGAAGACGCGCTCGAGCTTGTGGCCGCGCCGGTCACGAAGCTGATCGCTCGAGACCCGACGCGGCCGAACGCCGAGCTCGCAAGGATGGCAGCCGAGGTCGTGGGCGACCGGGCGGCCGTGTCGATCGCGGGGGACTGGGTGGTCGAGATCAACCTCGCCGGTGTGACCAAGGGGGCCGCCCTTGAAGAGCTCGCCGACGAGCTCGGCATCCTCGCGGGGGAGGTCGTCGCGTTCGGCGACTATCCCAACGATCTCTCGATGCTGGCGTGGGCGGGCCGGTCGATCGCTCCCAGGAACGCACATCCCGACGTGCTGGCGGTGGTGGACGAGGTCACCGAGTCGAACGACGCCGACGGAGTGGCACTCGCGATCGAGCGCTTGCTCGCGCCCGAGGCCCCGCGGTCGGGTCTCGGCCCGACCTGAGAGTGCTCGTTATGGTTCGGGCCGTGGCAGTGGCGACGCGCGAGTTCGCGCTCTTCATCGGCGGCGAGCCCAGTGAGCCCGCGTCGGGCGAGCTGCGCGAGCTCGTCGAGCCCGCAACGCAGGAGCCGCTGGCCAGGGCCGCCATGGCGGGCGAGGCCGACGTCGACCGTGCGGTCGAGGCGGCTCGTGCCGCGGTCGAGGGCGACTGGGGCCGGACGCCCGGCACCGAGCGCGCCCGGCTCCTGCACGCGCTCGCGGACGCGATCGTCGCGAACCGCGCCGAGCTCGCCGAGCTCGAGGCGCGAAACCTCGGCAAGGCGATCTCCTCCGTGAAAGCCGAGCTCCACCAGGCGGTCGAGAACTTCCGGTACTACGGCTCGGCGATCGCGACCATCTCGGGCCGCTCGAACCCGATCGGCGGATCGCTGCTCTTCTACTCCCTCAAGGAGCCCGTCGGCGTCGCCGCGCAGATCGTGCCGTGGAACTACCCGCTCATGATGGCCACGTGGAAGCTCGCCCCCGCGCTCGCCGCGGGTTGCTCGGTCGTGCTCAAGCCCGATCCCCAGACTCCGCTGACGGCGATCCGTCTCGCCGAGCTCGCGGCCGAGGTCGGCTTCCCGGCCGGCTCCGTCAACGTCGTCCCGGGGGACGGGCCGACGACCGGCGCATACCTCGTGAAGCACTCGGGCGTGGACAAGGTCGCGTTCACGGGATCGACGAAGACGGGCGGCGAGATCATGCGGCTCGCGTCCGACCCGGTGAAGCGCGTGACGCTCGAGCTCGGCGGCAAGAGTCCCAACCTCGTCTTCGCGGACGCGGATCTCGCGAGCGCGCTGCCGAGCTCGGCGTGGTCGATCTTCTATGCGGCCGGGCAGAGCTGCGAGGCACGCTCGCGCCTGCTCGTCGAGAAGCCGCTCTACGACGAGGCGGTCTCGACGATGGCGCAGCTCGCCGGCGCGATCAAGGTCGGCGATCCGCTCGATCCGGAGACGCAGATGGGCTCGCTCATCTCCACGGCCCATCGCACACGCGTGCACGGGTTCGTCGAGCGCGCGGGGGACGGGGTGGAGGTCGTTACGGGCGGCGCCGTGCCCGAGGGTGCGGGCGCCTTTTATCCACCGACGATCGTGGCCGCCACGAACGACGCGGAGATCGCGCAGGAGGAGGTCTTCGGCCCGGTCGTCACGATGATCCCGTTCGAGGACGAGAAGGACGCGTTCCGGATCGCGAACGACGTTCGCTACGGCCTGATGGCGACCGTGTGGACAGGCGACCCGGCGCGCGGGCATCGCATCGCGGCGCGCATCAAGTCCGGCACGGTTGGCATCAACATGCCCTACACGGCGTTTCCCGGGATCCCGTTCGGCGGGTACAAGCAGTCGGGCTTCGGGCGGGAGCTCGCGCTCGAGACCCTCGACCTGTACCTCGAGACGAAGAGCGTGATCGTCTCGACCGGTGCCCGCCCGATCAACCCGTTCGGGCTCTGAGCACGCGTCCCGGGATGCTCGGTGCGATCGGCTCGACGCCGATCGTTCGCATGGAGCGCCTCGTCGAGCCGGGAATGGGGGAAGTGTGGGTCAAGGTCGAGGCGACGAACCCGACCGGCTCGTACAAGGACCGGATGGCGCTCGCCATGATCGAAGGAGCGGAGCGTGACGGACGGCTGCTCCCGGGCCAGACCGTGGTCGAGTACACGGGCGGGAGCACGGGCTCGTCGCTCGCGTACGTGTGCGCGCTGAAGGGCTACCCGTTGCGCATCGTGACCTCCGATGCATTCGCCCACGAGAAGCTGCGGACGATGGAGGCGTTCGGCGCCCGGCTCGACGTGATCGCGAGCCCCGAGGGGATCACACCGGAGCTCGTCCCCGCGATGATCGAGCGCTCCCGCGAGATCGTCCGGGAGACGGGCGGCTTCGCCACCGACCAGTTCCGGAACCGCGACATGCTGGACGGCTACGCGGCTCTCGGCGCGGAGCTGCTCGAGCAGCTCGAGGGGCGGATCGACGCGTTCTGCGGCTACATCGGCACGGCGGGCTGCTTCGTCGGCGTGACGAGAGTGCTCAGGCGCGCGCTGCCCGACGTCCTGCGCGTTGGAATCGAGCCCGCCGAGTCGCCGGTCCTCTCGGGCGGCGAGCCCGGGACCCACCGGATCGAGGGTGGAGGCGCGGGGTTCCGCCCTCCATTGCTCGAGGACGACGACCTCGACGAGGTGCAGGCGGTCTCGACGGCCGACGCGTTCGCGATGGCGCGGCGAGCAGCGGTCGAGGAGGGACTGTGGTCGGGTCCCTCGACGGGTGCGAACATCATCGTCGCGCTCGACCTCGCACGACGCCTCGGCCCGGGCACGCGCGTGGCGACCACCCTCGTGGACTCGGGCCTGAAGTACCTCGGCGGCGACCTCTACTCGGCCTGACACGGGCGTAGTCGTGCGCTACCGCTGGGCCGTGCTTGCCGGGGGTACGGCGGCCGCGGCCGGCGCCGCCGTGTCGTTCGTGACGGGCTTGCCGGTGCTCGCGCCGACCTTGCGTGACAGTTTCGGCCTCTCGCTCGGCGAGGTCGGGCTCCTGCTCGCAGCTGCCTGGGGGGGTTCGACGGTCACGCTTCTCCCTTGGGGGCTCGCCGCCGATCGGTTCGGCGAGCGCCTTGTGCTCGTTCTCGGACTCGGCGGTGCGGCGGCGTGTCTCGTCGCCGCCGGCTACGCGTCCTCGTTCGGCCTGCTGCTCGTGCTCCTGACGCTCGCCGGCGCCAGCGGCGCGAGCGTCAACTCTGCGAGCGGTCGTGCGGTGATGCAGTGGTTCGGGGAGCACGAGCGCGGGCTTGCGCTCGGCATCCGGCAGACCGCGATTCCCCTCGGCGGCCTCGTCGGCGCTCTGGCGGTTCCTGCGCTCGCCGCCGCAGGCGGGACACGTGCGGCCTTCTTCTTCCTCGGCGCGTGCTGTGCGGCAGGCGCCGCCGTCGGCGCGCTCGTCCTTCGTCAGCGGGAGCAGGAAGACGGCGTGGACACGAGCTCGATCGCGAGCACGCTCGGCAACGGGAGGCTGTGGCGGCTGTGCCTCGGGAGCGGCGTGTACCTCTACGCGCAGATCGCGATCGTCAGCTTCGCCGTCGTCTTCCTGCACGACGAGTACGGGCTCTCGGAGGGGTCCGCGGCTCTCGTGCTCGCGGTCTCGCAGGTGCTCGCCGCCGCCTTCAGAATCGGAGCCGGGCGCTGGTCGGACCTCGTCGGCTCTCGCGTCGTTCCCTTACGGTCCGTCGGCCTCGCCGTCGTCGCGGGCCTCGCGTTCACGGCTCTCGTCGCCCGAGGTCCGCTCTGGCTCCTCGTCATCGCGCTCGCGCTCGCGGGCGGGCTGTCGATGGGGTGGAACGGCCTTGCCTTCGCCGCTGCCGCCGAGCTGGCCGGCGCGCGGCGGAGCGGTGCCTCGATCGGCTTCCAACAGACCGTGCTCTCGGCGATCGGAGTCGCTGCGCCGGTGCTCTTCGCCGCGACGGTGTCGGAGACGTCGTGGGCGTTCGCGTTCCTGCTCGCCGCCGCTTTCCCGCTCGCAGGCTGGCGCGTGCTGCGTCCGTTGGTGGATCGGTAGCGCTTCCCGGTACCGCCTAGGCTCCGCGTCGTGCGACTCCTCGAGCGGCTCGACGACCTCTACGCGATCGGCGGCGGGCCGGGTGCGAACCGCCCCCATCCGTCCGCGGCCGAGGACGAGGCGCACCGGCTCGCGGCAGGCTGGCTCGAGGAGGCGGGGCTCGCCGTCGAGGTCGACCGCCACGGCAACCTTGTCGGGCGGAGCGCTCGTTCGCCGGACGTGTGGGCCGGCTCCCACCTCGACACCGTCCCGCAGGGTGGTCGCTTCGACGGCGCGCTCGGGGTGGTCGCCGCGATCGAGGCGGTCGATCGCGTCGGAGCCGGGTCGGTGGTCGTCTTTCGCGGAGAGGAGGTGGGGTGCATCGGGAGCCGTGCGCTCGTGGCGAGCGGCGATCCGCTTCCCACGGGATTCCTCGAGCTCCACGTCGAGCAGGGGCCAGTCCTCGCGGCGACGCACGCACCTCTCGGCGTCGTGACGGGGATCGTCGGCTATGCGCGCGGCGAGCTCGTGCTCGAGGGACGCGCCGGTCACGCGGGGACGACCCCGATGGCCGGCCGCAACGATGCCCTGGTCGCCGCCGCGGGGGAGATCCTCCGCGTACGCGACGCCGCGCTCGAGGTCCCGGAAGCGGTTGCCACGATCGGCCAAGTCGAGGTGGAGCCAGGAGGAGCGAACGTCATCCCATCGCGCGTCCGCCTGAGCCTGGACGTCCGCGCGCCCGACGCCGAGCGGCTGGACGAGCTCGTCCGAGCGATCGGGTTCGAGCCTGGCTACCGCGTTGAGCCGGCGCAGTTCAGGGGCAGCGCGCGGGTCGCGCTCGCGGACGCCATCGCGGCGCGCGGACTCTCTGCCGTCGACCTCCCCTCGGGGGCCGGGCACGACGCGGGGATCCTCGCCTCGGCGGGCGTGGACGCGGCGATGCTGTTCGTGCGGAGTCTCAACGACGGGGTCAGCCACTCGCCGGACGAGCTCTCGTCCGACGAGGACATCGCGCTAGGGGTCGACGTCCTCGCCGACGCCCTCGCGGCCGTCGCTACGTCTCCCTGAACGAGATGTCCTGGGCGCCTTCCCAGAGCATCCGGCGGCCGAGCTCGCGCAGGTTCTCGTTCCCGGAGACGATGGTCGCGAAGTGGTTCCCGGCGAGCGCTCCCGCCTTGCTCGCGAACGCGACGTAGCCGTACGCGAGGAGGAGCTCCGTCTCGCTCACGCCGCCCGGGTAGAAGATCAGCTCGCCGGGGCTCGGGTAGCTCGTTGCGTTCTCGGGCCCGATCCCGACGTCGAGGTCGCCCATCGGGATCCACCCGCCCTCGCCGGACCAGCGGACGTGGATGATCTGCGAGTCGAGCGGGAGCATCCGGCTGAACGCCGCGACGGTGTCCGGTGCGGCCTCCTCTTCGAAGCGCGCGGAGAACGAGAACCCGCCGGCCATGATTACGAGCATCGTCGCGACCCTAGCGCCTTGTGTCCGATCTCACGACGGGATTACTCTTCGTGAGAGGTGCAACTCGCCGCTGTCACCGTGGTTGACGACGGGGCCGAGGCAGAGGTGCTCTGCGGGCTGCTCCGTGCCAAGGGCATCGAGTCCTCGTATCGGAGGACCGACATCGCGGCGGGCGCGTGGACGGGTTGGGCTTGCACCGGCTGCATCGAGGTGCTCGTCCCCGAGAAGGACCTGGAAGCAGCACGCAAGCTGCTGCCAGAGGTCTGATCCGAGCCCGCGACTACCGCGATTGCGCGATCCAGGCGCCGAGGAGCGCACGCTCGTCCTCGGTGATGCCGGTCGCGTTGCCGGGGGGCATCGCCCGCGTCTGTACGGCCTGCCGCTCGATGTCGTCCGCGCGCGCCTCGATCTCCGCACGCGTCTCGAAGCGGATCCCGAGTGGCGCCGACGCGCCAGAGTGGCAGGGGACGCACCGCGCTTGGATCACGGCCTGCGCCTGTGCGAAGGAGACGGCCTCCCCCGTCGCCGGAGACGTCTCCTCGGGCTGCAGCCAGACGGCCACGGCAACGACACCGATCGCAGCGACGGCAGGGATCCACCACTCGCGCCGGCCCGCGTGCCAGCGGTTGAAGAACACGCGGACGAACGCCGTCAGCACGGCGATCGCGACGAAGACGAGCCACGCCTCGTCCGCCCCGAACACGAAGGCGAAGTGCCCGGCGAGCATCGTGAAGAGGACGGGCAGCGTGAGGTAGTTGTTGTGCACCGAGCGGTCCTTGGCCTCGAGCAGCGGCGCCGCGTCCGGCTCGCGACCCTCCTCCATCGCCGCCACGAGCTTCCGGTGCGCGGGGATGATCACGAAGAAGACGTTCGCGGCCATGATCGTCCCGAGCATCACCCCGACCTGGAGGTAGGCGGCACGCGGCGCGAAGAGCTCACCCGACAGCCAGGCGGCGACCGCGACGAGCCCGGTCCCGACGACGGCCAGGGCTGCCTGGCTCCGGTGGCCGACTGTGCGGCAGAGCACGTCGTACACGACCCAGGCGAGCGCGATCCCGGCGACGCTCAGGCCGACCGCCTCCCACGTGCCGAGATCGGCGACGCTCGGATCGACGAGGCGGACGTCGGCGTCCGGGTAGTAGAGGACGACGAAGAGGGCGAACCCCGAGAGCCACGTCGCGTACGCCTCCCAGTTGAACCAGTGGAGGGGTGACGGCATTTCCGCGGGAGCGAGGCGGTACTTCTGCGATTGGTAGAGACCGCCGCCGTGAACGCCCCAGAATTCGCCCGCCACGCCGGCCTCGGCGTCCTCCGCCCGCTTGGGCGGACGCAGCGCGAGGTCGAGCCGGACGAAGTAGAACGACGCGCCGATCCACGCGATCCCGGCGGTCACGTGGAGCATGCGGAGCAGGACGTCGAGGACGTCCCTCAGGTATGGATCCATCGATCCTTCGCGATCGCCACGAGCTCGCGGCAGCCCGTGTCGAGCTCCTCCTCGCGGGTGCGCCCGATGCGGTCGTGGAGCACGCCGAGCACCTCCAACTTCGAGCGACCCGCGACGAAGACGACGAAGCGAAAGCCGAACTTCTCCTCGTACACCTGGTTCAGGTACGCGAGCTCGGAGAGGACGGCCGGATCTGTGTCCGTGCCCTGCTCTGCTGCGGATCGTTCGGACAGCCCTTGTCGCTGGCCGATGGCCGGGTGGGCCGCGAGCGCCTCGACCTTGTCCTCCTCTTCGAGTGACGCGAGCACCTCCTCCGCCCGTCCGAGCGGGTCCTCGGTCTCCGCAAGGCGCTCGACGAGGCGCGTGCGCCCCTCGAAGAGCTCCGCAAGGTCCTCGACCGTCAGGTGCCGCGGTAGCTCGCGCATCCGAACGGTGAGACGAGGAGAGGGAGGTGGTAGTGGCCCTCCGCGAGCTCGACCTCGAGCTCGATCCGCGTGAAGAACGGGGACGGGGGCCAGAAGACGAGTGCGTAGCGCCCGGGGTCGAGGCCCGACGCGAGCTCGCGGATGCGGCCGTCGTCGTCGGTCGTGCCGGACGCGAGGACCTCGCGCCCACGGGCGAGCTCGATGCGGACCCCTGCCGCGGGCTCGCCTCGGGCCGTGTCGAGCACGTGCGTCGAGACCGAGACGGTCATGTCGCGAATCTTTGCGCCTGCGCCCGGTGCGCGCGCGCGATGTCGGCCTCGTCGGCGCGCACGAGTGCACCGCCGCGGACGACGTCCTCCCCCTCGACGACGAGCCGGTCGACGCGATGGGGTGCCGACAGCACGAGGCCTGCGACCAGGTCGTCGGCGCCTCCCAGCTCGAGCCCGTCCGTTCGCCAGATCGCGAGGTCGGCTCGCTTGCCCGGCTCGAGCGACCCGATGTCGTCGCGGCCGAGGACGGAGGCGCCGCCGCGCGTGCCGAGCCGCAGCGCCCCGCGGGCGGTCATCGCTCTGGGCCCATCGCGCCCGCGCGCGACGAGGAGCGCCTGCTTCACCTCGTGGAGGAGGTCGCCGCGCTCGTTCGAGGCCGTGCCGTCGACGCCGAGGCCCACGCGGATCCCCGCCTCGACGTAGTCGCGAACGGGAGCGACCCCCGCACCGAGGCGGAGGTTCGACGTCGGGCAGTGGGCGACACCGGTGTCGGAGTCGGCGAGGTCTGCGACGTCGTCGGGCGAGAGGTGCACGCAGTGCGCGCACCACACGTCGCCTCCGAGCCAGCCGAGATCGGTGAGGTACTCGACCGGCCTCGCGCCGTAGAGCTCCATGCAGTACGCCTCCTCCTCGACCGTCTCGGCGAGGTGCGTGTGCAGCGTCAGGCCGAGCCGGCGGGCGAGCGCCGCGGACTCGGTCATGAGGTGCTTCGAGACGGAGAAGGGGGAGCACGGCGCCACCGCGATCTGCACGCGTGCACCCGGACCTGCCTCGTGGAGCTCCCCGACGAGGCGCTCCGTGTCGGCGAGCACGGCGTCGACTTCCTCGACGAGCTCGTCGGGAGGCAGCCCTCCGTCCGACTCGCCCAGGTCCATCGATCCCCGAGAGGCGACCATGCGAAGCCCGAGCTCGCGTGCGGCCTGCGCCTCGGCCTCGATCAGTCCCGTGCGTCCCTCCGGAAAGACGTAGTGGTGGTCGAAGACCGTCGTGCAGCCCGACAGCGCGAGCTCGGCCAGGCCCGCGCGTGCCGCTGCGTACTCGGCCTCGGCATCGATGCCCGCCCACACCGGGTAGAGCTCGCGGAGCCAGGTGAAGAGATCCGCCTCCTGTGCCCGGGCGCGCGTCAGCGTCTGGTACAGGTGGTGGTGGGTGTTGACGAGCCCCGGGGTCACGACCGCGCCCGCGAGATCCACGCGCTCGTCCGCTTCCGGCGGGTCTCCCGCCCCCACCCCGGCGATCACGCCGTCCTCGGCGAGGAGCCAGCCGTACTCGTGCTCCGTCCCCTCGTCGTCGCACGTCACGATCCACCCGCCCGCGTAGAGCCGCCTCATATGGCGAGGGGGACGATCTCGAAGCGGTCGACGTCCACGAGGCCGCGGTCCGTGATCTTCAGGTGCGGGATCACGGAGAGGGCGAGGAAGGCGAGCGTGAGGAAGGGCGTCGCGCCGGACCAGCCGAGGCCGTGCGCGGCCTCGTTGCACGCGCGGCTCTGTGCGACGACGTCGGCGAGCGGCGCATCGGAGAGGAGGCCTGCGACGGGCAGCGGGCACTCGGCGAGCACGCGGAGGTCGTCGACGGCGACGATCCCGCCGCCGAGCTCCGCGAGCCGTTCGACCGCGAACACCATGTCTCGGTCCGACATTCCCACGACGACGAGGTTGTGCGCGTCGTGCGCGACGCTCGACGCGAGTGCGCCACGCCGGAGGCCCGACCCAGCGACGAAGCCGAGGCCAACGCGGCCGGTGGCGAGGTGGCGCTCGACGACGGCGATCTTCGCGAGGTCGCGGTCCGCGTCGGCGACGGCCCGGTCGCCCTCGACGACGAGCTCGCGCTCGAGCGACTCCGTGACGACCTGATCCTCCACGAGGCCGATCGCCCGGGCGGTGCCGCCCCTCCACGGGATCGCGAAGTCCCCAGGGTCGAGCGGTCGCACGCGGACGGACTGCCGCACCCAGTCCGGGATCTCGACCCGCGGGACGTCCGCGATCGGACGCCCGCGCTTCAGCACCGTCGAGGGCGCGTAGGTGACGAGGTCGGGGAGGAGGAGCAGGTCGGCGACGTAGCCGGGGGCGATCGCGCCGTGTCTGCGGAGGCCGTGCCACAACGCCGGGTGGTGCGAGGCCATCAGCACGGCGTCCTCCGGCGCGATTCCGTAGGCGACGGCCTCGCGAACCATCCCGTTCACGTGGCCGGAGTCGACGATGTCCTCCGGGTCGCGGTCGTCCGTGCAGAACGCGATGCGCGTGGGGCCGTACTCCTCGACGAGGGGCAGGAGTGCGCGCAGGTTCCGCGCCATGGACGCCTCGCGGACGAGCAGCCACATCCCGGCTCGCAGGCGCTCGCGCCCCTCCTCCACGGTGAGCGCCTCGTGGTCGGAGCGGATCCCGGCTGCGGCGTACGCCTGCAGGTGCTTGCCGAGGACGCCGGGCGCATGGCCGTCGACGTGGCGCGCTCCTTCGAGCCCGAGCTTCTCGAGCTCCGCGGCCGACCCCTCGATGACGCCCGGGAAGTTCATCATCTCCGCGAGGCCGAGCACGCGGCGGCGCCGCATGAGCGACTCGAGGTCGCCCGCGGTTAGCGCCCGCCGAGGGGACTCGAACGTCGAGGCCGGCACGCAGGAGGGCGCCATGAAGAACACGTCGAGCTGGAGCGCCGCGGTCGCGTCCAGAAGCCAGTGGACCCCGTCGACACCGAGGACGTTCGCGATCTCGTGGGGGTCGGCGACGACGGCCGTCGTGCCGAGCGGGAGGACGAGCCGCGCGAACTCGTCCACCATGAGCTTCACGGACTCGAGGTGCATGTGCGCGTCGATGAAGCCGGGGACGACGTACTGGCCCGACGCGTCGAGCGACTCGTGTCCGTCGTAGCGTCCGAGGCCTGCGACGACCCCGTCCACGATCGCCACGTCGACCTCGAGCCACTCCCGCGTGAACACCGAGAGGACGCGTCCTCCGGAGACGACGAGATCGGCCGGTTCGTCCCCGCGCGCGACCGCGAGACGACGCTTCAGAGCGTCCATCGAGGGGAGCGTAATGCGCCGCGCGTCGCTGAGGACTGGCATGAAGACGACCCAGCGGCCGCGAAGCGGACGCCTCTAGGGATCTTCGCGCGACCCAGATCTGCAGCAAGCAGATTTGGGTCATGTGCGGCGATATAGTCGCCCCGTCAGTCGACGCGGGGGACAGGAGGTCTCATGAGGCGAAAGGTGGTAGCGGCGGGGCTCGTGCTCGCGCTCGCGGTGGTCGGGCTCGTCGTCGCCGGCGCGGGGTGGGCGAAGCCCGAGAAGGACCCGCTCAAGATTGCGTGGATCTACCCGGGCCCGCACAACGACGGCGGCTGGTCGCAGGCGCACGAGGCAGGTCGGCTGCTCGTCGAGAAGACGCTCGGCGACCAGGTCCAGACCACGTACAAGGAGAACGTCTTCTCGAACGCGCAGGTGCCGCAGATCGTCGCGGGCCTCGTGCGGGAGGGCTACACGATGATCTTCGGCTGCTCGTTCGGGATGCTCGAGAACGGCGTCAACGGGCAGCTCTACTCGAAGTACCCGGACGTGCTCTTCGAGCAGGCGACGGGGCTCCAGGTCAAGAAGAACCAGGCGGAGTACTTCGGCGCCGGCGAGGACACGATCTACCTCTCGGGCATGGCCGCAGGGGCGGCCAGCAAGAAGGGTCTCATCGGCTACGTCGTCCCGTACGGCATCCCCGAGGTCGTTCGTCACATCAACGCCTTCACGCTCGGGGCGCAGGCGACGCATCCGGGCGCGAGGGTGAGGCTGATCTGGACGAACGCGTGGTACTCGCCGCAGAAGGAGACGGCCGCCGCGCAGAACCTCATCGCTGCCGGTGTGGACGTGATCGGTCAGAACGTCGACAGCCCGGCCGCAGGGGTCGTCGCGGAGGCGAAGGGCATCCCGTGGGTCGGCTACGACTCGAACGCGCAGAAGTCGGCGCCGAAGCAGTGGCTCACGGCAGCGACCTACAACTGGGGGCCGTACTACGTGAAGCGCGTGAAGGCGGCGCTCGACAGCACGTGGAAGCCCGGCTTCTACTACGGCACGATCAAGGACGGATTCACCGGCCTCGCACCGTACGGTCCGAAGGTCTCGGCGAAGACGAAGGCGCAGATCGCGGCGAAGCGCAAGGCGATGGTCGCCGGCAAGTTCCACGTCTTCCAGGGGCCGCTGTACGACCAGTCAGGCAAGCTCAAGGTGAAGCCCGGCAAGCAGCTCAAGCTCATCGCCGACCTGTACACGATGCAGTGGCTCGTGAAGGGCGTGATCGGGAAGGTCTCCTCGGTCCTGCCGCCGGGTTAGCCGGTGGGGGAGGCCACTCCCGCCACCGCGTCGCAGGAGAGAGGCGCCGGGTCGCCCGGCGCCTCTCCGGCACCCGCCGTGCGCATGCGCGGCATCACGAAGCGCTTCCCCGGCGTGCTCGCCAACGACGACGTCACGTTCGAGGCCGCCGTCGGCGAGGTGCACGCCATGCTCGGCGAGAACGGCGCCGGGAAGACGACTCTCTCGAACATCCTCACCGGCCTGTACCGGCCGGACGAGGGCGAGATCGAGCTCTACGGGGAGCAGGTGCGCTTCCACTCGCCGCGGGACGCGCTCGACGCGGGAGTGTGCATGGTGCACCAGCACTTCCGGCTCGTCTCGCCGTTCACGGTCGCGGAGAACGTCGTCCTCGGGGATCATCGCGCCGAAGGGCGCTCCTTCTTCGTCCGCGAGCGCGCGATCGAGCGCCGCGTCGCGGAGCTCGGCGAGCGGTACGGCCTCGCAGTCCATCCCCGCGCGCGCATCTGGCAGCTCTCCGTCGGCGAGCAGCAGCGCGTCGAGATCCTGAAGGCGCTCTACCGCGAGGCGCGCATCCTGATCATGGACGAGCCCACCGCGGTCTTGACCCCACAGGAGGCGGTCGGCCTCTTTTCGACCCTCCGCGCGATGGCCGAGGAGGGGAAGACCGTGATCTTCATCTCCCACAAGCTTCACGAGGTGCTCGCGGTCGCGGACCGCATCACCGTCCTCCGCGGCGGCCGTACCGTCGAGACCGTGTCGGCGTCGGGTGCGACGACGCGCTCCCTCGCGGCGCTCATGGTCGGGCGTGAGATCGAGGTGGCGCCGCCGCTCGAGCAGTCGCGGCAGATCGCGGATGTCCGCGTGCTGGAGGTGGAGGACCTCGTGGTGCCGGGCGACCGCGGCGAGACCGCCGTGAAGGGCGTCTCGTTCTCGGTTCGAGAGGGCGAGATCGTCGGGGTCGCGGGGGTCGCGGGCAACGGGCAGCGGGAGCTCGCCGAGGCGGTCTCCGGCATGCGCGACGTCCGGGCGGGGTCCGTTCGCGTCGCCGGTCGGCGCCTGGGGGGCGGGGATCCGCGCGAGGCGATCCTCGCCGGAGTCGCTCACGTTCCGGAGGACCGGCTCGGGACGGGGCTCGCCCCGAGCCTGAGCGTCACGAGCAACGTCTCCATCAAGACGTACCGGAGCCGCTCGCTGTCGCGGGGGCCGCTCCTCGCGCTGCGGAAGATGCGCGAGGCGGCCGTCCGCATCATCAGGCGCTACGACGTCAAGACTCCAGGGCCGGCGACGCCGGTGCGCAACCTCTCCGGAGGGAATCTCCAGAAGCTCGTGCTCGGGCGCGAGTTCGAGGACGATCCGCTCGTCCTCGTCGTCGCGCAGCCGACCCGCGGGCTCGACGTCGGGGCGATCGAGACGGTGCACTCGTACCTCCGAGACGCTGCCTCCCGGGGCGTCGCGATCCTCCTCCTGAGCGAGGACCTCGACGAGATCCGCGCGCTCGCCGACAGGATTCTCGTCGTCTACGAGGGCGAGATCGTCGGCGAGCTCGACGCTGGATCGGCAACGGTCGAGGAGATCGGCTACCTCATGGCCGGCGGCCGTTCATGATTCGGCTCGAGCGGAGGCTCGAGCAGCCGTGGTGGCTGTCGGTCGCCGTCCCGGTGGGATCGCTCGTGGTCGCCTTCGCGATCATGGCCGTCGTCCTCGCCGTGAGCGGTCATGCGCCGGGCGAGACCTACCGCAAGATCTTCGAGGCGGGGTTCACCGGCAGCGGGTCGCTGTCCGCCACGCTCATCTCGGCGACGCCCATCCTCTTCACGGGCCTCGCGGCCGCGGTCGCCTTCCGCATGGGGCTGTTCAACATCGGCGCCGAGGGCCAGCTCTACCTGGGTGCGATCGGCGGATCGTGGATCGCGCTCCAGCTGGGAGATCGCGACGCCGGGTCGACGACGCTCTACGTCGTCGCCATGTGCCTTGCCGCCGGCGCGCTCGGCGCGCTCTGGGCCCTCATTCCGGGAGTGCTGCGCGCGTTCGCGAGCACGAACGAGATCATCACGTCGCTGATGCTCAACTACGTCGCGGGGTACCTGCTCACGTACCTCATCTACGACAGCGCTTCCTACTGGCGCGACGTGTCGACGCTCCAGGCGCGCGCGTTCCCGCAGGGCAAGCCGATGCCGTCTGCAGCCGAGTGGCCGACGTTCGGGTCGAGCGTCGTGGTGCCGCTCGGCTTCCTCGTCGGCATCGCCTCCGCGGTCGTCCTGTGGTTCGTCTACTCGCGAACCCGCTTCGGCTTCGAGGTCAGCGTCATCGCCGACTCGCCACGGGCCGCGCGCTACGCGGGGATGCGGACGCGGCGCAAGATCCTCGCGGTCATGGCCCTCTCCGGTGCGGTCGCTGGCCTCGGGGGCGCGAGCCAGATCGGGGACTTCTCGCACACGCTCGACGGGAGCCCGCAGGGCCTGCAGGCAGCGGCGTTCGGCTACACGGGGATCGTCGTCGCGGCGCTCGCTCGCTACAGCCCGATCGCGGTGTGCCTCGTCGCCGTGCTCATCGGCGGGCTCCTGAACGCCGGCTTCACGCTCCAGGGAGCGGACTTCCCGTCTGGGCTCGTCGGCGTGCTGCAGGGGATCATCCTCTTCTGCGCCCTCGGGGGCGAGCTCCTCATCCGCTACCGGGTGACCGTGAGACGCCGGGTGCACGCGCACGCGGGTGACGCTTCGGAGGCGACGGTGTGATCAACGACAGCCTCCTCGTGATCGTCCTCGCGCAGGCGGTGCTGTACGGCACGCCGCTCCTCTACGCGTCGCTGGGTGAGCTCCTCGCGGAGCGCTCCGGCGTGCTGAACCTCGGGGTCGAAGGGATGATGCTGTTCGGGGCCGCCGTCGGCTTCTGGGTCACCCAGCGCGTCCACGGCGGCGACGCGGCGGTGCTGTGGCTGGCCGTCGCGGGGGCGGCGGTCGCCGGAGCGGCGATGGCCGCGATCCACGCCTTCCTCACGATCACGCTGCGCGCGAGCCAGATCGTGTCGGGCCTCGCGCTCACGATCTTCGCCGGCGGCCTCGGCCTCTCGGCGTACTTCGGGAACGAGCTCCACCTCGCTGACCTGCCGGCAACGCACCAGTTCAAGCCGCTGGACGTGCTCAGGCTCGGCGACCTCCCGGTGCTCGGGCCGATCCTCTTCGACCAGTCGGCGCTCGTCTACGCCTCGTGGCTCGTCACCCTCCTCGTCGCCCTCTACCTAGGTCGCACACGCTTCGGGCTCAACGTCCGTGCCGTCGGCGAGGCGCCCGCCTCCGCCGACGCAATGGGGATCAGCGTGACGGGCTACCGCTACGTGCACGTCCTGGTCGGCGGGGCGCTCGCCGGTGTGGGCGGCGCCTGCTACAGCCTGTCGATCACCGCGGGCTGGACCTCGGGCGACACACTCGTCAACGGCGCAGGCTGGATCGCGATCGCGCTCGTCATCTTCGCCTTCTGGCGCGCCGAGCTGTGCCTCGTCGGCGCGTACCTGTTCGGCGGTCTGTCGGCCCTGCCGTTCGCGCTGCAGGCACACGACGTGACGGTCTCGCCCGAGCTCCTGCAGTCGCTGCCCTACGTCATGACGATCGTCGTCCTCGTGCTCGTCTCGACGGCGTTCGCCCGCAGACGGCTCGGCGCGCCGGCGGCGCTCGGTCGACCGTACGTGCGCGAGGAGCGCTAGAACGTCTCCGTGGACGTCCTCACTCCTCGCTCGCTCGACGAGGCACTCGCACGGAAGGCCGAGCATCCGTCCGCCCTCCCGATCCAGGGAGGAACGGACGTCATGGTCGCGCTCAATTTCGACCGCACCCGCCCGGACGTCCTGCTCAACCTGAACGAGGTCGACGAGCTGCGCGGCTGGTCGCGGGAGAACGGAACGCTTCGCCTCGGCGCCGGGCTCACCTACACCGAGGCGATGAGGGACGAGCTCGGGGCGGAGCTGCCCGCGCTCGCCGAGGCCTCGCGGACCGTCGGCTCGCCGCAGATCAGGAACCGGGGAACCGTGGGCGGGAACCTGGGAACCGCCTCGCCTGCAGGAGACGCCCTCCCGCCGCTCCTCGTCGAGGGCGCCGAGGTCGAGGTCGCGAGCGTGCGCGGTCTCCGGCGCCTCGTCCTCGAGGAGTTCCTCGTCGGCGTGAAGCGGAACGCCCTCGCCGACGACGAGCTCATCGTCGCGGTTCACGTATGGCCGAGCCGCCAGCCGCAGACGTTCATGAAGGTCGGGCCGCGCAACGCGATGGTCATCGCCGTCTGCTCCCTCGCGGTCGTCGCCGATCGAGAGCGCGACGAGCTTCGGGCTGCCCTCGGCTCGGCGGCCCCCGTCGTCCGGCTCGTCACCGCCCCGCTCGAGGACGCAGGCGACTTCCCGGAGCGGGTCGCCGAGGCCGCGAGCCCGATCGACGACGTCCGCGGAACCGCTGCCTACCGCCGGCACGCCCTCCGGGTTCTCACCCAGCGTGCGCTCGAGAGGTGCCTCGCGTGAGGATCGAGGTCACTGTCAACGGGGAGCTGCGCGAGGCTGACGTCTGGGCCGGCGAGAGCCTGCTCACCACGCTCCGCGACCGGCTCGAGCTGCCCGGCTCGAAGAACGCCTGCGAGCAGGGCGAGTGCGGCTCGTGCTCGGTCGTCCTCGACGGAGAGCTCGTCTGCTCATGCCTCGTGCTCGCCGCACAGGCCGACGGCCACGACGTCGTCACGGTCGAGGGGCTTGCAAGCGATGGCGACCTCCACCCGGTCCAGGAGGCGTTCGCGGACGCGGGCGCCGTGCAGTGCGGCTTCTGCACGCCGGGGCTCGTCGTCGCGGCGGCGGAGCTCCTGCGGCGTGTCCCGGAGCCGACCGACGACGAGATCCGCGAGGCGCTCTCCGGGAACCTCTGCCGGTGCACCGGGTACCAGAAGATCCTCGACGCCGTGCGTCAGGCGGCGGATCGATGAGCACCACGTCCGGAACGCTGGCGCGCGGGCGGGCCGTCCCGGCCACGCGTCGGGCGGATGCCGTGCCCAAGGTCACCGGGGCGTTCGCATACTCGAGCGACCTCCACGCGGCAGGGATGCTCTACGGTCAGACCGTCCGGAGCCCCCACGCGCACGCGCGCATCGTCGGCGTCGACGTCGCGGAGGCCGTCGTCATGCCCGGCGTGCACGCGGTCCTCATTCACGACGACGTCCCCGGGCAGAAGACGTACGGGCTCGAGTTCGCCGACCAGCCGGTCCTCGCCATAGATCGCGTCCGCTACTTCGGGGAGCCCGTTGCGATCGTCGCCGCGGAGGAACCCGAGCAGGCGAGGCGCGCCGCTGCGGCCGTTCGCGTCGGGTACGAGCCGCTGTCACCCGTCACCGACCCGGAGCGCGCGACGGAGGCGGAGCCGCTCCACCCCGACCGCCCGACCATGGGACACGGTTACCGCGACGACCCGCGCCCGAACGTCGTCCGCTCGATGGTCGTGCGGCGCGGCGATCCCGAGGCCGACGCCGACGCCGACGTGACCGTGACAGGTGTCTACGAGGTCGGTCAGCAGGACCAGGCCTTCCTCGGACCGGAGTCGGGGATCGCCGTCCCGGACGGCGAGGGCGGCGTCGACATCCACGTCGCGACGCAGTGGCTCCACGTCGACCGCGACCAGGTCGCGCCGTGTCTCGGCCTCGACCCCGAGCAGGTCCGGATCCATCTCGCAGGCGTGGGCGGCGCCTTCGGCGGGCGTGAGGACCTCTCGATCCAGGTCCACGCAGCCATGCTCGCGCTCCGGACCGGCCGACCCGTGAGGATGGTCTACAACCGCGAGGAGTCCTTCGTCGGGCACATCCACCGGCACCCGGCGCGCGTCTGGGCCGAGCATCGTGCGACGCGCGAGGGCCGGCTCGTCGCCGTGCGCATGCGGATCCTGATCGACGGAGGGGCGTACGCGTCGAGCTCGACGGCGGTCATCTCGAACGCGTGCTCGTTCGCCGTCGGGCCATACGCCGTGGAGAACGTGCTGATCGAGGGGCTCGCCGTGTACACGAACAACCCGCCCTGCGGCGCGATGCGCGGCTTCGGCGCAGTGCAGACGTGCTTCGCGGCGGAGGCCCAGATGGACAAGCTCGCGGCCGCTCTCGAGATCGACCCGGTCGAGCTCCGGCTCCTGAACGCGCTCGAGCCCGGAGGGATGCTCGCCACCGGGCAGGTGGTAACGGGCGCCCTGCCGACCCGGGACGTGATCCGTCGCGCCGCAGCCATTCCCGTACCCGAGTCCGAGGAGCTCCCCCGAGAGGCTATCCGGCTGCCCGGCGGCGCCGGGAACACGACCCGCGGCGAGGGCGTGTCCCGGGGCGTCGGATTCGCCGTGGGCTTCAAGAACGTCTGCTACTCGGAGGGCTTCGACGACTACTGCGCAGCTCGGGTCGTCCTCGCCGAGGACGGCTCCGCCGAGGTCCACTGCGCCTCCGCGGAGGTCGGCCAGGGCGTGAGCGACGTGATCCTCGGTGTCGCCCGGCTCGAGCTCGGTACCGAGGACGTGACCCTGGCGTCGGGCTCGACCGCGCGGGTGGGCTCGGCGGGCTCGTCCTCCGCGTCGCGCATGACCTGGATGGCCGCGGGCGCAGTGCAGACCGCCTGCCGGGCTGCACTCGAGGAGCAGGCCCGCAGCGGGGGCGCGGCCGTGGACGTCGAGCGCGTCTACCGCCACCCGCGCACGTTCTCGCTCGATCCGGAGACTGGTCAGGTCACGGACGGCCAGGCGCACGTCGCGCTCGCGCTCGCGGCCATGCGCGTGGTGGTCGAGGTCGACGTGGACCTCGGGCTCACACGCGTCGTCTGGGTCGGCACTGCCCAGGACGTCGGACACGCCCTCAGCCCCGTCGCGGTCGAGGGGCAGATCGAGGGCGGCACGGCCCAGGGCCTCGGACTCGCGCTGATGGAGGAGATCCAGGTGCGCGACGGCGTCATTGCCAACGCGAGCTTCACGGACTACCTCATCCCCACCTTCCTCGACATGCCGCCCGTCGTTTCCGAGCTCGTCGAGGTCCCCGAGCCGGACGCGCCGTACGGCGTCAAGGGCGTCGGCGAGCCGCCGACCGTGGTGTCGACGGCGGCGATCGTCGCGGCGCTGCGCGACGCGACGGGCCGCGAGCTCGCCCGCGTCCCCGTGCGCCCGGACGACATCGTCGGGCTCTGAACCGCGTCGACGTGACGAGGAGCCCTCGCGGGCTCTTCGTCACTCCCCCACTCGGATGGACGAGAGAGTGGATCAGCGCATCGCGTGGAGCAGCATCGAAAACCGGAGCGCCTGCGCTCGCTGCGATGAGACCCGCTGGGCGGTGATCGCAGCGTTCGCGCGCTGCACCTGCGAGACCTGGACGCGCGAGATCTGCGGGTGATCCTGTGACTTGACCTGCGCGACGTTCCCCGCGGTTGCGATCGGCGCGACGACCGCGGCGGTTGTGAGTACGGCGGCGATGGTGGCGATGCGCTTCATGGTGTGCTCCCTTCTCGTCCGATCCGTCATGACCCGAGCGTAGGAGCAGCGCCTCGTCGTGTCGTTCGCGTGCGCGACGTTGCGAGTGTCACCGCCGTGACACAGACTTGCGGCGATGGAGTGGCCGCTGCTCGCCGACCTGCCGCCCGAGGACGTGCGGCAACTGCTCGCGATCGCGCGCCGCAGGACGTTCTCGCGCGGCGAGGTCGTGTTCCATCGCGACGACCCGGCCGACTCACTGCACCTGGTCGTCCGCGGGCGCTTCGGCGCGCGGGTGCTCACGCCGGTCGGCGACAGCGTGCTCGTCGAGGTCGTGGGGCCGGGGCAGAGCTTCGGCGAGCTCGCGCTCCTCCTCCCCGACGCTCGTCGCTCCGCGACCGTGGAAGCCCTCGAGGCGGGAGAGACGCGCTCGGTGCGGCGCGACGACTTCGTTC
>JBKOYF010000072.1:0-13060 GCA_046725305.1 Actinomycetota bacterium
CGCCGAGTCGGTCGCGGCGACCAGAGCCGGAACCATCCGGAAGCCACTGACGATCGTCTCGTAGGATCGCCCGGTGTCGGGGGCCGCGTTCTTCGACCTGGATCGGACGCTGCTCTCGCGCTCGAGCTCGCTCGCGCTCGCGGGCACGTTCCGCAAGCGCGGCCTGATCGGGAGGCCTCAGCTCGCGAAGGCTGCGCTCGCGCAGCTCGTCTTCGCGCGGTTCGGTGCCGGCCAGGCCCGCGTCGGCCGGACCGCCGACAGCGCGATGACGATCCTGCAGGGCCTGTCGGTCGACGTCATGCACGAGATCGTGGAGGAGGCGTGGGAGCCCGTCCTCCGCCCACTCGTGTACCGCGAGGCAGTGGATCTCGCAGCGGAGCACGCCAGCCGTGGCGAGCGGGTGTTCATCGTCTCGGCGGCGCTGTACGAGGTCGTGGAGACGATCGCGCAGAAGCTCGGGCTTGCGGGCGCGCTCGCCTCGCGAGCGGAGGTCGACGACGGCGTCTACACCGGTCGTCTCGAGCGCCGCCTGTACGGGCCGGAGAAGGCGACCGCGCTCGTCGAGCTCACGATTGCCGAGGGTCTCGAGCTCGCGGGCTCCACCGCGTACTCCGATTCGCACTCGGACCTGCCGTTCCTGGAGGCTGTCGGCCATCCGGTCGTCGTGAATCCCGACCGCGCGCTTGCGCGTGTCGCGCGCGCCCGCGACTGGCCGGTCCGGCGCTTTCGTCACCGGCTGGGCAGGCCGTGACGAGCGACGAGGCGCGAGCGCGCCTCGCCGCGCGCGGGTTCGACGAGCGATCCGTCGGCGTCCTCGTCGCGCACTTCGAGGACGCCGACCGTCGGGGCAAGGTCGGGCACGGTCTCTCCCGAGTTGCCTGGCTCGAGTCGCTGGACGTCGACCCGGGCGCGCGCCCGGTGCTCCTCGAGTCCGAGGAGGGCTTCGAGCGCTGGGACGGGCACGGCGCGCTCGGCTACCTCGTGCTCGACGAGATCGTCGGTGCGACGCTCGCCGATCCACCAGAGCGCGCCCGGGTCGTGGTCGCTCGCCGCTGCTTCCCCACCGGCGTGCTCGGCCACTGGGTCCGACGCCTTGCGGACAGCGGGCTCGTCGCGGCCTTGACCGCGACCTCGCCGCGCCGCCTCCCGCATCCGGACGGAGGCGAGCCGCTTGCCGGGACGAACCCGCTGGCGATCGCGATCCCCTCGAGCGACGGCGAGCCGGTCGTGGCGGACGTCTCCATGGGCGCTGTCACACACGGCGACGTGCTGGCCGGGCGGGCGGAACCGGAGGAGCTCGTGCCGTTCGGCGGGGATCAGGCACACAAGGCCTTCGCGCTCGCGGTCGGCCTCGAGCTCCTCGTCTCGGCGCTGGCCGGGCCGCAGCACGGCGCACTGCTGGTCGTCGCGCGCCCGGAGCACGATCCGGTTCCGGCGCTCAGAGCGCTCGCGGCCGGACGACGGCTCCCGGGCGGCTAGCTCGACCGTTCGCGCAGTCGCTCGAGCACGAACGGATCGACCGCGTCGAGGCCGCCGACGCGCTCCTCGAGGTTCTCGACGCCCGCCCAGTCCTCAAGCCGGTCGTAGCCGAGGACGGCCAGTCGATCGGCGATCTCCTTGCGCAGACCGTCGTCCACCTCGATCCACTTCGAGCGAGGTGTCTGACCGAACAGCTCCTGGTGGATGCCGTACAGCCGCCTGAGCTCCTCGAGCGGACGCGGATGATCGTCGACGCGGAGGTCGACGAAGATGTCCGACAGACCCGCGTAGCCCTGCTCCGGCCCGACGACGAGGACCGCCGCGGACTGCTGGCCGCGGCGATCGCCTCCCGCGGCCTGCGCGGTATCGAGGCAGTCGAGGAGGCGCTCGACGAGCGGCTTCTCGTCGGTTGCCTCGAATACCTCGGCGAGGGCGTCGACTGTGGCCTCCGAGACGAGGATGTTTCCCTGCGCGGCGTAGCCCGACCCGGTGCGGTGTCCCGCCCAGTCATTGCACTCGGCTCCCGTGTAGGACGCTGCGCGCCCCAATGCGTCCACCACTCCGAGTTGCCGTTGGGCGCGATTCTCGTCCGCCTCGGTCAGGTGGGCGACGACCTCGTCGGCGCGCGTGCCCTCGCGCAAGAGCGCGAGGCCGTCAGGCCCGTACCCCGGGTTCGCCCACGCCTGGGTCGCGATCGCGCCTGTCAGCGGCTCCGCCCACGGCACGATGCAGCCGACGGCGAGGAACTTCGACTGCACGGCGACGCCCCACTGCTGCGCCTCGAGGTCGCATGCACAGATCGAGTAGGTCGCTACGAGGGGCTCAGCCGTAGGTCATCTCCGCGAGGTCGAGCGAGAGCAGCCTCTCGTCGCGCACGAGGACGCACGCGACGGCGCCGAGGGAGAGCGCCGCATGCACGTCCTCCGGGGTCGAGGCGCGGACGACGACCGGCGTTCCCGCGTGGTGCGCGTCGTGGATCGCGCGAACGTTGGACACGTCGTCGAGTACCAGCGCCCCCTCGAGCTCGAGGGTCCCATCGAGGACGATCTCCGGAACCTTGCGCCCCGTGGCGCCGAACCACCGCTCGCGCATCAGAACGTGACCGTCTCGCCCGGCTCGGGCGACAGGATCTCGACCCCGGGAGGGGCGAGCTCGCGGAGCGCGCCCGGCGTCCCCGTGAGGAGGGAGAACGTCCCGTAGTGGCAGGGCACGCAGCGGACGACCCCGAGCAGCTCGAGCGCGACGGCTGCCTCACGCGGCCCCATCGTGAAGTGGTCCCCGATCGGGAGCACGGCGAGGTCGGGCGCGTAGATGCGCCCGATGAGCGACATGTCGCCGAACACGTTCGTGTCGCCGGCGAAGTAGATCCGGAAGCCGTCCTCGAGCTCGAGCACGATCCCGGCCGCTTCACCGCCGTAGCCGCCGTCGGGCGTGCTCGCCGAGTGATTGGCGGTCGTGAGCGTCACCTTCACGCCCGCGACGCTGCAGGTGCCACCTTTGTTGATCGAATGCGCCTGGCCGTCGTCTGCGACGCCGTTCGCCGTGAGCCAGCCGCGCAGCTCCACCTGCGCCACGACTGGGCACCCCTCACGTTGGTGGATCGCGATCGTGTCCCCGACATGGTCGCCGTGTCCGTGGGTCACGAGCACGAGGTCGCAACGCTCCGGCTCGACCTCGCTCGGCGGACACTTCGGGTTACCGCTCAGGAAGGGGTCGACGTAGATCCGCTTGCCACCCGGCGTGTCGATCCTGAACGCCGCGTGCCCGAGCCACGTGAGTCCTGTCACGCTGCGCAATGTAAACGCTCGATCGCGGCCGCGAATGCGGCCGCCATTAGGGATTGCCCGCGATTGGAGGCCGCGAGAGCGGGCTCCGATCTGCTGAAGGTCAGAACGGAAGTGAGGACGCGGCGTCGCTCGCCGCGTCGAGGATCGGCTGGACGACGAAGAACGACCCGACCGTGACGACGAAGGCCGCGGCGACGCCTACGGCCAGAGGCGTGTCGCGCGGCGGCGAGCCTCCCGCCGGGGCGAGGGTGAGCTCGGTCGCCGAGCGCATGTAGATCCAGCGGACGACGTTCAGGTAGTACGCGAGGGACACGGCAGTCGCCGCGACACCGATCAGGACGAGCCACCACTCGCCGGCGTCGTAGGCGGCGGAGAAGACGAACAGCTTCCCGAAGATGCCTCCCGTGAGTGGAAAGCCGGCCATGCCGAGCATGAAGGTCCATAACGCGATGCCGTGGTACGGCCGCTCCCATCCGAAGCCGGCGAGCGACTCGAGCGTGACCGGGCGCTCCAGCTCGCGCTCGCGTGCGGCGACGACCGCAAACGCGCCGACGGACATCGCGGAGTACACGACAAGGTAGTAGAGGAGGGCCTCGGTGCCGCGCTCCGAGTTCGCGGAGACCGCCATGAGCAGGAACCCGGCGTGCGAGATCGAGGAGTAGGCGAGGAGCCGCTTGAGGTCGCGTTGGGCGAGCGCGCCGAAGTTGCCCCAGGCGAGCGAAACGGCGGCGATGACCGCGATCGCGATCGTCCAGACGTCGCCCTGTTCCGGGAACGCCGTCACGAGGACGCGCAGGGTGACGACGAGCGCAGCCGTCTTCGTCGCCGCCGACATGAACGCGGTCACCGACGTGGGAGAGCCCTCGTACACGTCCGGCGTCCACATGTGGAACGGCGCGGCAGAGACCTTGAACGCGAGGCCGGCCAGGATCATCGCGAGGCCGGCGAAGAGGAACGCGTCGTCGGTCGGTGTCGCCGCGGCGATCTCGGAGAAGCTCAGTTGCCCCGTCGCGCCGTACACGAGGGCGGAGCCGAAGAGCAGCACCGCCGAACCAAAACCGCCGACGACGAGGTACTTGAGGCCGGCCTCGAGCGACGTCTCCCGCTCGGTGTCGATCGCGACGAGGACGTACAGGCAGAGCGAGAACCACTCGAGGCCCAGGAAGAGCGTCATGAGGTTCTCGGCTCCGACGAAGAACACCATCCCCGCGCCGGCGGTCGCGAGGAGGGCGTAGTACTCGGCGTGGTTCGTGCGGCGCCGTTCGCCCCATGCCACGAGGACGACGGCTGCGCCGGTCACGCCGAGGATCACCTGCGCCATCGATGCGAGCTGGTCGCGGCTCATCGACCCGTCGAGCAGCGACTGCGGCACCGGCGTGTCGTCGAAGACGACGACGGCGAAGACGACGGCAACCGCGAACCCTGCGAAGGCCGCGGTCGCCGACACGGCCTTCCGCATCCACTCCGGGAGCAATGCGGCGAGGAGCGCGACACCCGCACCGGCCAGGAGCGCGAGGGTCGGCGCGAGCGCGAGCCAGTCGACGGAAGGCGTGTCGATCATCGGTAGCCCGTCGCGATCGCGCGCTCAGCGTGGTCGCCTGCGAACGAGCTCTCGCTCACGAGCGCCGGCCAGAAGGAGAGACCGAGGAGCACGAGGACGAGCGGCAACACGAGCGCGAGCTCACCCACGCGCAGGTCGAGCGCGTCGTCGCGCACCGCCGGCCCCGGCTTCACGTGCAGGATCGCGGAGATGACGCGGAGCGTGTACATCGCCGCGAGCACGACGCCGAGCGCGACGACGACGGAGTAGCCCCAGCCCTGCGCGTAGACGCCGGCCATGATCAGGAACTCGGCGGCGAACGTCGCCGTGCCGGGCACCGCGAGGGTGATCATCCCGGCTACGAGAACGATCGTGGCGAGCACGGGCCGCCCGCGCGCCATCCCGCCGAGCGCGTCGAGCAGGCCGGTGCCGCAGCGTCGCTCCACCATCCCGACGAGGAGGAACATGCCCGCGGAGATGAGCGCGTGCCCCACCGACTGGAGTACTGCGCCGTCGAGCCCGAGGTCGTCGAACGAGAACACGCCGAGGGTGATGAGCCCCATCTGCGCCATCGACGAGTACGCCACGACACCCCGGAGGTCGGCCGAGCGGAAGGCGAGGATCGAGCCGTACACGAGCCCGGCACTCGCGAGGACGAGGATCAGCCCGGACAGGTCGTCGGCGGGATCCGGGAACTTCGGCAGCCCGATCCGGAGGAAGCCGTAGATCGCCGTCTTCGAGACGACGGCCGAGAGCACGGCCGCGACCTCGACCGGCGCCTCGCGGTAGGCGAGCGGCAGCCACCCGTGCAGTGGGAAGAGCGGCGCCTTGACTGCGAATGCGATCGCGAACCCGAGGAAGATCCAGACGTTGTCGCTCGTGCCGGACTCGGTCAGCGAGAACGTGCCCTGGGTCACGCCGAACGCGACGACGGAGGCGAGCATCAGGAGGGAGCCCGCCATCGTGTAGACGACGAACGTGAGCGTCGCGGCCTGCCGCCGCTCCCCGCCCCAGACGCCGACGAGGACGTAGAGCGGGATGAGCATCGCCTCGAAGGAGACGTAGAAGAGGAGGAGGTCCTGGGAGACGAACGTGGCCACGACGGCCCCGAGCAGGAGGAGCATGAGTGCGTGGTACGCCCGCGGCCGGTCGCGGCCGACCCAGAACGCGTAGCCGATGGCGGCGGCGAAGACGATCACCGTCGCGCCCGTCAGCCAGACGGAGAAGCCGAGGAGGCCGACCGAGTACGAGATGCCGAGGCTCTCCACCCACTCGCGCGACGTGCCGAGCTGCAGCCCGCCCGCGTCGAAGTCGTACCGCGCCGCGGTGACGATCCAGAGCCCGACCTCCATGAGCGCGAAGAAGAAGGCGAGGCCTGCCGTCGTCTCGCGTGGCAGCGGCAGGATCGCGACGACGAGTGCGCCGGCGACGGGCAGCAGGATGAGCGCGGTCGTCAGCACTAGCGCACCGACACGAAGACGACGACGAGGACGGAGACGGCGAGCGCGACGGCGAGTGCGTAGCTGCGGAGGAGGCCGGACTGCGTGCGTGCGACCTCGCCCCCGACCTGGATCGTGCCCGACCCGATCTCGTCGAGGGAGCGCTCGACGACTGGCTCCTCGACGTTCCGCCGCAACGTCTGCGAGAGCGCAACCGCGGGGCGGTAGAAGAGCGCGTCGTACAGCTCGTCGAAGTACAGCTTGTGCTCGAGCCCGCGCCAGATGCCCGGGCTCGTCACGAGCTGGCGACCCGCCTGGAACGCGCGCCGGGCGAGGAAGAGCCCCACGAGGGCGAGTGACACCGCGATCGCGCTCGTGCCGTAATCCTGGGCCACGCTCGCCACGACCAGCGGCTCGGCGGTCTCGTCGATCCAGTGGAGGAACGGCTCCCAGACCCCGGGGATCACGACGAGGCCGCCGACGGTCGCGAGCACCGTGAGCACTCCGACCGGGACCACCATCGACAGCGGCCCCTCACCGTGCCCCTCGTGCGCGTGCTCGCGGACGAAGTCGCTCGGCTCGCCGCGGAAGACCGTGTAGTAGAGCCGGAAGGTGTAGAGGCCGGTGAGGAGCGCGCCGACGAGCCCCGCCGCGTAGAGCACCGCGCCGAGCGCATCGTCGCTCGCGAACGCCGCCGCCACGATGCCGTCCTTCGACCAGAAGCCGGCGAAGACGGGGATGCCGGCGAGCGAGAGGGCGCCGACGAGGAATGCGAGGTGCGTCCGCGGCATGACCGTCCGCAGGCCGCCCATCTTCCGCATGTCCTGCTCACCTCCGAGGTGGTGGATGACGAGCCCCGCGGACATGAAGAGGAGCGCCTTGAAGAAGGCGTGCGTCATGAGGTGGAAGATCGCGTAGCCGTAGGCGCCGATCCCGGCCGCGAGGAACATGTACCCGATCTGGGACATCGTCGAGTACGCGATGACGCGCTTGATGTCCCACTGCACGAGCGCGACGACGCCGGCGACGAGCAGCGTGATCGCGCCGAGGATCGCGGCGAGGTGCTGGACGTCCGGGGCGGCCTCGAAGATCGGGCTCGCACGGACGAGGAGGTAGACGCCGGCGGTCACCATCGTCGCCGCATGGATGAGCGCCGAAACCGGGGTTGGGCCCTCCATTGCGTCCGGGAGCCAGGTGTGGAGGGGGACCTGGGCCGACTTGGCGATCGCCCCGCCGAGGAGCCCGAGCGCGACGAGGTTGATCGTCGTCGTCGAGAGCGAGTCGGCCTGCTGGAAGACGCCAGCGAAGTCGAGTGTCCCCGTCTCCCAGATGAGGAGCACGAGGCCGAGCGCGAACGTCGCGTCGCCGATCGCGTTCATGACGAACGCCTTCTTCGCCGCGGCGACCGCCTCCGGGCGGTGGTGCCAGAACCCGATCAGGAGGTACGACGCAAGGCCGACGAGCCCCCAGCCGACGAGGAGCAGGAGGAAGTTCCCCGACTGGACGAGCAGGAGCATCGAGAAGACGAACAGCGACATGTAGGCGAAGTAGCCACGCTCCTCGTCGTCGCCCGCCATGTAGCCCATCGAGTACCAGACGATGAGCCCGCCCACTCCCGAGACGATCAGCATCATCGTGCTCGAGAGCGTGTCGAGCAGGATCTGCACCTGCACCTGGAAGTCGCCCGCCGCCAGCCACGTGTACGCCGTCGAGACCTGCTGCCGGTCGGTCGGGTCGCTGGCCCAGAGCCCGATGAATGCAACGAGCGCACCCGCGAACGCGAGGAACGTCGTCAGCGTCGAGATCCATCCGGCAGTGCGTCGCGAGATCCGCCCGCCGGCCACCGCGATCGCGACTGCTCCCGCGAGCGGCGAGGCGAGGCACACCCAGGCGCCGGCGATCACGCGAGCTCACCCACGGAGCGCCCGTGCCTGGTCGACGTCGAGGGGGACGCGGCGCCGCGCCATCGCGACGATGAGGCCGAGCCCGATCGCGACCTCCGCGGCTGCGACGGCCATGACCGCGAGGGCGAAGATCTGCCCGTCGACGTTCCCCTGCTGGCGGGCGAACGCGACGAGTGTCAGGTTCGCTGCGTTCAGCATGATCTCGAGCGAGAGCAGGACGATGAGCGGGCTGCGTCGGAGCATGACCCCGAGCGCGCCGATCCCGAACAGGATCGCCGCGACGATCAGGTACCAGCCCACATCGGGGCCGTCCACTACGTGCCCTCCTCCTTCTCGCGCGTCGTGCCGAGGACGACGCCGCCGACCGCGGCGACGAGCAGCACGATCGAGGTGATCTCGAACGCGAGCAGGTGGTCCGTGAGGAAGACCTCGCCGATCTGGCCCGGGCTGCCGAAGGAGCCGGAGACGTCCACCGGGTCGGCGAGGCTGTCGCCCCAGGCGAGCCCGAGGACGACGACGATCTCCACGAGCAACGCCGCCGCCGCGACCACCGCAGCGGTGCGCAGGAGGGGTGGACCGCCCGCCCAGGGCGCGTCGGCGCGCCCGCCGAGGTAGGCGACGACGAAGAGGAACATCACCATGACGGCGCCCGCGTAGACGAGCACCTGCGCGGCCGCGAGGAACTCCGCCGAGAGCAGGAGGAAGAGCACGGCGAGCGAGGCGAGGTTCCCGATGAGCGCGAGCGCCGAGTAGAACGGGTTCGTCATCGAGACGACGGCCACCCCGGTTGCGAGGCAGCCTCCCGCGGCGGCGAACCAGATCACCCAGACCAGGAAGTTGCCCACGTCAGCTCCTCGTCTTGTACGCCGGCTCGGGGGTGTCGAAGCGGACAGGATCGGCGACGGGCACGCGCTTGATCGGCTCGGCGAGGAGCATGTCCTTCGTGTAGATCAGGTCGTCGCGCGAGTACTCCGCGATCTCGAACTCGTTCCCGAGCGTGATCGCGTCGAACGGGCACGCGAGCTCGCAGTAGCCGCAGAAGATGCAGCGGCTCATGTTGATCTCGTAGATCCGGGCGTAGCGTTCTCCCGCCGAGACGCGGTTGTCCGCCGTGTTCTCCTCGGCCACGACGCGGATGCAGTCGGCCGGGCAGGCGGCCGCGCAGAGCGAGCAGCCGACGCACTTCTCGAGGCCGTTCTCGTGCCGCCAGAGCCGGTGCCGACCGCGGAAGCGCGGGTAGACGGCGCGCTTGTACTCCGGGTACTGCTGCGTGATCGGCTTGTGGAAGATCTGGCGGAACGTCACGCCGAACCCCTTCAGGGTGCTCCAAGGTTGCGCCATCAGAACGCGACCACCAGGATCGCCGTCACGAGCGCGTTGATGGTCGCGACGGGGAGCAGGACCTTCCAGCCGAAGCGCATGAGCTGGTCGTAGCGCAGACGCGGGAGCGTGGTCCGCATCCAGATGAACACGAAGAGGAGGATGAAGAGCTTCCCCACGAACCAGAGCGGCCCGGCCCAGCTCGCGCCGTCCCAGCCGGGCCCGTGCCAGCCACCCAGGAACAGCGTCACGCACAGGCCCGAGAGGGTGATGAGGTTGATGTACTCCGACATCGAGTAGAGGCCGAAGCGCATCCCGCCGTACTCGGTGTGGTAGCCCGCGACGAGCTCCTGCTCGGCCTCGGGCAGGTCGAAGGGCGCCCGCGCGGTCTCGGCGGTGCCGGCGAGCAGGAAGACGAGGAGCCCCACGAACTGCGGGATCGCGTACCAGATCGTGTCGGACTGCTCCGCGACGATGTCGGTGAGCGACAGCGTCCCGGCCATGATGATGACGCCGAGGACAGAGAGCGCGAGCGAGACCTCGTACGAGACGAGCTGCGCGCACGTCCGCATGGAGCCGAGCAGCGCATACTTGGAGTCGGACGACCAACCGCCGAGGATGAACCCGTACACGCCGATCGAGCCGACGGCGAAGATGAGGATGAGGGCGATGTCGAGGTCGGCCACCTGGCCCGGGACGTACACGCCCCCGATGTCCCAGCCGGGCCCGAACGGGATGACCGAGAACGTCGTCAGCGCCGTGAACGCCGCGAGGAACGGGCCGAGGACGAACGCCCAGTCGATGGCCGCGGTGGGCTGGAAGCTCTCCTTGTTCAGGAGCTTGAGAAGGTCGGCGATCGGCTGCAGCAGCCCGAACGGACCGGCGCGGTTCGGGCCGTAGCGGAGCTGCATGCGGCCCATGACCTTCCGCTCGGCGAGCGTGAGGTACGCGAAGGTCGCCATCACGAGGTTGATGACGACGAACGCCTCGATGAGGCTGACCCACCAGTCGACGGATTGCGTCACGTCTTCATGACCTCGACGGACGGATGCAGCTCGGACGCGTGCTCGTCTGCGATCCGGACGACGCCCTCGAGCAGCTTCGCGTTGACGCGTGCCTGCAGCTCGACGGACGTGCCGTTCGAGCGGACGAGGACAGCGTCGCCGGTCGAGATCCCGCGGCTTGCCGCGTCGGCCGCCGACAGCTCGACGTCCGGCGTAGGACGCTGGAACTCGAGCTCCGCAACCCGCTCGACCGCAGGCCCGGAGAACAGCGGCTGGTAGCGATGGAGGAGCAGTGCGCCTTCTCCCCGGTCGGTCGGCGAGGTGGTCGCCGGCGGGGGTGCGACGTAGGCGTGACGCGACGGGAGAGGCGCGTGGAGACCGAGATCGGCGAGCGTCAGGTCGCGGAAGAGGTCGCCGGCCACCTCAGCGAAGACGCCCGCGGCGTGCGGGGGCACGGCGACGCCGAACCGCGCTGCCAGCTTCGAGATCCACGCGAGCTCGTCGGGGCACGGAGGGAGCACCGCACGGCGCAGCCGCTGCACGCGACCCTCGAGGTTCATCGCGGTGCCGTCGCGCTCGAGCGCAGCGGTCGAGGGAAGCGTGAGGTCGGCCCAGCCCCCGGCGAGGCCGTGGAACATCGTGAGCACGACGACACGGTTGGCCCGCTCGGCGAGTGCGCGCACGTCGGGGTTGCCGGCGGCCTCGTCGCCCGAGACGAGGAGGAGCTCGATCGGCTCGGGATCGGTCTCGTCGGCGTCTGCAGCGACCGCCCATCCCAGCGCAACCCCGCGCGGGTTGGACGCAGCGGGGAGGTGGAACGCGCCGGAGCCCTCCTTGTCCGCGAGCCCGAGCTCGTGCGCGAGCTCGGCGATGCGCGCGCCGCCGCCTCCTGCCGGTCCCGACCAGACGAGGATCGCCCGCTCGGCCGTGCGCAGCTTCCTGCCGACTGCGCTGCGCGGCGATGCGAGCTCCCTGCACACCTCGGAGCCCGAGCCCGGCAGAACGGGGCTCGTGCCGGTGGGCGAGTAGACGACCATCTCGGCGCCGCGTCTGCGGGCGTGCTTGATCCAGAGGTCGACGATCGGTGCGCGCTCGACGACCGGGTCGTCTCCGACGACGACGATGACCTCCGCCTCGCCGATCGCGCTCAGCGGAAGGCGGAACGCCTCGAGCGCGTCCGACGTCGCCTCGGGGAGCACCGCGGAGTGCGCGTCGAGGCCGACGCGGAGCAGCCGTCCGAGCGCGTAGGCGAGCTCGGTCGTCTCGGAGCCGGAGAACGCCGTCACGACCGAGCCCTGGGCCTCGCGCAGCATCGTCTCGAGCTCGTCGAGCGCCTCGTCCCAGGAGATCTCCTCGAGCCCCTTCCTCCCGCGGCGCAACGGCTGCGTGATCCGGTCGTACGCGCGGAGATGCGGGTATGCGAACCTACCCTTGTCGCAGAGCCAGCCGCGATCGATCTCCGGGTGGTTGCGCGAGAGGATGCGCCGCACCTTGCCCTCGCGGATCGTGGCGGACGTGTTGCAGCCGACCGCGCAGCCCGTGCAGATCGTCGGGACGTTCTGGATGTCCCAGGGCCGTGCGTCGAAGCGATAGAGGGTCGACGTCAGCGCGCCCACGGGACAGAGCTCGACGACGTTCCCGGAGAACGGCGAGCGGTAGGGCTCGTCCTCGAACGTCGCGATCTCCGTGCGCGCTCCCCGGTTCCGGGCGATCAGGAGGCCGTCCTCGGCGACCTCCTCCGAGAAGCGCGTGCACCGGTAGCAGAGGATGCAGCGCTCGCGGTCGAGCGCGATCAGCGGAGAAACCGGGATCGGCTTGTCCACGGTGAGCTTCGCGAACGACATCCTCGTGTTGCCGGGGCCGTGACGGAACGTGAGG
The DNA here is from genome assembly GCA_046725305.1 of Actinomycetota bacterium. GTDB lineage: Bacteria > Actinomycetota > Thermoleophilia > Gaiellales > Gaiellaceae > GMQP-bins7. The sequence goes on from JBKOYF010000072.1 coordinate 12,352, forward strand.
TCCTGGAGAGGGCACTCGCCGCCCTTGTCGCAGACGGGGCAGTCGAGCGGGTGGTTCACGAGGATGAACTCGAGCGTCGCCTCCTGGCCCTCGGCCGCCTTCGCCGAGGTCGCGCTCGTCCGGATGACCATCCCGTCGGTCGCCGTCAGCGTGCAGCCCGCCTGGAGCTTCGGCATGCCCTCGATCTCGACGAGGCACATGCGGCAGGCACCGACCGGCGCGCCGAGGCGGGGCTCGTAACAGAACACGGGGATCTCGATCCCGGCCGCCTGGGCGGTCTCCACGAGACCGGTTCCCTTCGGCACCTCGACGCGGCGGTCGTCGACGGTCACGGAGACGAGCTCAGACATGGGCCGCCTCGTGCTGTTCGTGCATCGCCGATGGCGCGAGGATCCCCTCGAGGGAGGACTCGCCGTCGAAGGGGCAGCGCCCGAGGTCGATGTGCGCCTGGTATTCGTCGCGGAACCGGTCGACGTAGCTCAGCACGGCGATCGCGTCGGAGTCGCCGAGCGGGCACAGGCACTTGCCCATGATCCGGTCGCAGACCGACAGGAGCAGGTCGAGGTCGGCCTGCGAGGCACGGCCGTCTTCGATCCTCTGGAGGATCTGCGTCACCCAGCGCGTCCCGACGCGGCACGGCGTGCACTTCCCGCACGACTCGTGCTCGTAGAACTGGGAGACCCGGATGCCGAGCTGCACCATGCAGCAG
>JBKOYF010000070.1:0-18068 GCA_046725305.1 Actinomycetota bacterium
AGCCAGGAGCGCGCTGGTCCTCCGTCCCGAGCGTCACTGCGGCGATCCGGTGTCCAAGGAAGCGCCCCTGCTCGCCCTCGGCGAACGGCATACCCAGATCGAGGAGCTGGGTAGCCACACTCGGAAGCGACGGTGCGACGCCGACCTGCTCCTCGACCCGTGCCGCCGCCGTGCGCACGAGCGTTCGCGCGGGAGAGACCGCCTTGTCGCCGGCAACGGCGATCCGTGGCCGACCGCGACCGCCGAGATCGCCGAGCACGATGACCGCAATCGCCTGCTCCGCGAACGGCGAGCTCTTCGCGAAGCGTTCGGCGCCCGCGCCGCCGTACGCGCCCGCATCGGTCGACAGGAACACGAGCGTGTGCTGCGGGAGAGGGTCGGGCCCCGACTGCTGGGGAGCGAATGCGCGGGCGAGCTCGATGAGCGCCGCGGTCCCGGAAGCGCCGTCGGCGAAGGGTTGCTCGGTCCCTGCGTTGTCTCGGTGAGCAACGACGACGATCGCGTCGCCCGAGCGGCCCGGGACGACCGTCGTCACGTTCCGGAGGTCGACGCGGCCGAGATCCGCGAGATCCTCCGCCCAGACGTCCTCCTCGCTCGTGAGCCCGAGCGACCGGACCGTCTCCGCGTACCAGTGGGCCGCGGTGGCGGCCCCTTCGGAGCCCGGTACACGCGAGGGATACTCGACGGACAGGGTGTCCGCGAGCGTCGCAGCGGCTTCCCCGTCGAAGATCGGCTCGAGGGTCGAACGCGGCAGCGTTCCCGTTGTCGAGATGGAGAACAAAAACGCGGCGACAGCCGGGGCGACGACGAGAAACCCGACCCGTACGAGCCGTGAGTTGAGGGGGCGCTCGACAGTGCCGCGACGCACGCGACGGCCACGCGTCCGAAGCCGAGCCGCTTCCATCGCCGGGCTATAGTAGGCGCGCCGGGAGCCGCGGGCCCGCGAGACCGCTCCGATGCCGAACTCTTCGACAATTCTCCTCGTCGACGACGAGGACTCGATTCAGACCCTGCTTACGTATCCGCTCGAGCGCGACGGCTACACGGTCGTCCAGGCGCGCGACGGTGAAGAGGCGCTCCGGAAGTTCGGGGAGGAGTCGTTCGACCTCGTCGTGCTCGACGTGATGCTTCCGCGGCTCGACGGGCTCGAGGTCTGCAAACGCCTGCGAGGGCAGAGCAACGTCCCGATCATTATGCTCACGGCGCGCGGGGAGGAGCTCGACAAGGTCCTCGGGCTCGAACTCGGCGCCGACGACTACATCACGAAGCCGTTCTCGATCCGTGAGTTCCGAAGCCGCGTGCGTGCGCTCCTCCGTCGCGCGGCCTCGCCGCATCTCGCCGGCGAGCGCGAGGAGCTCATCGAGCGGGGCGATCTCCGCATCGACGTACCTCGGCGGACGGTCGAGGTCCGCGGGCAGCCCGTTCAGCTCACCTTCATCGAGTTCGAGATGCTCGTCGTCCTCGCCCAGAGTCCCGGCGTCGTGTTCTCGAGGCGGGAGCTGCTGGAACGGCTGCGCGGCGGCGCCGACTACCGCGAGCCGCGCACGATCGACGTCCACGTCCGCCATCTCCGCGAGAAGATCGAGCGGGATCCGAGCGCTCCCGAGTTGATCCTCACGATGCGCGGCGCGGGCTATCGCTTCAGGCCCGAGTAGCGCGGTGTCGCTTCCGGGCGGTATACGGATCCGGATCGTCCTCGTGCTCGTGGGCATCGTCGCGGGTGCGTTGGGGACGGCGTACATGATCGTCGTGCCGTCCCTCGAACGGCGCCTCGTCGACGCGCGGCTCGAGCAGCTGCAGGCCGTCGCGCTCCCGCTCGCACGCTCGCTGCCGGAGGACACGCTCGACTGGCAGGACAAGGTCGAGAGCTACGCCGTGCAGACGAACGCACGCGTCGTCGCGTTCGGCGTGCTCTCGAAGAACAAGCCCGCGCTCGCCGTGGTCGCGGACTCGCGGACGCGGAGCTCGCGCGACGTCGCGAAGGACGAGATCGCATTGCGGGCGCTCACGAGCGGCACGGTCGAGCGTGGGCAGGTCGTGCGCTCGGGAGACGACTACGCGGACGTGGCCGTCCCCGTGGGAGAAGCGGTCGTCCTCTTCCAGGCGCCGCTCGCCGACTCGCTCGCGACGGTGCGACTCGTGCGCGAGCGGCTCCTGCTCGCGACGGCGTTCGCGCTCGCCCTCGCGCTCATCCTCGGCCTGACCGCGGCCGGAATGCTCTCGCATCGACTCCTTCGCCTGGAGACGGCGGCGGAACGGATCGCGGGCGGGGACTTCGGCGCGCCGGTCGTGGACCACGGCAACGACGAGATCGGCGACCTCGCGCGCACCTTCGACCAGATGCGCGTGCACCTCGCGCAGCTCGACAACGCGCGGAAGGAGTTCGTCGCAAACGCCTCGCACGAGCTCCGGACGCCCTTGTTCTCGATCGGCGGCTTCCTCGAGCTTCTCGCTGACGAGGATCTCGACGAGGAGACGAAACGCGGGTTCATCGAGACGATGCAGGGTCAGGTGCAGAGGCTCACCAAGCTCTCGACCGACCTCCTCGACCTCTCGCGCGTCGACGCAGGGCAGCTCGCCGTGCGGTTGGAGCCGGTCGATCTCGCGGCGGTGGCGGGCATGCTCGCGGGCGAGCTCGAGCACCTCGCGGCGTCGACGGGCCACGTCCTCGCCACCGACATCCACGAAGACGTCTGGTGCCTCGGTGACGACGCTCGGATCCTGCAGATCGGGCGCGCGCTGATCGTGAACTCCCTGACGCACACTCCTGCCGGAACGCGCGTGGTCCTGCGCGTGCGGCGCCGGAAGGACCGGGCCGAACTCTCGGTCGAGGACGACGGGCCCGGCATACCCTCGAGCCAGCGCGAAGCCGTGTTCGGGCGGTTCTACCGCGTCGAGGGCGGCGTCGCCTCTGGGAGCGGCCTCGGCCTCGCGATCGCCCGCGAGATCGCTCGCGTCATGGGTGGCGAGGTTCGCCTCGACTCCGAGGGGAAGCCGACGGTCTTCACGCTCGACCTTCCCGGCGAAGCGGCTCCGCTCGGCGGGCGCAGAGCGGCGGGTGCGTTTTCACGTGGAAACGCGGCGCCGGAGCAGGAGACCGTGTCGCACGGCTAGGCCGGATCCTTCCGTCTACGATCATCGTCGTGTCGGAGCCGGTCGGAGATCTCAGCCACGTCGCCCCTTCGGGGGACGTCCGCATGGTCGACGTCGGCGGGAAAGCGCTCTCGCGGCGCCGCGCGGTGGCTCGCGGGAGAGTGCGGATGGCGACGGCGACGGCGCTGAGGCTCGGCGAGCTCCCGAAAGGCGATGCGCTCGCGACGGCCAAGCTCGCGGGGATCATGGCCGCGAAGCGCACCTCGAACCTGATCCCGCTGTGCCATCCGCTCGCACTCACCCACGTCGACGTGACGCTCGAGGTCGCAGGTGACGCCGTCGAGATCGAGGCGTCGGCCGAGACGACCGCCCAGACCGGAGTCGAGATGGAGGCGCTCGTCGCCGTCGCTGTTGCGGCGCTCACCGTCTACGACATGGCGAAAGCCGTCGACAAGGGGATGGTCGTCGAGGATGTGCGTCTCGTGTCGAAGAGCAAGGAGCCCGCGTGAACGCCGCGGTGGTCACCGTCTCGGACGGCGTGAGCTCGGGCGAGCGCGACGATGCCAGCGGGGACGTCCTCGAGAAGCTCCTTCGCGACGAGGGCTTCGACGTCGTACGGCGAGTCGTCCCCGACGACGCTCCGCTCGTCGCGGATGCCGTGCGTGAGCTCGTCGACGGTGGGGCGTTGCTCATATTGACAACCGGAGGCACCGGCTTCGCGCCACGTGACGTCACCCCCGAGGCGACACGCACGGTGATCGACCGCGAGGCACCGGGGCTCGCCGAGGCGATTCGCGCCGATGCGATCGCCAGGACTCCGCACGCCCTCCTCTCGCGGGGCGTCGCAGGGCTGAGAGGTCCCTCGCTCGTCGTGAATCTCCCAGGCTCGCCGGGAGGCTGTCGAGACGGGTTCGCGGTCATCCGGCCGGCACTGCGGCACGGCCTCGAGCTCGCCGCGGGCGACACGACGACGCAGCACCGTCAGACGTGACGACGGCAACCCTGATGCTCCCGCGCCGGCTGGCGTCGCTCGTTCGCATCGAGCACACCGTCTTCGCTCTTCCGTTCGCGTACGTCGGAGCCTTCCTCGCTGCCGACGCCTGGCCCGGGCTCGCGAACGTGGTTTGGGTGACCGTCGCGATGGTCGGCGCGCGGACGCTCGCGATGTCCTTGAACCGCCTCGTCGACGCCGAGATCGACGCGAGGAACCCACGAACCGCGGCGCGCGAGCTGCCGACCGGCGCCCTCTCGCGTGCGCAGGTCCTCGGACTCGCGCTCGTGGCTCTCGCGGTCTTCCTCGTCGCGGTCTCCCAGCTGAACCCTGTCGTGCGGTGGCTCTGGCCGATCCCCGTCGCGATGTTCGTCGTGTACCCGTACCTCAAGCGCGTCACCTGGTTGTGCCACCTCTGGCTGGGCGCCTGCCTGGGTCTCGCACCCCTGGGCGCGTGGCTCGCGATCGCGGGCGACGCACCCTGGGAGGCGTGGTCGATCGCGGGTGCCGTGCTCCTCTGGGTCGCCGGCTTCGACCTCTTCTACTCGCTGTTCGATCTCGAGCACGACCGCGAGGAGGGCCTGTACTCGTGGGCCGTTCGCTTCGGCGAGCGCGGCGTGTTCGCCGGCGCGCGAGCCTTCCACCTGGGCACCGTCGCTCTCCTTGCCGCGGCCGGGCTGGGGCTCGAGGTCTCGGTCCTCTACTGGCTCGGCGTGCTCGCGACAGCCGCGCTGCTCGTATACGAGCACTCGATCGTGCGTCCCGGGGACCTGCGCCGCCTCGATGCCGCGTTCTTCACCCTGAACGGGGTCATCAGCGTCGTGTTCTTCGCGTTCGTCGCCGCGGACGTGCTCGTCACGTGATCAGAGGCCGTGCGCTCGAGAAGCGGTATGGACGGCGTCGCGTGCTCGCGGGCGTCGACATCGTCGTACCCCGCGGAGGGTTCGGCGTTGTCACTGGTGCGAACGGAAGCGGCAAGACGACCCTGCTCCGCCTTCTCGCGGGACTCGCGCAGCCGACGCGTGGCGAACTGATCGTCGACGTCGACCGTTCGAGAGTCGGCTACCTCGCGCACGAGCCGCTCGTGTACCGCGAGCTCTCCGCTCTCGAGAACCTCGACCTCTTCGGTCGGCTCTACCGGGTCCCCGAGCGCCGCGAGCGCATCGGGATGCTGCTGGAGCGGTTCTCGCTGTGGGATGCGCGCAACGAGCGGGTGTCGACGTACTCGCGTGGGATGACGCAGCGCCTCGCGCTGTGCAGAGCGCTGCTCCACCAGCCCGACCTGCTGGTGCTCGACGAGCCGTATTCGGCGCTCGACGACGACGGGGCGGCACTGCTAGATCGCGAGCTCGAGGGACTCGCCGGCGAGCGCACGCTCGTGATCGCCACCCACGACCCTGGCCGGCTCGAGCGCTTGGCCACGACGAGGCTCGCCCTCGCATGACCTACCTCGGGGACGTCGTCGCCCTCACGCGGAAGGACCTCCGCGTCGAGCTGCGCGGCCGGGACACGCTCCCGGCGATGCTGCTCTTCGTCCTCTCGACGCTCGTCGTGTTCCATTTCGCGCTGCCCGAAGGCTCGGGCGAGACCGCCGCGTACGGGCTCCTCTGGGTGGCGATCGTCTTCACGGCGCTCCTCGGGCTCGCCCGGGCCTGGGTGCCCGAGCAGGAGCACGGCGTCCTCGACGGGCTCGTCCTCGCGCCCTGCGACCGGAGTGCGATCTGGCTCGGCAAGACCCTCGCGACGCTCGCGTTCCTCGTCGCGGCCCAACTCGTTGCGCTTCCGGCCTTCGTCGTCTTCTTCGAGCCGCTCGATGCCGCGGCGCTCGCAGGGGTCGTCCTCGCGGACATCGGAATCTGCGCAGTCGGCTCGCTGATGGCCGCGATGGCCGCGGCCGGACGCGCGCGTGAGGTGCTCTTGCCTCTGCTCGTGCTTCCCCTCGCGATCCCGCTCGTCATCGGCGGCGTCGGCGCTGCGGTCTCCGAGGACAGCGGACGGTTCCTCCTCTTCCTCGCGCTGTACGACGGAGTCTTCGCTGTACTCTCGTGGGCGTCCTTCGAGTACGTCGTCACGGAGTAGCCAGCTGAGCGTGTCGTCCCTTCGGAGTCTGCCCGGCCTCGCCGCGCTCGCCGCCGCCGCGATGGGCCTCGCGCTCGTCCTCGCGCTCCTCGTCGTTCCCGAGGACGCGGACCAGGGCATCTCGCAGCGGATCTTCTACATCCACGTCCCGATCGCACTGACCGCGTACTTCTGCTTCGGCCTCGGCGCCTTGAAAGCCCTGCTGCTCCTCTGGCGCGGAGACGAGCGGTACGACCTCGAGAGCTACGTCGCGATTCACCAGGGGACGATCTTCGGCGCTCTGACGCTGATCACCGGTGCGATCTGGGCGCGTGCCTCCTGGGGTGTGTGGTGGACGTGGAGCTCGAACCAGCTCGTCCTCTTCCTCGTCCTCTTCCTCTTCTACTGCGCCTACTTCATGCTCCGCTACTCGCTGGAGGAAGGCCCGCGGCGCGCGCGCTCTTCGGCCGTGTATGCGCTCTTCGGAGTCGCGCTGATCCCCGTCAGCTTCCTGGCGATCCGCCTCGCCGACGACTTCATCCATCCCACGGTCTTCACGCGCGACGGGCCGCAGATGAGCGGCACGATGTTCCTGACTTTCTGCGTCTCATGGGGTGCGGTGACGCTCCTCGCGTACGTGCTCTACCGGGTCGAGCTCGCCGGGAAGAGGCTCGACGCCGACCTGCGCGAGCTGCGCGAGGCGCTGCAGTGAGCTGGAGTCAAGGCGAGCTCGTCGCCGCGGCCTACGCGGTCGTCTTCGTGTTCGTCCTCGCCTACGTCGCGATCATCGCCGCGAAGCTCGCGCGCCTCCAGCGCGAGACCGCCGACCTTGTCGAGCTCGCGCGGGTCCGACCGTCCGGCCGCACGTCCGAGTATCCTCCGACCGTGCCGGGGGAGCAACGGGCGAGAGGGATCGGATGACGCAACGGTACCAGGCTACGCGGCCGTTGCCTGTTCAGGTACCAACGGCGTTCGTCCGCATTCGGCCACGCGGCACGCGGCTCTGCGGTGAGACCAGGCACGGCAGGCGTCGTTCCTGCACGGCCGTTCGGCGCCGGGCTCGCGCGTAGCTCGGCGAGCGGGGGCGGCGTTACGCTGCCCGCGTGTTCATCATGTTCCTGAGCGACTTCGGGGTCAAGGACGACTTCGTCGGCACCTGTCACGGCGTCATGAAGCGCATCGCGCCCGACGCGCAGATCATCGACGTCACCCACGGGATACCGCCTCAATCGGTCCTCCAGGGCGCGCTTGTGCTCGCCAACACGATCGGGTTCATGCCCGTGGGCGTCCACCTCGCGATCGTGGACCCCGGTGTCGGCGGGCCGCGACGACCTCTCGCCCTTCGTGACGCGGCGGGGCGGCTCTACGTCGGGCCCGACAACGGCCTCCTCCTGCCGGCGGCGAGTAGGCAGGGCATCGACGCCGCGCACGAGCTGGCGAATCCGGAGTATGCGCTCGAGTCGATCTCGAGGACGTTCCACGGACGCGACCTCTTCAGCCCCGCGGCGGCACATCTCGCCATGGGGGTTCCGCTCGCGGAGCTCGGTCCACCCGTCGACCCCGACGGCCTCGTCCGGCTCGACCTGCCGGCGCCGACCGTCGTGGACGGCGCCATTCTCGCGACGCTGCTCTACGTCGACAGTTTCGGCAACATCGCACTCAACCTCGACCGTGACGACGTCGAGGCACTCGGCATCGTCTCGGGGGCTCGGGTCGAGCTCGAGCTCGCGGGGGAGCGCTACTACGCCATCATGGCGCGGACGTTCGCCGACGCGCGGCCGGGCGACGTCATCCTCTACGAGGACAGCTACAAGAACATGTCGCTCGCGATCTCGCGGGGCAGCGCGGCGCGCATGCTGCACGCGTCGCCGGGTCAGAAGATCCGGATCACGCTGGCGGGCTAAGGAGGCCTTGGCGAAACAGGCTCTGGGCCGCCGGGAGCGGCACTCCTGCGGCGAGGCCCGTTCCACCAAGCCCTCCTCACGAGACCCGTGGCCGGCGCTCGGCCCACGGGCGGGCCGCCTCGAGTTGTGCGGCGAGCCGCAGGAGGAGCTCCTCACCCGCGGGAGGGCCGATTGCCTGGACTCCGACGGGAAGGCCGGTGTCGCTCCAGTGCAGCGGGACGGACATCGCCGGGAGCCCGGTCAGGTTCGCGACGGACGTGAACGGAGTGAACTCGGTGTTGCGATGCAGCTGCCCGATCGCGCCGTCGGCGCTCTCCTGCCAGCCGATCGGGACGGGCTCGAGGGCCAGCGTCGGCGTCAGCAGCACGTCGATCTCGTCCCACAGGGCGACGATCCGCCGTGCGAGCGCCTGCAGCCAGGCGACCGCTCGCCCGTAGTCGATCGCCGTACTCGCGCGGGCCGATTCCACGAGGCCGCGATTGAGCGGGGTCATGAGCGTTTCGTCGACACCGTGGAGCGCGGGGCCGACCTGCCAGACCGCGATGAACGTGTGGAAGAGGTCGGCCTCGTACCACGGCGGCGAGATCTCGCGGACGTCGTGATCCAGGGTCGCGAGGAGCTCCGAGGCGTCGGCCAGCGCCGCACGGCACTCCCGATCCACCGCGACGTCGATGGGCGGGGTGGACGTCGTGCCGACCCGGAGACGGTCGGGCGCTCGCGCGAATGTCTCCGCGTACGGCCGGGCAGGCGGGGGCGCCCACCACGGGTCTCCCGTCTCGTACCCGGCGAGCACGTCGAGGAGATACGCGGCGTCCTCGACCGTCCGGGTCAGCGGGCCCGCGCTGGAAAGCCCCTCCAGCGAGCCGAACGGAGCGCTCGACACGCGACCGCGCGACGGTTTGAGGCCGAAGAGGCCGCAACACGACGCAGGGATGCGGATCGAGCCGCCCCCGTCCGTCGCGTGTGCGGCCGGGACGAGACCCGCCGCGAGCGCAGCGGCCGCTCCGCCGCTCGAGCCTCCGGGAGTGAGCTCGGGGGCCCAGGGGTTCTTGGTCGCGCCGTTCAGCTCCGACTCGGTGAACGCGACCGTCCCGAACTCGGGCGTGTTCGTCTTGCCCACGATCACGAAGCCCGCGTCACGGAGCCTCCGCACGACGGCGGTGTCGAAGTCGGGGACGTGGTCCGCGTAGGCGCGTGATGAGTACGTCGTGCGGATGCCAGCGGTCGCGGCGAGATCCTTGATGCCGATCGGGACTCCCCGAAACGGCGCGTCGCCGGGCGCCGAGTCGACGGCGCGGGCGCTCGCCAGCGCTTCCTCGGCGCAGACCGTCACGAATGCGTTCAGTTGCGGGTCCAGCCGCTCGATCCGCTCGAGGGAATGCGAGACGAGCTCGTGGGCCGAAACCTCACCGGAGCGAACGAGCCGCGCCTGCTCGACGGCCGAGAGGAACGCGACCTCCATCGCGGCGACCGTACCAGCCGCCGTGTCGGTCAGTCGTCGTCGACGAAGTCCGGCAGCTCGCCGCGGACCGTGCCGAGAACACTGCCGGTCGCGAGGTCGATGACCCGGACGCCGCGCGGGAACGCCGTCGCGGGGGTCGGGACGTACCCGTAGCCACCGGCTGTCTCGACAAGCCAGACCGGCTCGTCGGTCAGCGCTTTCCAGAGCGGCGCTCCGTCGAGCGTGAAGGCGGCGAGCCCCATTCCCGTCTCCGACTGCGCCTGCTCGTCTCGAGCTGCTCCGAAGGCGAGGAGGAGATCTCCTGCGACGACGTGTGCGCTGGCGCGCGGCTCGAGCGTCCGGACTGCTCCGTTGCCGGGGTCGACGAGCTGCAGCCCTGCCGGCGTCGAGCGTGCACCGGTGTACTGAGCGCCTGACACCGCGAGGTGACCGTCGTCGAGCCAGGTCACCTCTCGCGAGAAGCCGGCGAGGAACTTCGCCTGGGCCGAGGGCTCGATCCAGCCGAGGATGCGCGACATGAAGGACCGAGACTCCGAGAGCTGCGCGTACGAGGTGTCGAACGTCTCCAGGTCGACACGCGTGACGCCCTGCGGCTCGACGAGATATGCGCTACTCCCGGTCGGATCGACGGCAAGCCCGGGACGCGCGAGTTGCGACTGCGGCGGGCCGTCCGGCCACAGGCCGGCGGTGACCCCGACGTCGGCGGCTCGGATGATCCCGGCATCGGGCCCGAAGACGACGAGCCGGGCAGGGCCCATCCGGTCGGTCTGCTCGCTGAGCAGCACGAGCCGACGACCCGCGCCCGCCCACTCCGTCCACGCGTACGCGGTACTCGCCCGAACCGTCCGGCCGACGACCTTCTTCGCGACGGGGTCGATCGCGAGCAGCGCCTCGGGCGCGCCTTGCGCGTTCTGCGGGTAGTCCAGGACGAGGAGCCGCCGACGCGTCGGCCAGGCGAGCGGCCGGAGATATCGCTGCGACGAGCGACGCGCGACCTGGGCGGTGAGCTTCATGCGCCGGACGTCGACGATCCGGACTCCGGTCGAGCCCACTCCCCCGAGGGCGACGTACCGGCCCGCCGGCGAGCGGACCGGGCTCCACGCCCCACCCGGGAGCGCGACCGACACTCTCTTCAGAGGACGAAGCGTCCCCGGGTCGAGCCAGGCGAGTCGGGACCCGTTGTACGCCGGGACGATTGCGAGCTCGGCAGCGGACTTCGGTGAAGCAGGCGCGACGGACGCGATGCTCGTGCCCGAGCCACCGAGCCCGAGCGCGAGGAGCACGAGGGCGAGCACTCCTGTGACGCGTCGCATCTCTCCTCCTACACCTCCAGCTCCTCAGAGGTTCCGATGCTTGATGGCGAGGGCCGGAATCGAACCGGCGACACCACGGTTTTCAGCCGTGTGCTCTACCGACTGAGCTACCTCGCCCGAGCGCCCAGTGTAGCCCGGCCGATTTGGCGCTGCGCTCGATCGCCGGAGGCGGTAGGAGCGATTGCGCCGAGCGGGTAACTAAACCGACCGGTCAGTATAGTTATGTGGTAGGGTGCGCTTGTGGCTCGACCTGCCAGGGCGCGTGAGCACCTTCTCGACGCGGCGGAAGAGCTGTTGCTCGCGCGTGGCTACGCGGCCACGCCGCTCGAGGAAGTGCGAGAGCGGGCCGGGGTGAGCAAAGGGGCGATCTTCTATCACTTCGACACGAAGGAAGCCCTCGCAGACGCGGCGCTCCGACGCTTCTTCGAGCGGCTCGTGCGCGAAGCTCGCGACGCGGTTGCGGCGAGCGGTGCGGCGACCCCGACGGCGAGGCTGTTCGCATACATCGATGCCGTCGCTGCACTGACGAAGACCCCCGCCCTCGCTCGGGGTTGTCTTCTCGGAATGGTCACCATGGAGTGCATCCAGGCGTGTCCACCGCTGGCCAACACGGCGGCTCGCGGGTTCGCGGAGTGGCGGGGAAGCCTCGCGGAGATCATCCAGGATGCCGCGGGGGAGCAGAGGCTCGAGCTCGACGCAGACGGGCTCGCTGACGCATTTCTCGCCGCTGTGGAGGGCGGCCTTCTGCTCGACAGGCACGCACGGGGCTCGCGAGCCGTGGACGCGGCGATCGCCCACTTTCGCAACTACCTGGCAACGGCCCTCGAGGTCGAAGAGGAGACGCTCGCATGAAAGGGAGTCACCAGTTGCAGCGGTCGGTCGAGATCCGGGCGCCCCGCGACGTCGTGTGGGGGATTCTCGAGGACTCGACGCTTCTACCCCGTTGGGTCACGGCCGTCGACGAAGTTCTCCGCTGCGCTCCCGGAGCGGAGAGCGTCGGCTCGGTGCGCGAGTGCCGCGTGAACTTCGCCGGCCGTGAAGGCACGATCGTCGAGCGCTGCGTCGAGCTCGTCCCGAGCTCCTTGGCGGCCTACGTCGTCGACGACGACTCTCTCGGCTTCAACCGCATGTTCGCCGACTACGGCTTCACGATCTCGTTGGACGGGACCGAGCCGGGACACACCACGGTCCGCATGGACACCTACTACACGCCGCGCACGATCGTGACGAGCGTGCTCAACACCTGTCTCATGAGGCGGAAATTCGCCAAGACCGTCGACGGCATCCTGCACGGGCTTGCGGAGCTCGCCGAAGAACGCGCGGTCGTGGACCGACCGCGCCGGTAACAGGAAGCCGCGTCATGCCGCCGGCTTGACGGCCTGGAGGAACGCCGTCGCCATGCGCCAGGTGCCGCGGCCCTCCTCGACGAGCGGGCGGAGATGAGCCGTGAGCCGTTCCCTCTCGGCAGGCGTCAGCGCTTCGCGCATCGCCTCGGCCAGCGTCGGGATCCGCGGATTGCCCGCAGTCTCGACGTAGGCGTCCCAGCGAACCGGCTCCGAGGGGCGGATCTCCGCCTCGAGCTCGAGCCGGATCGGGAAGAAGCCGGCCCGCTCCGCAAGCGCGACGAGGTCGCGCTCGTCGAAGTCGAGCATCGGGTCCGTGTCGGGAGGCTGCAGCGCCTCGTAAACGGCACGGATCTTCCGCGCGATCTCCGGCATCGGGCTCAGGTCGTACCCGGCCCAGGTGTAGGCGCTCCGACGGGCGAAACGGTTGATCGGCTCGAAGATCGAGAGCCTTCCGCCCGGTCGAAGGACGCGCGCGAACTCCCGAAATGCCGACTGCTTGTCATCGACGTAGATGAGGACTGAGCGTGTCGTCACGACGTCGACCGATGCCGCGCCGACGGGCGCCAGCTCCTCAGCGGAGGCGCGGACGAAGTGGCACCGGTCGAGGACGCCGCGCTCGCGCGCCGCAGCTCGGCAGAAGGCGAGAAGGTCCTCCGAGATGTCGACGAAGACGACCTCCCGCGCTCCGCGGTCCAGCGCTCCGAAGGCCACGAGCCCCTCTCCGCAGCCGACGTCGAGGACCGTCTCGCCGACGATGGGCTCCGCTGCGAGGAGGATGCGATCGCGCCAGCGCCAGTGTGGGTGATCGCCGTCCTCGCCGTCCCTGCCCGGGCGCATGCGCGCGACCCATTCCGCCCAGCAGTCTCTCTCGGCGGTCACGCAAACGAGGATCGCATAGGTTCCCCGCGTGTCTCGGCAAGAGATCGCGATCATCGGCGCCACGCTCGACCTCGGGCAGGGCCGCCGGGGTGTCGACATGGGCCCGTCGGCCATCCGCTACGCGGGGCTCGAGGAGCGGCTCGCGACGCTGGGCTACGACGTCCGCGACCACGGGAACGTCGAGACGGCAGTTCCCGAGGCGACGGCCCTCGACGACGAGCGCGCTCGCTTCCTCCCCGAGATCAAGACGACGTGCGAGCGCATCGCGGGCAAGGTGGTCGAAGAGGTCGACGCCGGTGCGCTCCCACTCGTCCTCGGCGGTGACCACTCCGTCGCTCTCGGGACGCTCGGCGGGCTCGCTCGGGTGCGCGGCGCCGGGGGCGTGCTCTGGATCGACGCGCACTCCGATATCAACACCCCGGAGACGAGCCCGAGCGGAAACGTCCACGGCATGCCGCTCGCGGCCGCCCTCGGGCTCGCCGACGAGTGGTTCGAGAGCGACGCCTGGCCTCTGCCCGCGGTGGATGCGCGCCGCGTCGCTCTCCTCGGCGTCCGGTCGCTCGACGACGGGGAGCGTCAGCTGCTTCGCGAGGCCGGTGTCCGGGTGTTCACCATGAGCGAGATCGACCGCATCGGCGTGGAGCGGGCGGTCTCCGAGGCGCTCGACCGCGTGACGGGCGGCGGCTTCGTCCACGTCTCCCTGGACATGGACGCGCTCGATCCCGAGATCGCGCCGGGGGTCGGCACCCCGGTGCGCGGGGGGCTCACGTACCGCGAGGCGCACCTCGCCCTGGAGCTCGTGGCCGAGTCGGGTGTCGCAGGCTCTCTGGAGGTCGTCGAGGTGAATCCCATCCTCGACCGCGAGAACACGACCGCTCTCACCGCGGTCGAGCTGGTGGCGAGCGCGCTCGGGGCGAAGATCTTCTGACGTTCGTTCAGAGGGCTCGCGTCGAGGCGTTCAGGCACAGCCCTCCGAGCTCGAACGCACCCGTGGCCGTGTCGCCCAGCGCGTCGCGCACGGATCTCTTCACTGCCTCCTGCTGCTCGCTCGACAGCTGGTCGATCACCATCGCCAGAGCTCCGGCGTAGTCGAGCATGAACGCCCAGTAGTCCGCGAAGCTCGGAAACGGCCACAGCATCTCGACCTCGGTGAGGGTCGGAGGCTCGAAGCCCGCTTCCACGACGAGCGCCTCGATGCGCTGCGGATCGGCAAGCGTGAAGATCCCGGGCTTGCCCTCGCTCGGCGCGTCCATGTGTCCGGCCGCGGCCAGTGCCGAGCCGACGATCGCAGCCCAGGGGTTCCGTGCAGGCGCGCCCCACACGCTGAAGGCGAGCCGGCCGTTCGGTCGAAGCACACGGCGCGTCTCCTTCAGGGCGGCCGCCGGGCTGGGCATGAGCATGTATCCCCAGCGACAGACGACCGCGTCGACACACGCGTCGGGGAGGTCGAGCGACTGGGCGTCGAGAACGCGAAACTCGACCCCTTCCAGGCCGAGCTCAGCCGCACGACGACGCGCAACCTCGATCATCTTGGGCGAGAGGTCGCTCGAGATGACCTTCCCGTGCGGCCGTACCAAGGGCGCGGCGAGGAAGCCCGTGTCGCCAGCGCCCGCGGCGAGCTCCAGAATCGTCTCCCCCGGCTGAGGCGAGACGGCGTCGACGAGCTGGCGACCGATGTGTGCGGAAGCATCCCAGGTCGTCTCGCGCCGCCTCTCCCAGCCTGGAGCCATGCGCTCCCAGGTCGAGAGGATCTGCGCTCCGAGATCGTCTGTCAGGGTCCGACGCCCTCCTGTGCGAACTGGGGGATGATGTCGCGCCCGTAGGCGGCGAGGTCTTCCTCCTGGCCGTGGGTCATGAGGTAGATGTTGAACTGGTCGACGCCGACCGCCTCGAGCTCCTTCAGCTTCGCCGTCGCCTGCTCGGCGTTCCCGAGGACGCAGAAGCGGTCGCAGATCTCGTCGGTGACGAACTCGCCGTGCTTCGCGCCGACGCGGGAGTGCTCGTCGTAGTCGTAGAACTTGCGGACCCGGACGTACTCCGTGAGCTCGTGCGGGATCTCGGACTCGTACCCGTAGCGCGCGATGAGGTCCATGACGTGGTTCGAGACCATCGCCGGGAACCAGCGGACCTGGTCCCGCGCGTCGGCGATGTCGTCGGTGATGTGGCTCGGCGCGCAGACGATGCACTTGAGCTCCGAGGGATCGCGGCCGGCCTCGGCGGCGGCCTCGCGCGCCGTGGCCATGATCCACTCGATGATCACGGGGTCGGCGAGCTGGATGATGACGCCGTCTCCGACGCGGCCCGCAACGGCCAGCGCCTTCGGCCCGTAGCCGGCGACCCACATGGGGATCTCCGGGAGCTCCGGGCGCACCCAGGCCAGCTTGAGCTCCTTCTCGTTCCAGTCGACCTCACGGCCGTTCATGAAGTCCTTGATCATCCGGCAGCGCCGCTCGAACTCCGCGACGCGCACGGGCTTCTGCCCGATGTACCGCCGCGCGGAGTCACCGCGTCCGATGCCCATAACCATGCGGCCGTCCGAGATGTCCTGGAGCGTGGCGTAGCCGCTCGCGAGGACGGTCGGCTCGCGCGTCCCCGGGTTCGTCACGCAGTGCCCGAACTTCATGGTCGTCGTGGCCTGCACGGCGAGCGTGAGAAGCGGGAACGACTCCTGCCAGAGGACGTGCGAGTCGTACGTCCACCCGTACTGGAAGCCGTTCGCCTCTGCATGCGTGATCAGCTCGAGGAACCGGCTGTAGGGCGGGTCGGGGAGGACGGTGACGCCGAAGCTCAGAGCCATCTCGGTTTCTCCTTCGCTCGTTCGGAAAGCGCGATTATCGACGCTAGACGGCGGCTCTGCGAAGAGGGACGAGTGCGGCTGCGGCCAGCGCGGCGATCACCGCGAACGCGACTCTGCCGTCGCTCGGGAGCTCGAACGCGAGCCCGGCGAGCGGTGTGCCGACGAGGATCGTGAGGACCGCGCACGCGTTGACGAGCGCGATCGCCGCTCCCGGCGCGTCCGGCCGCGCACGCTGAGCCGCGGCGAAGATCACCGCGAACGGCAGCCCGGCCATGAGCCCGAGGAGGAGCGACCCGAGCGTCGACAGGGCGAACGACGTGCTCAGCGCGAGGAGGAGCGCTCCGGCCGACGCTCCGACCAGAGAAACAGCGACGAGCCGGCGGCTGCTCACCCGTCCCGCGAGGAGGCCTCCCGTGGGCCGCGTGACGATTCCGAGGAACAGAATGAGGCCCCCCGCGAGCCCCGCCGCAGTCGAGCTCGCTCCCTGCCGCTCGAGGAGAGGGACGGCCCAGTTCCCGGCGACGACCGCGAGCCCGAAGGTCGCCGCCTGCAGCGCGCCGATCGGCACCAGTCTGCGGTCGCGGAGCACCCATTCCCCGGCGTGCCCGATCCGGGGTAGCCCCGAGGCCGCGACGGTTGGGATCGCGGCGGCGACGGCGAGGAGCGCGGCGCTCCAGTACGCCGCTCGCCAGCTCGTCGCGTCTGTGAGGGGCGGGACGATCATCAGCGCAAGCCCTCCCCCGGTCATCGTGGCGCCGCCGTAGAGCCCCTGCAGCGCGGGCCCGCCTCCGCCGGCTCGAACGAGATCGAGCCCGGAGACGAACGCCGCGCCGGAGCCGACTCCGACGATCGCGCGTCCGAGCAGTGCGAGCTCGAAGCCGCCGCCCGCGAGCAAGATGGCGTTGCCGGCGACAGCTGCGACGATCGCGACGAGAGCGACGCTCTGGGAGCCGAAGCGATCGGCCCCACGGCCCGCGGGGAGCTGCACCGCGAGGTGCGTGACGAAGAGCGCAGTCGTGAGGAGCCCGATCGCCGCGAGCGAGACGTCGTAGTGCCCGGCAAGCGGGTCGGCGACGGCGCCGACGTTCGAGACGTTCCACGTGAGGCACCCCCCGACGGCGAGCCCGGCGACGACGCCTCGCGTCGAGCTCGTCAGTTCAGCGTCCGCCGCCGTCCGCGCTTGATGCCCAGGCGATCGTCTTCGACGCGAGCCGGTCGAGCGCGGTGACGGCCAGCTCGAGGTGCTCCTTCCGCGTGTCCTCGAGCTTCGTGTGCGAGAGGCCTCGAAGGCTCTGGACGAACATCATCACGGTGGGGACGCCGGCACGCGCGACCTCTGCGGCGTCGTGCAGCGGACCTGAAGGGAGCCGGTGCGTCGTGCCGGCGACGTCGACGACCGCCTCCTCGCAGAATCCGAGGAGCGTCTCGTCGAAGAGGATGGGCTCGATCGACCAGATCTTCTCCCATTCGACGTCGATCATCTCCTGGGCCGCGAAGTGCTCGCTCGCGGCCTGCGCCTGGTCGAGCAGCGAGGCGAGCTTCGCGGCGTCGAGGTGCCGCTGGTCGAGCAGCTGCTCGGCGGTCTCGACGACGGATGTGACGATCCCCGGACTGCACACCACGCCGCCCGAAGTGCACACGGCGCCGTCGCCCACGCGAGCGGCGATCTCGCGGATCTCGAGTGCGAGCTTCGCCGCGCCGGCGAGTGCGTCGCGGCGCTGATCCATCGGCGTCGAGCCCGCATGCGCGGCCTGTCCGCGCCAGATGATCCGGTGGCGCTCGACGCCGAACGTGCCGAGGACGACGCCGAGGGGAAGACCGAGCGACTCGAGGACGGGCCCCTGCTCGATGTGCAGCTCGAGGTAGGCGGCGGCGGAGGCGAGCTCGCTTCGCGCATCGAGGGCGGAGTCGAGGTCGACGCCGTGCACGGCGAGCGCATCCGGAAGGGCGATTCCGTCGCGATCGGTGAGCCGACGGAGCTCGTCCTGGTCGTTCATCGACCCCGCGGCGGCGCTCGAGCCGAAGAGGCTCCTCCCGAAGCGTGCCCCCTCCTCGTCGGCCCAGTTGACGAGCCGAACGGTCACCGGTGGCGTGCCGTCCTCCGCCACGCGTCGGAGCACCTCTGCGCCGGCCACGACGTTGAGCGCACCGTCCAGCCAGCCGCCGTTCGGCACCGAGTCGATGTGGCCACCGATCAGCACGGCCCGTTCGGACTCGCCCGCGAG
>JBKOYF010000082.1:0-27080 GCA_046725305.1 Actinomycetota bacterium
GTTCCGAGGACCGAGAGCTTGTAGTCGCGCCCGTCCGACCACATGCGCTCGAAGGCCTCGAGCACCACCCGATGACCTTTCCGAGGCTCCACGGTGCCGACGATCACGAATGTCGTTTGCACGCTCGAGGGACTTCGTCGACCGAGGGCGACGGTGTCAGCGCCTGGGCTCGCGACGATGGCGTTCGCGATCGTCCGGCGCGCGAGTCTTCGTTCGAACTCGCGCTTGCTCGCGTCCGAGATGAACGCGACGTTCTCGCCTCTCGCGACCACGAGGTGGTAGCGGCTCACACGCAGCAGGTCATCCGCACGTCGTGGGTAGACGGCGGGACGCGTCAGGGGTAGCGCATCGAAGTACAGGAAGTACACCTTCCGCGGCGCCGTTCGGACCAGCCCAGCGGCCACGTCGAGGCTATCGCTGCGAAGCGTCGGCTCGGGGAGCAAATAGCCGTCGAAGTGCTCTTCGACAGCGGACGTGTCGACCGATCCATCGGCATGATCGCGGAGAGATGCGTGCATCTGCGCGGCCGCGCCACGGATGTCTTCGCCGCGTCTGGTCGAACTCTCGAACGTCGACTCGATCAGCGAGCCGAGAGCACGAAGTTCCCCCGTGACATACCGCTTCCCTTCGAGGTACCCGTACCGAGCCTCGACGCGCGCATCCGGCCACCCCCGGGCGAGTCGCCCGATCACGCGCTGTACGCCCGACGTCGCCGGCCAGCTGACGTATTGCGACACGTCCACGAGGAGGCGCATGCGTCCTTTCATGACTCATTCATCCCGAGCGCACTCAGGAGGGCGTGCGCGTACGACTCGACCGATCGGCGCTCGAGATAGTCCTGGCGTTCGTCGTCGATCGTCCCAGCAAGCTCGCGTCGGGCATGGAGCAGCGGCTCGATCGCCTCGGCAACCAGGAGTGAGCTCGTGGTCGGTTCGACGGTCCTCGTGTACGAGAGAGGAGCATCGAGCTCCACTGCCATGTCGATCGTCGTGACGGTGGGTACGGCGTAGGCGAAGCAGTCTGTGACGCTGCCGCTGAGGGAGAGCATGCCGCTCGTCCGAAGTTGAACTGCGACATCGACCGCGAGGAGGAATCGCTCCAGCTCCGCACGAGAGACTCGTCCGTGGAACGTCACCGATCCGCTGACTTCGAGCTCGTCCGCCATCCCGTCGAGAGCCTCTCTCTCACCGGACGGGGCACTACCGATGACGTGCAGCTGCGCGGGAATGCCCCAGCTGCGCAGCCACGCCAGAGCGCCGATGACAAGGTCGGCACCCTTCGTCCTGCGATCGACGATCCCAAACGTACCGAGGTGGAACTCGTCTTCGGCGAACCCGAGGTCGTGTCGCGCACGAGACCGGCTCGCATCGTCGATCCTCTCGCTTCCGGGAATGTTGTACGGGACGAATGGGAGAACGACAGGCTTCACATCGGTCTCCCGTTCGATCCGGCGGGCGAGAGCGTTGCTGTGCACGATCAAAGGCGTCGCCTGTTCGGCGATGACGTCGTACCCGATCGAGGGCAGCCGGTCGAGATCGAACAGAACGTCGGCGAGTTCGCCGGCACCGACGGCCCTGCCGCGCCGCGAGACGAACTCCGCCAGCCATGCGTCCCCTCGGTCCCAGCCATACGCCTCGACCATCCGGTCGTCGTGCGCGATGCACGCGCCGCCGAAGGACCCGAGGAGGTCGAGTATCGGGAAGTGGAAATGGCTGTTGCCGACGACGCTCACGACGGCGTCCACGCGCTCGTCGAGGAACGGTGCACTCGACAGCGGGTGAATCCGAATCGGTGAGTCCATGTTCGGCGCGCTCGAGTACACGTCCACGGCCGCGTGAACCGCGACCTGGCGAAACGTGAAGGCCGTGTAGTCGGCCACGCCGGAGCGCTGCGGCGGGTATGGCGCGAGGACTGCGATTCGGGGGCGGTGATCCTGACGTCCTGGTGCAACCCGCCTGCTCCGATCGCCCGCGAGCAGGCGCGTCACGGCAGTGGTGACGCGCTCCGCCACGGCGTTCGGGTCAGCCGCGTCACCGAGTGCGCCGCGCTGGCTCTCGAGGATCTGCTCGGGACGAGACAGCACGTGCTCCAAGGCATCTGCGAACTTCTCGATGCTGCGCGGAGGACTGAGCCACGGACCTGCTCCAACCAACTCGCGGTGTGCCGGTACGTCCGACGCAACGACGGGGGTGCCGCGCAGAAGTGCTTCGGCGACCGGAATCGAAAAGCCCTCCGCAAGTGATCCGACGAAGACGAGCTCGGCGCTCTCGTAGAGCCCGACCAGCTCGTCGGCGTCCGTGTCGTACAGCATGTCGACGGTTCCTTCACCGAGACCCGTCTCACGAGCGAGGTCGTGAAGCGCCGACGCCTGAGAGGGGGTGACGTTGCCCGCGACGACAATGCGCAGCGGGGGCCGCCCGCGAGCCTGATAGCTCGCGAGAGCCGTAACTGCGGCGGCGCAGTTCTTTCGTGCGTCGCCTCCCGCTGGAACGAGCACGAAGGGCTCGTTCACCCGAGGCCTCCTAGGTACTGCTCCTCGAAGCGGATCGGCTACGCCGGTTACAGCGACGCCAGCCGGGCCGAGGATACGTCGACCTGCGGCTGCGGTTGCCTGCGAGATCGGCAGGAGGAGGTCGTAATGTCGAAGTGCCTCGATCCTGATGCGGTTCGCGAGCATGGCCGTCGGCGACCCCAGGTAGGCGGCTGGGTAGTCGGTCGGGATGAAGTCGTAGACGATCGCCGCGGTACGGCACGTTTCCGAGAGCAGATACGGAGTCGCCGGGGCAATGCTCGCGGTCATCGGGGAGAGCTCGACGAAGAGCGCCACGTCCGAAGCCTGAGTCGGGTACGGCGCCGCGACCACGCGGTCGGCGAGCGTCGCGATCGCCTCTTCGAGCTCCGGTAGCTCTGCGCTCGTGAGGAGCGTGAGGTGGAAACGCCCCGACATCTGCAGTGCTCGGAGAACGGCCTCCGCGTGAAGACCCACACCGCGCGGCCTGTAGGCGGGATCCTGCAAGCAGCGTGCGTCGACGACGAGGCGCGATTGCTCGGTGGGGCCGATTCGGCCCCGTGTCGATGGAGCAGCGCTTCGAACCCCTGCGGCGACAAGGCGAGTGAGCGCGTCGGCCTCGACGATCGCCTGGCGCTGTTCCCACGAGAGTCGCTTCTCGAACAGCGAGTTTTCGTCAGCCCAGTTTGTTCGATCGATCGCGTCAGCAAGGTGCGAAGCACTCCTGACATCGATGCGTCGGTGTTCTTTCCCGAGGGCGCGAATGAGGCCGCGCAGCTCCGTCGTCGTCGGCGCATGCGCACCGCCCGGCCGAGGGAAGTGCCAGGGTCGACCCTTCGCCGTCGCCTGTGCATACGCACGCTCGGGCGTGAGGCGCCTTCGTTGGCGACGACGCGTGCCGCGGAGTCGCCGGCCGATCGCGACAGCAGGCCAGGCCGCTCGTGCCACGACTCGGCCGGCGCGCCAGGTGCGTGATCCATAAAGCTCTCCGAGACCAGTGCGGAGCTGCTCGTTCTCGCTCCCCAGGCTGCGTTGCACGTCGTGCAAGGTCGCGATCTGCGCTTCCAGGTCGCGTCGCTCGGCCTCGAGCCGTTCGTTCTCGTCGACCAGCCGGTCCTGTTCGCTGCCTGCGTCCGCGAGCTCGGACCGTAAGTCGCTCGCTTCGCTTCTGCTTCTGCGCAGCGCGGCGGGTTCGAACCGATCAAGCGCCGAGATGGGATATGCCAGGGCGTCCGCGAGATGATCGTGGGAGCGTTCGAGATAGAAGCGGTTGACTCCGTCGAATGCAGCCAGGTCATAGCCGGCGGTCACGAGGATCTCTTCCCAGTCCTCGTGCGTCGGCGATGCGGACCAGGACTTGACGGCCTCGACGACGACCACGATCGGCCTGTACTCCGACCAGTCCGAGGAGGCGAGGACCTGCCGCTCGGCCCCCTCCACGTCGATCTTCAGAAAGTGGATCGTGCGACCGGCGGTGTGCTCGCGCAGGATCGTGTCGAGCCGATGTTGCGGCACGGAGATCTGCTCGAATCTCTCGATCGCGTCCGGGACGTGTGCATGAGCCGTAGGGTCGAGCGTGGACAAGCCGAGGTCGGGGTACGTCACGAAGAACGGCACGGCGTCGCCCTCGATCTCGCTCACCGCAGCTCGGATGTTGACGTCGCGCGGGCGAGCCTCTTGCAATAGCTTGAACACCGGGCTCGGCTCGACGTTGACTCCAGACCAACCGCGATCGTAGAACAGCCGCGATACAGAGCCTTCCGTCGGGTCGCCGGCACCGATATCGACGTAGAAGCCGCTCTCGACGTCGCAGAAGACACGGCAGAGCCGGACGTCTTCGTTGTTCTGCGCGTACGAAATCAGTGGCTCTGCCCGCGCGCGCGTCGCTGACCAATCCGCGATCGGCGACTCAGGCGAGCCCACGGTCCTCACCGCACGGAAGGCATCGAAACCAACGGCCGCGCGCACGTTACCTGGAGGGTCGGCGCGGGAGAGGTCGGGCCGTTCGTAGGGCTTCGTGATAGACGTCCGGCGTGGGTCGACGGGCGCTCATCACGGGCATCGGCGGCCAGGACGGCTCGCTCCTGGCCGAGTTGCTGCTCGACGAGGGGTATGAGGTTTGCGGGGTCGTCCGTGGGGCCCGAACGTACTCCAACCTTGATGGCATCAAGGATCAAGTCACGTTGTACGAGGCCGACGTCGTTCAGGAAACTGCGGTCATAGGACTGCTCGAGCGGCTCCGTCCGCACGAGATCTACAACCTCGCCTCCGTTTCGTTCGCTCCGGCCTCGTGGGACGAACCCGTTCTGACGGCCGAGGTAGGCACCGTGACCGTGACCGTGCTCCTCGAGGCCATACGACGGGTCGATCCGACCATCCGGTACTTCCACGCGTCGTCGAGCGAGATCTTCGGGCTGCCCGATGAGGCACCGCAGACCGAGCAGACTCGGCTGAGTCCACTCACTCCGTACGGAGCGGCAAAGGCGTTCGGCTTCGTACTCGTTCAGAGCTATCGCCGGCGGTATGGGTTGTTCGCCTGCTCCGGGATTCTCTACAACCACGAGTCCGAGCGACGACCTCTCGCGTTCCTCCCCAGGAAAGTCGCTCATGGTGCGGCCGCGATCGCGCTCGGGCTCGAAAGCGAACTCATGTTGGGGGACTTGTATCCGAGCAGAGACTGGGGCTACGCGCGGGATTACGTCCATGCCATGTGGCGGATGCTCCAGCACCCGGAGCCCGAAGACTTCGTCATTGCGACCGGCGTCACACACTCCGTCGAGGAGCTGGTTGCCTGTGCGTTCCAGCGGGTTGGTCTCGACTGGCGGAGATTCGTTCGTTGCGACGCCTCTCTCGTACGGGGCGAGCCCGAGGTGGTCGACCTGGTCGGCGATTCGTCGAAGGCTCGCGAGCTGCTTGGCTGGAGACCTTCGCTGACGTTCGAGGAGCTCATCCATCTCCTCGTCGACACGGAGCTCGAGCGACTTCGCGGACCCATGGTCGACGGCGAGTACGCGTAGTCCTCCGTCGCGCGGAGGCTAGCCGGGGCGGCAGTCGCCCCACCCACGCGCGGAGTACGAGGCGCGGCTCAGTTACTGAACCGAATGCCGCAGTTCGTCTTCTGGAAATCGGTGACTTGCTCGCGGTCGGCGATCGTGAACGATCCAAACGGCGTCGATCTCTCGTAGTTGTTCGCCTTTGCGCGAGCGAACCAATCGAGCCCGCGAGTCTCCGCGCCCTTGATGGCGCTCGGCGTCACAGCGAGGAGGTGATCGCTGTCGGCGACGACGGCGTCGACGAGCGCCTTCCAGGAGCTTGGCGGAACCACTCCCTCGGACAGGTAGCGCTTGTTCCTCATCCTGCCGGACTCTGTGTTGATCTTGATCACGAGCGCGCACCAGGCCTGCGTATCGCCGGCGCTGACGGGAGGCTCAGGCTCATCCGACGTTCCGCACCCCGGCGTGGCTGCCGTCAGCACGAACGCGGCCGCAACGAGCGCCGCAGCGGGTCGAACACGGGTCCGCCCGGGTCGGACGTGCCGAGACACCGATGTCTCCTAACGTCGTTTGACGACACGCGAACCGTACAAGGTCGGAAGGACTCTGGAGCTCGTCGGGTCGCGCAAGGCGTCCGCCTCGCGCCCGACGGCGCAGTTGCCGGCGACGTGGATCGAGCGCCATGGTGCGTGTACTCCGCGGCAAGGTGTCGGGGCGAGCTCCTCTTGTGCGCGATGGCTCAGCTGAGAGCGAAGCGCGCGACCGGGTCGAGCTCGTCGAGCTCGCCCGCGAACGAGTAGCTCCGCTCCGTCAGCGACGCGAGCGAGGCGGGCGACGAGTACGTCGCCGTGGCGAGGATGCGCGGGGCCGTTGTCGAGAAGCCGCCACGGTGGAAGCCGGACGTGTTGCAGAAGACGAGCGTCGCTTTCGGCCCTACGAACGTCTGCATCGCAGACTCGGGTACGCGCTGCTCGAGCTCGCCCTCCGACGGGTAGTTCTGGCCGAGCGGCTTCCAGGGCCACGCGCCGGCGTACGGCCCGCCCGGCTGGCTGCCCGCGACGTACTGGAACGGCCCCATGCTCTCGTCGACGTCGACGAGGTAGAGGAACGCCTTCAGCAGGTGCTTGTCGTTGTAGTCCCGGTGCCAGAGCTGGGAGGAGATCCTCGCCGCGTCGGGCGCCTGCGGGACCGAGTACCAGACGTCGACGTACTCGAGCTTCGACCACATGTGCACGTATGCGTTCGCGACGTCGAGCATGCGGCGCGAGGCGCAGGCCGCGAACCAGGGGTCGTCGAGCCCGAGCGTCACGCCGTAGCTGTGGAGGCGCACGACGAACTCCTTGCCCTCGCGCACGCGCACCTGCTCTCCGCCCTTCGCGAGGTCCGCCTCCGTCTCGGCGACGAACCGGTCGCGCATCGCCTCGAGCTCCTGCCAGCGAGTCTCCTCGGGGAACAGCTCGCTGAACGTGAGCAGCGAGTAGCCCTGATGCTCGACGTCCGCGACGATCCTGGCCTGGACGTCGTCCAGCTCGGGGCGCGCGTCTGCGAAGAGACCGCGGCTGCGCCTGTTCGACAACGCGCGATCGTGCAGCTCGTACGTCGCGCGGATCCCGCGGCGCTCGAGCGCCTTCGCGATCGGATCGGCGCGGTCCGGGAGCACGCGGTTCAGGCGGCGTGCGAACGTCGTCGTCCGGCGGTGCATGGCCGCCCTTACGCTACCCGCCGGCAATGAGGAGCGTCTTCTATGCCTTCCGGGACTCCGCGCAACGCAGGCGAGCCCTCGAGGCCGATCTCGGCTCGCCCGAGCGCTACTTGCTCTTCGGGCTCGACGAGCTCCGCGCGCAGGGGCACGAGACCCGGCACAACCTCGAGCGGCCATCGCCGCCGTGGTGGGCACGAATGCTCGGCAGCTCCGCGAAGCGGGCGGTCGAGCGGGCGGGCGGGTACGGCGGGGACTTCGCGACCGTGCTCGCCTCGCTCCGCGCCGCGAATCGCGCGGACGTCGTGTTCTCGACCGTCGACACGGTTGGCCTTCCGCTCGTGCTCGTCGGTCGGGCAGGGCTCCTGCGGGTACCGCTCGTGTACGCGGCGATCGGCCTCCCCGAGCGGCTCGTGCAACTCCGCTCCAAGCGAGTGCGAGCCGCGTACGCGGAGGCGCTCGGACGGTGCGTCTCGATCCTGGCGTACAGCGAACGCGAGGTGGCTGATCTCACAGCCTGGCTCGACGAGCACGGACGCTCGACGGAGGTCTCGTTCGTGCCGTTCGGCGTCGACACCGAGACCTTCCGGCCGGTCGCCGAGCCGCCGACCCGTGACGTCGTCTCCGTCGGCGCCGACCCGCACCGCGACCTTCCGCTGGTGCTCGACGTGGCGCGTGCGCTTCCGGCCGTGAGCTTCACGCTCGTCGTCGGCCACGACGCCGCGCGCATGCTCGGCGACGTCCCCGAGAACGTCGCCGTCGAGGTCGACATCCCCTTCGCAGCGATGAAGCGGCGGCTCGAGGAGGCGCGCTTGGTGGCGCTGCCGGTGCGCGAGAACACGTACTCCGGCGCGACGACGGTCCTGTTGCAGGCGATGGCCCTCGGGAAGCCCGTCGTGGTGAGCCGCACGCGCGCGATCGCGCGCGGCTACGGGCTCGTCGACGGGGAGAACTGCAGGCTCGTCGAGCCGGGGGACACGCCGGGCTTCGCCAAGTCCGTGGGAGACGTCCTCCGTGACGATCTCCACGCGCGCGCGCTCGGGACGAGCGCCCGACGGGCGGTGGAGCGCGACCTCACGTGGGTGCGCTACGTGGGCCGGATCGAGGAGCTTCTCGCCGCAGCTGCAGCATCCGCTCGTGGCGGCTCTCGATCCTCGTGAGCCCGGACGGCTCGAGGTGCGCGGCGAGCTGATCCGCGCCGCATCCGGCCCAGGGATGCGTCTCGACGAGGAGCTCGTCGACGGCCTCCCAGGCCTCGGCAGGCGTGTCGAGCACCGTCGGGCACTCCTCACCCTCGGTGTTGATCTTGACGACGAGCCTCCCGCCCCGTGACGTCGCGTCTCGGAGCACGTCGCCCATCGCGAGCACGGAAACGCGCTCGAGCCCGGTCTCGTACTCCGCCCAGGCGTCCGGCGGGTGGAGGGCGTGCCCCCAGGACGCTCGCATCACGTGGAGCTCGGCCTCGCCTGCCTTCGCGCTCACGGCCGCTCTCACGACGTCCCAGCGGCCGGCGAACGTCGCCGCGCTCCGCTCGAGCAGATCGGCATTCGCGTCCTCCGGCTCGTACGAGACGACCGCCTGAGCCCCACCTGCGAGCGCATATGCACCGAAGTACCCCTTGTGGGCCCCGATGTCGAGGACGAGCGCTCCTCGGTAGTCCGTCAGGTACGGCTCGTCGACGAGTGCGTTCTTGAGCGTCTCCCAGTCGATCTCGTAGTCGTCGTGCGAGAGGAAGAGCGAGCCCCCCGCGTACGGCAAGCGGTACGTCGTCCGCGGGCGGAGCCGCCGCCGTGCCTCTGCCGCGAGGAGCCCGGCGCGTGTGCGGGCCGGCAAACGGCGGTCGGCGAGCACGCCAGCGAAGCGGCGGGGCGGCGGCATTCGATCGACTAGCTTGTCAGCCCGTGGATGCCCGCGCCGCCCCACGCGCCGCTCGTCGTGCCGGACCGCGACTCGCCCGTCGCGCGCGGACCGAGGTCGACTTTCTGGCGTCGCGCCGCGGCCGCGCAGATCTCGCGCTCTTCCACGAGTTCGCCGCCTCACCCTCGGGTGGCGGCCACCAGTTCCTGCGTGCGCTCGTCGGCGAGCTCGAGCGTCGCGGCCTCCGCGTCGAGGTGAACCGTCTCTCCGCCGGGACGCCCGCGTGCCTCTTCAACTCCTTCAACTTCGACGCCGCGCGGCTCCGCCGCTTCGCCGGACCCGGACGACGCATGGTGCACCGGGTGGACGGTCCGATCGGCGTGTACCGCGGCTTCGACGACGGCACGGATCGCACCATCACCGCCGTGAACTCCGAGCTCGCCGACGCGACGATCCTGCAGTCGCGCTACAGCCTCGAGAAGCACCGCGAGCTCGGATTCGAGCTGCGAGAGCCGCACGTCGTGCACAACACCGTCGACCCGGCGATCTTCCATCCGCCGCCCGAGCGACCATCGCTCGACGGGAGGAAGACGCGGGTCGTCGCGACGAGCTGGTCCGACAACGAGCGCAAGGGGGCGGACACCCTCGCGTGGCTCGACCGGAACCTCGACTTCGACCGCTACGAGCTGACGTTCGTCGGGCGCGCGCCCGCGCGTTTCGAGCGCACCCGCGTCGTCGGCCCGGTCCCCACGGAAGGGGTCGCGAGGCTTCTCCGCGAGCAGGATGTCTACCTCGCGCCGAGTCGTGACGATCCCTGCTCGAACGCGCTCCTCGAGGCGCTCGCCTGCGGATTGCCTGCGGTGTACCGCGACAGCGGGGGCCATCCCGAGCTCGTGGGCGACGGCGGATTGCCGTTCCACGCGGACGCAGAGGTGCCCGACGTCCTCGCGCGGCTGCTCGGAGAGCTCGAGGAGCGGCGTCGTGCCATCCGCGTGCCGGCGCTCGCGGACGTCGCCGACGCCTACCTCGCGCTCCTCGGCCTAGATGGTTGATGCCACGACCTCGCGCGTCCGGATGCGCGATCTGGCGCGTCCGGGCCGCTTCCGCCCGGACGCAGGCCGCGCAGCGGCCTGGCGTCGGGCGTGCGCTTCGCGACGGGAGAGCGGCACCGAGGCGTCCAGCATCGCCGCCGCTCTCCCGTCGCGCCCAGGGGCGGCCAGCTCACGCTCCGGAGACGGCGATCTCGTGGCATCAACCATCTGGCCGGAGCGACGCGCCTAGAATCGCGCGGCCGTGGAGAACTACCTTGGCCGAGGGGTGCGGGCTGCGCGGTTTCGGCTGAGCCGCCGACTCGACCTGGCGGCGGTCTCCCGCGCGCACGACGTCTTCTACGAGTCGGACGCCTGGACGAAGGCGACCTGGCTCGGGACCCAGGCGCTGAAGAACCCGCTCGACCTCTGGGTCTACCAGGAGATCATGGTCGAGACCCGACCCGCGTTCGTCGTCGAGACGGGGACGTACCGCGGCGGGAGCGCGCTCTTCCTCGCATCCGTGTGCGACCTCCTCGGGACGGGTGAGGTCGTCTCGATCGACATCGAGCCAGCGCGTGACGACTACCCCGTCCACCCGCGGATCACGTACCTGGCAGGACGGTCGTCGACCGATCCCGGCGTGGTCGCCGAGGTCCGGGAGCGTGCGGCCGGGAGGCCGATCCTCGTCGTGCTCGACTCCGACCATTCGCAGGCTCACGTCGAGGCCGAGCTCGATGCGTACGCGCCGCTCGTCCCGGTGGGCTGCTACCTGATCGCGGAGGACTCGAACATCGGACAGATCCGCAAGGACCTGCTGCCGGGGCCTCTCGAGGCGGTGCAGGCCTTCCTCTCCCGCACGGACGAGTTCGAGATCGACCGCGAGCGCGAGAAGTTCCTCGTCACGTTCAACCCGAGCGGCTACCTGCGTCGGGTCGCCGGCCCGTCCGGCTGAGCGCGTGGCCCCGCCGCGGGTCCCCGCGCACGTCCTCCAGAACGCCGTCGCGCTCGACACGGTGAAGGTGCTCTACGTGCCCGTCCCGCGCTCCGGGAGCACCGCGGTCTCTGGGCCCTCGCGGAGTCGGAAGGGCTCGCGGCCCAGCAGTTCCACGAGTCGTCGAAGCTCGAGGTCACCCGCGCGCTGACGGTCCACGACCTCACGCGCTGGGGCGACGGCCGTCGGCTGGTCGGGAGAGGCCCTCGCGAGCTCGAGGAGATCCTGCGCTCGGACGAGTGGCTTCGGTTCACGGTCGTGCGCGAGCCGGTGCGGCGTCTCTGGTCGGCATGGGTGACGAAGCTCCTCCTCCGTGACCCGCGGTTCGTCGCTGCGTTCGGGAGCGAGGCTACCGGCGGCGCTCGCACTCGTCGACGAGCACCTCGGCCGGCATGGACGGGCAGCACTCGGCCTGGGGCGGGCCAACGCCTCCGTCGTGCCGTTCACGCCGTGGCTACTCGACGTGGAGGCCGCGGACTCGTGCTCTGTTTGGACGACGCGCGACCGCACCGTTCTCGGCTATCCCGCGGTTGCGGCGGGTGAGGACTCGACGACGGGTGGATCGCGGCCGTCGACGCGGCGCTGCCGGCGATCCGGGCAGCCGCGGAGCGAAACGAGCGGATCGGAGATCTCCGCTCGCTGCTCAGGCGCAATCGCGCGTCCTGACGTCGGCGTCCGAGCTCGCTCCGACGATCCGAACGGGGCCGCCCGTTCTCCACAGGACGAGGCTTGCCGCGGTCCCGACGCCGAGCTTGCGACCGACGAGCTCGATTCCCGGTTGTGTGACGACGTACTCGGCCTCGAGAGGGTCGCCGGGCCCGTACGCGAGCTCGCCCTCCGGCTGCACGTCGACGCGGCGGATCGGGAGGCCGTCGGGGATCGAGTCTCCGATGTAGTCGGCGCGCTCGAGCGTGCGGTTGAAGAACTCCGTGAGGTAGAGCGCGTGCCAGGTGAGCGCCGACGCCGGGCAGGCGCTGCTCACGAGGTAGACCTTCGTCACGCGCGCGCCCGACGGGAGCCGGCTGTCGACCCAGTCGCGCTCGAGCCCGCCTGCGAACACGGCGTTCTCCTCCGCATCCGCGATGCGCTGCCAGGCGAGGGTCCCGGTCGTCGCGAAGCCGACGAGCAGGACGGCCGGAAGGATCCACCAGAACCGGCGCGGGAGCAGCGCGACCAGCGCGAGGAGGGCGAGCACGAGGACGACCATGAGCTTCCGCGCGGTGACGACCTCGCCGGCGAGATGCTCCTGGAGCCTCGCCCAGAGCGCGCTGGGGACGACATCGACGCCGACGTCGCTCGCGATGTAGCGGAACGGCAGCGCGACGAGTAGCCCCAGCCCGAGGCCGATTCCGACCGCCGTTGCGATGCGGGGGCGCGGGAGCCCATCCGCGAGCCACACGCCGAGCACGACGAGCCAGAGCGGCGCGAGGTAGAAGACGTTGCGGTCGTGGAGCCGGTCGAAGCCGAACTCGGTGCTCGCGAACGCCGCAGTCACGAAGAGCATCCCCCCGTTCACCGCGACGAACGTGGCGCCGAACGACGCGGCCACGCGCGAGCCTGCCCTCGCCTGCGACCAGAGACGCACGAGGACGATGGGGGCGACGGCGATGGGGACGACCGCGAGATAGAGCTCGAGGTCGGCGAGGTGGTACGCGCTCCACTTCACGATGTCGAGCGGGTCGTAGCCGCGGAACAGCACCTCGTAGGCGCCCACCGCGTCGAGTGGCGACGACCCGGTGACGAGCGGCCGGACGACGAGGGCGAGCACGCCGAGCACGAGCGCACCGAGCGTCGGCCACAAACGGCGGAGCGCCGTCCGGAGGTGAGGGCGCCGGGGAACCACTACCCACACGGCGACGAGGGCCAGTACGTAGGCGGCGAAGAGGACGGCGAACTGGGCGCGCGTCGCGTACGCCAGCGCGACGGCCGCGAGGACGCCGAGCTGACGGGCGGTCGACGGTCGCTCGAGCGCGAGCACGATCGCCCAGAGGGCGATCGTGTACGTGAGGTACGACGCGCTCTCGGTCATCACGAGGGCGACGTACATCGAGGACGGGATGGCGATGGAGAAGGCAGCGACGCCGACGCTCCACCAGGGACGGAGGAGGCGTCGCGCGACGAGGTAGATCGGGAACGCTGCGAGCGCGAAGAGCAGGGCGTTCGCGACCTTGTAGAGGGGATAGGCCGTTTCCCGATCGCC
The DNA here is from genome assembly GCA_046725305.1 of Actinomycetota bacterium. Lineage (GTDB taxonomy): Bacteria > Actinomycetota > Thermoleophilia > Gaiellales > Gaiellaceae > GMQP-bins7. Next base: position 13,281 of record JBKOYF010000082.1, read on the forward strand.
CGCTGCGGCGAGGATCGGCGCGAGGATCGCCGGATACAGGGGCCCGAGCTCGTAGCGCTCCCCGCGGAGCCGAAGGCCTTCGCCCTCCCCGAGCGAGCCAGCGGCGCCCGCATAGATGTGCTCGTCGGGGTGCACGCGCGGGGTCGAGACGAGCTGCGCGGCGTCTGCATAGACCACGGCGACGAGGAGCACGATCGCCGCGAGGACGAGAACCGGCCCGCGACCCGCGCCCTTCCCGACGGCGCTCCTCGGCTCCGACTCGTCGACCGCCGGTGTGGAGCCCTGCACCGGCGCTCGCGTGGTCTCCGTCTCCATGCGCCACGCCGATGGTAGATGCGCATCCGGCTACGGGACGAGCCGTTCGACGCGAGCGCTAAGGTCAGGCGCTGGATGGCTTCGCGTCGCGCACTCGTCATCGGGATCGCCGGCCAGGACGGCTCGCTCCTCGCCGAGCTCCTGCTCACAGAGGGCTACGAGGTCTTCGGTGTCGTCCGCCAGCCCGCCTCGACGCGGTTCGCGAACCTCGTCGAGATTCGGGACGAGCTCGAGCTCTCCCAGGCGGACGTGCTCGACGAGCTCTCGCTCGTCGACGTGCTGACCGCATCGCGGCCGGACGAGGTCTACAACCTCGCGGCGCCCTCGTTCGTGCCGATGTCGTGGAGACAGCCGGTGCTCACGGCGGAGTTCGCGGCCGTCGGCTGTACCGCCCTGCTCGAGGCGATCAGGCGCGTCGACTCCGGCATCCGCTTCTACCAGGCCTCGTCGAGCGAGATCTTCGGAGAGCCGCGCGAAGTTCCGCAGCACGAGGAGACTCCTCTCGCCCCCGTCACGCCGTACGGTGTCGCGAAGGCGTACGCGCACTTCATCACCCGCAGCTACCGGCGTCGCTACGGCCTGCACGCCTCGTCCGGGATCCTCTACAACCACGAGTCCCCGCGGCGGCCGCTCGACTTCGTGACGCGGAAGGTCTCACACGCCGCTGCCGCGATCAGCCTCGGGCTCGAGCGCGACGTCTCGCTCGGCGACCTCGACGCGCGGCGGGACTGGGGCTATGCCGGGGACTACGTGCGCGCGATGTGGCTGATGCTCCAGCAGCCGGAGCCGGACGACTACGTGATCGCGAGCGGGGAGAGCCACAGCGTCCGCGAGCTCGTCGACCGTGCCTTCTCGCGCGCCGGGCTCGACTGGGAGGAGCACGTCCGGATCGACGACTCGCTCGTGCGGGGGAAGGCGGAGCTGCACGACCTCGTGGGAGACCCGTCGAGGGCGCGGGAGCGACTCGGCTGGTCCCCGACGGTCGACTTCGACGAGCTCGTGAACCTCCTCGTCGACAGCGACCTCGAGCGCCTGCGTGCGGAGCTCGAGCAGACGGGCGTCGCCGTCGAGTGACCCTCGCGATCGCGGGAAGCGCCCGCCGCGTGCTCGCACCCGCCGTTCGACCGCTCCGGCGCGCGGCCGTCGGGGTGAGGACACGAGGCTGGGAGCGACATTCCCGGCTCTTCGTCGCCTTCGACGCCGAGGGCTGGGTGCTCGAGTACGAGGCGCGTCAGCTCGAGCGAACCGCGGCGAGCCTCGGCGTTCGGCTCGGTCCCGACGGGTGGGCGGGCGCGGTCGCGGACCAGTCCGTATTCCACCTGAGCCAATTCAGGCTGCTCCTCGGCGACTTCGAGAAGCGCGGGAACCGTCTCGGCGTCTCGTACTTCCACGGCCGCCCCGGCACGCCCGGGATGCCGGAGTTCGACGCGTGCTTCGCGACCCTGCGTCGCCGCCACGAGGACCTCGATCGCGTGCAGGTGACGAATCGGGTCATGGAGGAGCTCGTCGTCGAGACCGGGGTCGCCCCCGTCAAGGTGCACCGGATCCCGATCGGCATCGACGTCGAGGCGTTCGCCTTGCGGTCCGCGGCGGACGTGGAGGCGGCCCGCGCCGCGCTCGACCTGCCGGGGTCGGCCTTCGTCGCGGGCTCCTTCCAGAAGGACGGCGTCGGCTGGGGCGACGGGCTCGAGCCCAAGCTGATCAAGGGCCCGGACGTGCTGCTCGCGGCGGTGGAGCGGCTCCGTGAGCGCGTTCCCGAGCTTCTCGTCCTGCTCACGGGCCCGGCGCGCGGCTACGTCAGGGCCGGCCTCGAGCGCCTCGGGGTCCCGCATCGACACGTCCTCCTTCCGGGAGTGGACGCCGTCGCCCAGGCGTACGACGCGATCGATGTCTGCCTCGTCACGTCGCGGGACGAAGGCGGCCCGCGCGCGGTGCTCGAGTCGATGGCGACCGGCGTGCCGCTCGTCTCGACGCGCGTCGGCCAGGCTGCCGACCTCGTCCGTCACGGCGAGAACGGCTGGCTCGCCGACGTCGGGGACGTCGACGCCGTTGTCGGGGCGGCGGCGCACGTCGCCGAGGCGACGGCAGAGGAGCTCGACCGTGTTCGCGCCGCGGGCCGCGCGACGGCCGAGGAGAACTCGTACGTCGCCCTGCGCCCGCGCTGGCGCGATCTCCTCACCGGGTTCGTCGAGCTGCCAGCTACGTCCGCATGACGTCATTGGACGTGAGCGCCGCGCGGGCAGGCCGCTACGCGCGTGCCGCCGCACGGTGGGCGCGCCTGCTCCTCTCCCGCGGGACACGTCATCGCGCGCCCGGCGTGCGGGTCTTCTACGGCCACGATCGCGTGCCGGAGCCGGGCGATCCGGTCGCCGGAGGCTCGGCGAAGATCCAGCGCCTGGCGGCGCGGTTTCCGAACCGCCCTGACGACTTCTCGATCGCGTACCTCGGCTCCAACTGGGTGCCGCGCGATCTGGGGCCGCTCCTCCGCTACCTGCGCCGGAGGCGGATCCCGCTCGTCGTCAACCAGGACGGGGTCGGGTATCCGGGCTGGGCCGGAGCCGACACGGAGGCGGTCAACCGGCCGCTGCGAGCGCTCCTCGCTGCCGCCGACCACGTGCTGTACCAGAGCGAGTTCTGCAAGCGGGCAGCCGACGAATGGGTGGGCGCGTGCGCGGGCCCGTGGGAGATCCTCTACAACGCCGTCGACGTCTCCCGCTTCATGCCGGTAGAGCAGCCGGCCCCCGACGGACCCGTCCTCCTGCTCGGAGGCGACCAGACCCAGGCCTACCGGCTCGAGCTCGCGCTCGAGACGCTCGCCGTGCTCGTCCCCTCGCAGCCGGGCGCGCGGCTTCTCGTCACGGGTCACGTCGTCGCGCCCATCGAATCGGCGGTATCGCGCCTCGGGCTCGAGGGCCGCGTGCACGCGATCGGGCGCTACTCGCAGACGGACGCACCGGCGATCTTCCGTCGGGCGCACCTGCTCCTGCACACGAAGGTGAACGACCCGTGCCCGAGCGTCGTCCTCGAGGCGATGGCGACGGGGCTCCCCATCGTCTATGCCCGGAGCGGTGGAGTGCCCGAGCTCGTCGGCGAGGACGCGGGCGTCGGCGTGCCCCATCCGGACGGGTTCGAGCGGGACGAGCCGCCCGGCGCAGAGGCCTTTGCAGACGCGGTGACGCGCGTCCTCGGGAACCTACGGGACTACGGGGCGGCGGCACGCGCCCGGGCCGTCGAGCGCTTCTCGCTCGAGCCGTGGCTCGACCGTCACGCCGAGCTGTTCGAGCGTCTCGCGCCCCGGTAGCCGCGGATCCGGCCACGTAGCGTGGCGGCGTAATACCGCGCACGGGCGACGTCGAGGCGCGCGAGAGCGAGCGCCGCGCCTCCGACGGGTCGTACGAGCATGCGTCCCACCGTGCGCGGGGGATAACGGTGCTTGCGCAGGAGGTAGCCGACGCTCGCGCCGTCGCGGAGGCCGATGGCGGCGTCGTCCTCGCGCACGTCGTGGAGGACGACGAACGTCGGGTCGTACGCGATCCGGGCACCCGCGGCAACTGCACGGATGAGGTAGTCGGTCTCCTCACCGGACGACCACGGCTCTCCGGATCCGAGCCCGAGACGCTCGTCGAAGCCTCCGACGCGCTCGACGAGCTCGCGCCGCAGGAACATCGTGGCGGCGTTGGCCCGATTCCAGAGGTTGTCGGCGGTGAGAAACGCCGTATCGCGCTTCCACGAGGCGGACGAGCGTCCCTCCTCGTCCTCCGTGCGTCCGGTCAGCCCGTCGAGCGGAAGATCGCCCGCGAAGCGCTCGACGAGCAACCGGAGGAGACCAGGGGGATAGACGCAGTCGTCGTCCGGGAACCCGACGAGCTCGGCCGACACCTCACGTAGCCCGACGTTCCTCGCTCGCGAGAGCCCGCGCGGCGACCGCAGGTGGACGAGCTCGAGGCTGCGACCTGCAAGGACCTCCGCCACACGCCCGTCCGAGTTCTGGTCGACGACGATCGCCCGTACGCGCGCGTCGTCCTGCTGGTCGAGCGAGTCGAGAAGGCGCCCGAGCGGAGCCGTCCTGCCCACCGTCGCGACGACGAGGTCGAACGACGGGGGCTCGCGCGACACGGGCCGTAGGCTACGGGACGTCCGTGATCGCACCACTCGTCACCGTGGTCCTCGCCGTACGCGACGGTGAGAGGTACCTCCGGAGCGCGCTCGAGAGCGTGCTCGGGCAGACGGTCTCGGACGTCGAGGTGCTGGTCGTCGACGACGCGTCGACCGACGCGACGCCCGAGATTCTCGACGCGATCACGGACAAGCGGATCCGGGTGCTGCGCAACGACGCCCGGCTCGGGCTCGGCGCCTCGCTGAACCGCGCGCTCGACGAGGCCGGCGGGACGTACGTGGCGCGGCTCGACGCCGACGACGTCGCGCTGCCGCGGCGGCTCGAGCGCGAGCTCGCGCGCATCCGTTCGTCCCCGACGGTAGGGGTGGTGGGCTCCGCGGTACTCGAGCTCGACGAGAGCGGTCGCGTCGGCCGGCCCCACGAGATGCCCGGCCCGCCGGCCGAGGTCCGGTGGAGCGCGCTCTTCAGCTCGCCCTTCTACCACCCGACGGTCCTCGTCTCGCGCGACGTGCTCGAGCGACACTCGCTGCGCTACGACACGGGCTTCGAGGAGAGCGAGGACTACGACCTGTGGTCGCGGCTCCTCGAGGTCGTGAACGGGGCAAACGTGCCCGACCCGCTCGTGCTCTACCGCGTACACCCTGAGCAGGCGTCGCAGCGCCGTCGCGAGCTCCAGCGCGACTGCCAGCTCCGAGTCGCCCGGAGGGCGATCGGCCTCGTCGCACCCGGTCTCCCGGCCGAGGAGGTCGATCGCGCATGGCGCGTGGGCGCGGCGGAGCCGATCGAGGCAGACGAGCTGGAGAGCGCGGCCGACGCGTACCTCGAGCTGCTCCACGCCTTCGAGACGCGTTGGGGGCGTGCAGCGCGTTCCCTCGCCGCGCACGACCTCGCACGCCTCGGCGCCCGTGCCGAGGGTGCCGATCGAGCGCGGCTAGTGGCACGAGCGCTCCGTCTCGACCCCGGTCTTCCGTCCCGCGTCCTCGACCGTCGTCGCCGGCGTCGGCATATCGCCCGTGCCCGCCGGGAGGCGGAGGGCTGGCTCCGGAGGCTCGCCGGGGGAGAGGCTTCTGCGCCGATCCGCGTCGCCGCCGTGTTCCCGGAACCGACGCCCTACCGGTCGCCGCTCCTCGATCGCATCGCGCAGTTGCCGGAGATCGACCTGACGGTCGTCTACGCGGCGAGGACCGTCGCAGGGCGCACGTGGCGCGTCGCGCCGACGCACCGCGCGGTCTATCTCCGAGGGCTGCGAGTCCCCGGCGCCGAACGGATCGTCCGACACGACTACCCGATCACGCCTGGCGTCGTGGGCGCCCTCATGGAGGCTCGCCCCGACGTCGTCGTCGTCTCGGGCTGGAGCACGTTCGCAGCCCAGGCCGCGATCACCTGGTGCGGCCTCCGGGATGTCCCCTACGTCCTCGTCGTCGAGAGCCACGACGAGGGACCGCGGCCGGGCTGGCGACGCACGGTGAAGGGCGCGGTCGTCCCACCCGTCGTCCAGCGCGCCGCGGGCATCCTCGTGACCGGGACGCTCGCCCGCCACTCGATGCTCGACCGCGGGGCGGCTCCGGAGCGGGTGCACCTCTTCGCGAACACGGTCGACGTCGAGGACTTCGCCATGCGGGCGGAGTGGCTCGGGGCCCGTCGTCCGGAGCTTCGGAAGGAGCTCGGTGCCGACGCGGACGACGTCGTCGTCCTCTGCGTGGCGCGGCTCGGGCCCGAGAAGCGGCTCGACGTCCTCGTCCGTGCCGTCGCGGCCGCGGACGATCCCAACCTCCTCCTCGTCGTCGGCGGGGAGGGCCCCGAGCGTCATTCCCTCCAGCGGCTCGCGGACGAGCTCGGTGTACGGCTCAGGCTGCTCGGAGACGTCGACTGGGATCGCATCGTCGAGCTCTACGTCGCCGCCGACGTCTTCGCGCTGCTCTCCGAGCGCGAGACCTGGGCGGTCGTCGTCAACGAGGCTGCGGCGTGCGGTCTCCCGCTCGTCCTGTCGGACCGGGTCGGGGCCGCGCACGACCTCCTGCGGGACGGCGAGAACGGCACGCTCGTCCCGTCGGGCGACGTCGAGGTCGCCGCGCGCGCATTCCGCGAGCTCGCCGGCGATCCCGACGTGCGCCGCGCGCAGGGTGACCGCTCCCGCGAGCTGGCACGAGACTGGGGCTACGGCCCCAGTGTCGATGGCTTCCTCGAGGCGGTACGCGAGGCCGTCGCCGGTCGGTCGCAGTAGCCTGATCCTCGTGACCGACGCCGGCGAGCGCGCGAGGATCCTCGTCCTGAACCAGTACTACTGGCCGGGCGTCGAGGCGACCGCGCACCTCCTCACCGAGCTCTGCGAGGCGCTCGCGGAGGACTACGACGTCGAGGTCGTGACCGGCGTCCTCCACGGGCACGAGGACGACCCACGCTTCGCCGAGCACAACGGGGTGCGGATCACGCGCGTCGCCTCGACCTCGTACGAGCGCTCCGAGCTCGGGAGACGGGCGCTGAACTACTTCTCGTACCTCGGGCTCGCGCTCCGGCATGCATTGAGCGGGCCTGCCCCGGACCTCGTGCTGTGCATGACCGACCCGCCGATCATCGGCGATCTCGGCGTCCTCGTCGGCAAGCGGGTCGATGCCCCGGTGCTCGTCATCAGCCAGGACGTCTTCCCGGAGATCGCGACCGAGCTCGACCGGTTGCGGAATCCGGCCGTGATCGGCGTGCTCCGGATGCTCGTCGGCGCGTACCTCAGGCGTGCGGACCGGATCGTCGCGATCGGGGAGACGATGCGCCTGCGGCTGGAGGAGAAGGGCGCCCCGGCGGAGCGATTGCGCGTGATCCCGAACTGGGTGGACACGCGCGAGATCACGCCACAGCCGCGCGACAACCCGTGGGCGGAGCAGCACCGGCTCGTCGGGCCCTTCGTCGTCATGCACTCGGGCAACGTCGGGCACGCGCAGGACCTCGACAGCCTCGTCCGCGCGGCGACGTTTCTCCGCGATCGCGACGACCTGCGGATCGTCATCGCAGGCTTCGGCGCGCGACACGGTGAGATGGTCGAGCTGGCCCAACGGCTCGAGGTCGAGGAGACCGTGCGCTTCCTCCCGTACCAGAAGCGCGAGCGCCTGCCGCTCTCGCTCTCGAGCGCCGACATCCACGTCGTCGGGCTCGCGAAGGGGCTTGCCGGGTACGTCGTCCCGAGCCGGCTGTACGGGATCCTCTCGGCCGGCCGCCCGGTGATCGTCGCCGCCGACGACACGAGCGAGACCGCCCGCCTCGTCCGCGAGATCGGCAGCGGCGTCGTCATCCCTCCGGCCCGTCCCGACCTTCTCGCGCGCACCATCCGTGAGGCGGCCGACGGCGCGTTCGACCTGGTGGAGATGGGCCGGCGCGGGCGTGCCTACGTGGAGGAGGAGGCGGACCGGATCGTCGCGATGGAGCGCTATCGCGCGCTTGTCAGGGAGCTGCTCGCGGCGTGATCGGCCGGGCGACGTTCTGGGGCTCGCTCGGCGCGCTCGCGTGGACGCACGCGGGCTATCCGCTCGCCATGGGCGCCCTCGCGCGGCTGCGCCCGCGGCCCGTCCGCAAGCATGATGTCACTCCGTCGGTCGCGCTCGTGATCTCCGCGCACGACGAGGAGTCGGTGATCCGCAGTCGCATCGACAACGCGCTCGCGCTCGACTATCCGGAGGACCGGCTCGAGGTCGTTGTCGCGTCGGACGGGTCCACCGACCTCACCGACGCGATCGTCGGCGAGCTCGCGGCCGAGAACCCGCGTGTGCGTCTCCTCCAGTGCCCGCGCGGGGGGAAGGTCGCGGCGCAGCATCGCGCGGTGCGGGCGACGTCGAGCGACGTTCTCGCGTTCACGGACGCGAACAGCACCTGGCGGCCTGACGCTCTGCGTGCGCTCGTTCGCAACCTCGCGGACGAGGAGGTCGGCTACGTCTGCGGCCAGCTCCGGCTCGAGAGCGCCGACGGCGCGAACATGGAGGGCGTCTACTGGCGCTACGAGACCTGGGTGCGCGAGCAGGAGTCGACGGCCAGCTCCATCACCGCCGGGAACGGCGCGATCTACGCCGTGTCGCGTGAGGCGTACGTCGAGGACGACCCGAAGTTCGGTCACGACTTCGGGTTCCCGTACCTGATGGAGCAGAGAGGACGACGCGCCGTCTACGAGCCCTCGGCCGTCGCGGTCGAGAGGCCGGCGGCCGAGCCGGAAGACGAGTACGGCCGCAAGGTGCGGACGATCGCCCGCGCGCTCGGCCACATCCTCAGCGGCCGCGCATTCCGGCCGACGCGACCCCTCTATCTCGTCCAGCTCGTCTCGCACCGCGTCCTGCGCTACTCGACCGGAATCCTCCACCTCGGACTGCTCGTGTCGAACGTTGCACTGCTCGCGCGCGCGCCTTTCTACCGCCGCTTTCTCGTCCTCCAGCTCGCCGGGCTCGGACTGGCCGGCGCGGGAAAGGCGCGGCTGCCGATTCCGGGCGCGCGGCTGGCCTACTACTACTACGTGGTGACGAAGGCGACCGTCGCCGCGCTCGTCCGGTATCTCCGCTCCGGGACGCCGCAGACCTGGGAGAAGGCCAAAGGCACGCGGTGAATCGCGCCATGGACATCGCGATCGCCGGCGCGGGCCTGGCGCTCGCGAGCCCGCTCCTCGCCGCGGCCGCGCTCGCGACGAAGCTCGAGGATCGCGGTCCCGTCCTCTACCGCCAGACCCGCGTCGGGAAGGACGGCGTCGACTTCGACGTGCTCAAGCTCCGCACGATGGTGGTGGGGGCCGAGCGGATGGGCTCGGGCTACGCGGTCGACAGGGGCGACCGGAGGATCACGCGAGCGGGCCGCATCCTTCGACGGGCCTCGATCGACGAGCTGCCGCAGCTCTGGAACGTCCTGCGCGGCGACATGAGCATCGTCGGCCCCCGCCCGACCCTGCGCTACCAGGTCGAGCAGTACGACGAGCACCAGCGGCACCGGCTCGACATCAGGCCCGGCCTCACGGGCTGGGCGCAGGTGCACGGCCGCGCGTCGCTTCCGTGGGCGGAGCGCATCGAGCTCGACGTCTGGTACGTCGAGAACCGCTCGCCGCGCGTCGACCTCGAGATCCTGCTGCGGACACCGCTCGCGCTCTTCCGCGGGACGTACCGCGGCGCGACCGGCGGCTGGCGCGAGAAGGCCTAGGCCAGTCCCTTCGCGCCGAGCAGCGATCGGTACAGCCGGTCGACGTCGTCGACGAGGCGCTCGACGGCGTAGCGCTCGCGGACGCGTGCGCTCCCCGCCTCGCCGAGGCGGGCGCGCATCCCCGGGTCGCGAGCGAGCGCCGCCAGCCGCTCCGCGGCGGTCGCGGTGTCGCCCGGCTCCACGAGGTAGCCGTCGACGCCGTCCCGTACCACGTCGGGGATTCCCCCGACGCGTGTCGCGACCACCGGTGTTCCCGACGCGAGCGCCTCGATCGCGCTCACCGGCGTCCCCTCGTTGACGGACGGCAGGAGGAACGCGTCGAAGAGGCCGTAGTAGCCGGAGACGTCGGTCTGGTACCCGACGAAGTAGGTGGACCGTGCGATCCCGAGGTCGTGAGCGAGCTGCTCGAGCCGCTCGCGGTCGGGGCCGTCCCCCACCATGCACAGGGCCGCGTCCACGCCCCGTTCCCGGGTCGCACGAACGATCTCGAGCACCGCTCCCGTGTCCTTCACGCCGGTCATGCGTCCAACCCAGCCGATGACGAAGGCGTCGGGAGAGATGCCGTACAGGCGCCGGTAGTCGAGGTCGGCCGTCTCGTCGCCCAACCGCTCGTCGAGCGGGATCCCGAGCCGGATGATCGTGAACTTCTCGCTCGGCGCGATGCCGTGCTCGACGAGCTCGTCGCGCACCTCGGGGCTCACGGCGATCAGGACGTCCGACTGCCGCGCGAGCGTGCGCTCCACCTGACGGAAGAACGCCGTGCGCTTCGGCCCGAAGTACCCCTTCAGGACGTGCCCGTGGAACGTGTGGACGATGATCGGCGGGCGGGCGTTGCCGGCGACGAGTGCAGCCGCGCGGGCGAGCGCTCCGGCCTTGGCCGTGTGCGTGTGGAGGATGTGCGGCCGCTCCGCGCGGATGATCGAGGTCAGGCGACGGATCGATTTCGCGTCGTGTACCAGCGCGACCTCGCGCTGGATCTCCGGCACGTCGACGACCGCGACGCCGAGGCGCTCGGCGACGAACGCCATCGAGTCCTCGCCTCGCGCGAGCGACCCGGCGACGAGCGTCGTGTGGTACCCACGCGTCTCGAGCCCGGCGGCGAGGCTCGAGACGTGGATCGCCGGCCCTCCCATGTTCAGGCGCGCGATCACGCGCAGGATGCGGATCGGCTCGGGCACGGCGCTGACCATAGCGGCGTCGTCGCGGAGCCTCCGAGTACCCTCTTGCGTCGTGGTGGTGCTCTTCACGTCGGTGGGCCAGCGGGTCGACATCGTGCGCGCGTTCCGCGCCGCGGGAGCCGTCACGCTCGGGGTGGACGCCGATCCTCTCGCCCCGGCTCTCTACCACTGCGACCAGCACATCGTCGTGCCGCGGATCGAGGAGCCCGCATACGTGCCGACCCTGGCCGAGCTCCAGCGGGAGCACGGCGTGGGCCTCATCGTGCCTCTAAACGACCTCGACTTCCCCGTCCTCGCGCGCGAGCGGGCGCAGCTCGCGCCGGCCCTCGTGCTCCTGCCCGACGCCGACGTCTCCGCGCGCATGTCGGACAAGCTCGACGCCCACCGCTTCTTCGTCGAGAACGGCATCCCGTCGCCACGGAGCTGGGCGCCCGAGGAGGTGCCTGCGGATGCGCGCTACCCCGTGCTCATCAAGGCGCGAGAGGGCTTCGGATCGCGCAACATCTACCGCGCCGCGGACGAGACCGAGCTCGCGTTCTTCCTCGCGTACACGCGCGTCCCGTCGTTCGTGCAGGAGGCGTGCAGCGGCGAGGAGTTCTCGATCGACGTCTTCAGCGACATGGACGGCCGCTGCCTGAACGCCATCCCGCGGACGATGCTCCTGTCGAAGGGCGGGGAGTCGATCAAGGGCGTCTCGATCAGAGACGGCGAGCTCATCGAGCACGGCGCGCGGGTCGCGGAGACGGTCGGCATCAAGGGGCCCGCGAACGTGCAGTGCTTCCGCGAGCCGGACGGGTCGCTCCCGATCACCGACGTCAACACGCGCTTCGGCGGAGGGTTTCCCGTTCCGCTCGCAGCGGGAGGCCGGTATCCCGAGCTCGCGCTCGCGCTCGCGCGCGGTGAGCGGCCCGAGCCGCGGCTCGGCGACTTCGTCGAGGGCGTCGCCATGACGCGGTACTTCTCCGAGGTCTGTCTTGAGCCCGACGGGAACGGAGGGTTCCGGCCGATCCCGCCGCGTCGGCCGTAGCATTCCCGGGCCATGCGCTACCTCGTCACCGGCGCCGCGGGCTTCATCGGCTCGCACCTCCTCCGCGCGCTCCTCGAGCGCGGCGACGACGCCGTCGGCTGGGATGCGTTCACCGACTACTACGACCCCGCTCTGAAGGAGGAGAACGCCCGCGGGCTTCCGGTCGTGCGCGTGGACCTCGTGGACGACGACCTCGAGCTCGACGGCTTCGACGGCGTCTTCCACCTCGCGGGTCAGCCGGGCGTCGCGAGCTTCGGCGGCGTCTTCCCCCGCTACGTCCGCCAGAACATCCTCGCGACCCAGCGGCTGTTCGAGGCAGCGGCTGCGACACGTGTCCGAGTCGTCTTCGCCTCCTCGTCCTCCATCTACGGGGATGCCGCGGCATATCCGACGCCGGAGGACACGATTCCGCGCCCGCTCGCGCCCTACGGCATCACGAAGCTCGCGTGCGAGCATCTTGCGCAGGCGTACGGCTCCGAATTCGGCCTCGACGTGGTCACGGTCCGCTACTTCACGATCTACGGGCCGGGGCAGCGGCCGGACATGGCGTTCACGAGGATGGTGTCGTGCCTCGCCGAGGGGACACCGTTCGAGCTGTTCGGCGACGGCACGCAGTCCCGCAGCTTCACGTACGTCGCCGACGCCGTCGAGGCCACCCTGGCCGCGATGGAGCGCGCGAGCACCGGGTCGACGTTCAACGTCGGCGGCGGCACCGAGGTCTCGATGCTCGAGGCGATCGAGACTTTGGGGAAGATCGCCGGCCGCCGGCTCGAGGTCGTTCGCTTCCCACGGCGGGAGGGCGACGCAGCCAGGACGGCCGCGGACACGACGCGGATCCGCGCCGGGCTCGGCTGGGCTCCGGTCACGCCGTTCGAGACCGGCCTCGCGGCTCAATGGCGCTGGGCCGCTGATAGGGTCGCGAGCCGATGAGTGCCCGTCAGCCGGCTCCCGAGCTCGAGGGCGAGCAGGAAGTCGACCTCTCTTCGGCCTGGCAGCGTCTCAGGGTGCGGTGGTGGCTCCCGGTCGGCGGCCTCGTGGCCGGGGCAGTGGTTGGGATCGCCCTCGCCGTCTCGGGCGGCTCGGTCTGGCGCGCGCAGACGATCGTGTACCTCGGTCAGCCGTTCGCGCCGCTCGGGGGAGGGCAGATCCAAAGTCTCGCCACCAACCCGCGGACGGTGGGCGAGATCATCCGCTCGGAATCCGCGCTCAAGGCCGCATCGAACGTCAGCGGGATCCCGGTCTCCAAGCTGCGCTCGTCCATCTCGACGAAGGAGTTGACCGCGGTCGGGCAGATCCGCGGGATCAACCCGCTGATCGAGATCACGGTGAAGGGCTCCGGCGGGCGGCGCAAGGTCGAGACGGCGGCCGAGGCGCTCTCCGAGCGGGTCGTCGAGCGCGTCTCGAGCTACGTCACCGCGAAGGTCGAGCTGCTCGACAACCAGGTCGAGGTGTCGGAGGCGCAGCTCGCGGCGGTCGAGGCCCGGATCAAGCAGGCACAGGACCAGCAGGACGCGCTCGCGGGCAACCAATCGCTCGCGCCCGTCGAGAAGCTCCTCCTGAGCCAGAATCTCAACGCCGTCATCACGACCGCGGACGCAAGACGCTCCGCTCTCCAAGAGGACCTCTCCGACGCGCAGCAGCTGCTCAATCTTGCCCAGAACGTCGAGAAGAGCCGCGTCGTCGAGCCGGCGGCCGCGAGCAAGACGACGGCGCGCTCGGGGCGCACGTCGCTGCTCGTCGGGGCGCTCATCGGCCTCCTCCTGGGAGCGATCGCCGCGCTCGTGGCCGATCCGATCGCCGCTCGCCGGCACGGGACGGCGCCGCCTCCGCCCTCCGCCTGATGCTCGACGGCAAGCGGGTCGCGGTCGTCGTCCCTGCGTTCGACGAGGAGCGGCTCGTCGGGGAGACGGTCCGCGGGATCCCGGAGTTCGTCGACCGGATCTTCATCGTCGACGACGCGTCACGGGACGGCACGTCGGCCCAGGCGGAGGGGGTGGGGGATG
>JBKOYF010000069.1:0-6830 GCA_046725305.1 Actinomycetota bacterium
CCCTTCCTCTTGCCGTGCACGGACACGCCGCTGCTGGCCTACGGCCGAATGAATCGGCCTTCGGCCCTCAGGCGGATCGGCTGATCGGCGTTACTTGGCGACAGGTTCGGCCGTCGTGCGTTGAGGTCGGCGGCCGGCTTCTTCGTGAGGGCGTACGAGCACGTACGCGACGATGGCTCCCAGGGCGGCGATACCCGCCGCGACGAGGAGAGCCCTTTCGAAGCCCCGCATGAAGGCCTCGGGCGTTCGCTCCCCGCCGGCTTCCGCGGCGACGATCGCCCCCATGAGCGCGACCCCCATCGTGCCGCCGACCTGGCGCGCACTGTTCAGGACCGCCGAGCCGACGCCGGCTTTGTCGACCGGAACGCCCCTCGTCGCGGCCGCGGCGCTCGGGGTCATCGTGAGCGACATGCCGACGCCGCCGATGAGGAGCGCCGGCAGGAGGTTCCAGAAGGACGCGTCGATCCCCAGCTGCGAGAAGAGGACGAGCTGAAGCGCGAGGAGGGACATTCCCGCGGTCATGAGCCCGCGCGAGCCGAGCCGGTCGCTCGCCCTGCCTGCGATCGGCGCGACCAGGATGATGAGGACGGTCATCGGGAGGAACGCGGCGCCCGCCTGCACGGCCGAGTAGCCGAGGATGTTCTGCATGTAGAGCGAGACGAAGAAGAAGACGCCGAACATCGCGAGCGCGACGAGGAGCACCACGAGGTTCGCGCCCGTATACGTGCCGTTGCGGAAGAGGTCGAGCGGAAGCATGGGGTCGCGACGCCGGCGCTCGATGACGACGAAGGCGGCGAGGGTGATCACGGCGAGGGCGAACGAGCCGACGATCCGCCCCGACGTCCACCCGTACGTGTTCGCCTCGATGAGGCCGTACGTGAGCGCGAACAGGCCGACCGCAGAGGTTGCGAGGCCCGGAAGGTCGAGGCTCGCGTGCGTCTCGTCGCGCGACTCGTCGATGAAGGCGAACGAGGCCGCGATGCCGAGGACACCGATCGGGACGTTCACGAAGAAGATCCAGCTCCAGTCGAGGTGCTCGGTGATCAGCCCGCCGACGAGCGGGCCGATGGCGAGCGCCAGGGCGGAAGTTCCCGCCCAGATGCCGATGGCGGTTCCACGCTCGCGCGGCGGGAAGGTGGCGGCGATGATGGAGAGGGTCGCAGGGTTCATGAGCGCCGCTCCCGCGCCCTGGAGGACGCGCGCGCCGATGAGCATCTCGGACGAGCTCGCGAGGCCGCACATGAGCGACGCGACGGTGAAGACGACGATCCCGACCACGAAGATCAGGCGTCGCCCGTACGCGTCGGCGACCTTGCCGCCGACGAGCATGAGCGACGCGAACGTGAGCGCATAGCCGGTCACGATCCACTCGAGCTCGGAGAGGTCGGCGCCGAGATCGCGCTGGATCGAGGGCAGCGCGACGTTCACGACGGTGTTGTCGAGCATGATCATGAAGAGCCCGAAGGACACGGCTGCGAGCGTGAGCCACTTGCGATTCTCCTCTGCGAAGATCCGAGCCCGCATGCACCCAGAGACTAGCCAGAGCGCTTCGGGTGACTTCACGTGGACCCCGTCGGCCGACCAGCTCGCGTCCGCGAACGTCGCCAGGCTCGCCGGCCGGCTCGGCTGCGCGACCTACGACGACCTCCACCGGCTGTCGGTCGAGGAGCCCGACCTGTTCTGGCGCACGGTCGTGGACGATCTCGAGCTCCCGCTCGCACGACCTTGGGACGACGTCCTCGACGATTCCAAGGGGATCGAGTGGACGACCTGGTTCCTCGGCGCGCGGCTCAACGTCGCCGAAGCGTGCGTCCACCGCTGGGCGCAAGCGACACCGAGCCGCGAGGCGGTCGTGTGGACGCCCGAGGAGGGCGATCGACGCTCGCTGACGTGGGCGGAGCTCTCGCACGAGGTACGGCGGCTCGCCGAGGCGCTTCGAGAGCTCGACATCGGCGAGGGCGACGTCGTCGGCACGTTCCTGCCCATGGCGCCGGAGGCCGCGATCGCCTCGCATGCGTGCGCGCACGTCGGGGCCGTGCAGGTGCCGATCTTCTCCGGCTTCGCAGCGCCGGCGGTGTCCGCCCGGCTCGCCGACGCCGGCGCCAAGCTCGTGATCTGCGCGGACGCCTCGTACCGTCGCGGGAGGCTCGTCCCGATGAAGGAGGTACTCGACGAGGCGCTTGCCGACGCGCCGAGCGTGACGCGCGTGCTGGTCTGGCAGCGAGCGGATGCGGAGTGCCCCATGGCTCCCGATCGCGACCTCTGGTGGCACGACGCGGTCGCCGGGAAGCCGGGGACGCTCGAGCCGGTCGACGTCGACAGCGAGGCGCCGTATCTCGTCGCCTACACGTCCGGGACGACCGGCCGCCCGAAAGGGGCGCTCCACGTCCAGGGTGGATTCCTGCTCTCGATCGTCCGCGAGACCGCGTACCAGGCAGACCTGCGCGCGGGTGACCGCGTCCTGTTCTCGACGGACATGGGCTGGATCATGGGACCGTGGACGGTGGTCGGCGCGATGGCCTGCGGCGCGACCGTCGTCTTCATGGAGGGCGCCCCGGACCGACCGTTCGACCGTGTCTGGAGGATCGTCGAGGACGAGCGCGTGACGATGCTCGGCGTCTCCCCGACGCTCGTCCGCGCGCTCATCCCGCACGGCGAGCCCGACGAGGACCTCTCGACGCTCCGGTCGGTCGTCACGACGGGCGAGCCGTGGAACCGCGCCCCATACGACTGGCTCGACGAGCACGTCTGCGGCAGAGGTCGCATCCCGATCGTGAACTGCTCCGGCGGCACGGAAGTGGGTGCGTGCTTCCTATCCGTCACGCTGCTCCGACCGACGAAGCCGTGCTCGGTCGGATTCCCGGCCCTGGCCGAGGACGTGGACGTCTTCGACGAGCACGGCCGCTCCCTCCGCGGCGAGGTCGGGGAGCTCGTGTGCAAGCGCGCGTGGCCGGGGATGACCCGCGGGATCTGGGGCGACCGCGAGCGCTACCTCGAGACGTACTGGCGTCGGTTTCCGGGCGTATGGACGCACGGGGACTGGGCGTCGGTCGACGAGGACGGCTACTGGTTCCTCCACGGCCGCTCGGACGACACGCTCAACATCGCCGGCAAGCGCATCGGACCGGCGGAGCTCGAGTCGGCTGCGGTCGGACACCCAGGGGTTGTCGAGGCGGCCGCGATCGGCGTGCCGCACGAGGTGAAGGGGGAGGTCGCGTGGCTCTACTGCGTCCTCGCTCCCGGTGAGGACGTGTCGGCCGAGGACGTGTCCGCCGCGGTGGCGAACGAGCTCGGAAAGGCGTTCGCTCCCGATCGCGTGATCTTCGTGTCGGCCCTGCCCAAGACCCGGAGCGCGAAGGTCGTCAGGCGGGCGGTTCGCGCCCGTGCACTCGGGCAGGATCCCGGCGACCTGTCGACGCTCGAGAACCCGGAGGCGCTCGAGGAGATCGCCCGTGCCGTCTGACCGGCTCGACGGCGTCGCTCTCGTGACCGGCGGCGGGCGCGGTATCGGCGCGTCGATTGCGCGCGAGCTCGCCGAGGCCGGGATGCGCGTCGCCGTGACCGGGCGCACGGCCCAGCAGGTCGAGACGGTCGCCGGCGAGATCGGAGGCCTCGCGTTCGTCGGCGACGTGAGCCGCGCCGACGACGTCGAGCAATGGGTGAGCAGCACCGAGGAAGAGCTCGGACCGATCGACCTCCTCGCCGCGAACGCGGGCATCGGCAACCAGGAGGGCGCCACCTGGGAGATTCCGGTCGACGCCTGGTGGCACGCGCTCGAGGTCAACGTGCTCGGCGTGCACCTCTCGTGCCGGTCCGTGATCCCGAGCATGCTCGAGCGCGGCCGCGGCCGCGTCGTGATCACGGGCAGCGGCGCCGCCTACCTGCCCGGGACGCAACACACCGCGTACCCGACGAGCAAGGCCGCGGTCTGTCGCTACGGCGAGACGCTCGCCAACGAGCTCGCGGGGCGCATCCCGGTGTTCTTCTTCAGCCCCGGGCTCGTTCGAACGGACATGACCGACGGGTTTGGGGACGACCTCCCGTGGACGCCTCCGGAGCTCGCGCCGAGACTCGTCCGCGTCCTCGCGTCGGGGCGCGCCGACGCGCTGGCGGGCCGCTACCTGCACGCCGAGCACGACGACATCGAGGACCTGATCCGGAGGGCCGACGAGATCGCAGCGAACGATCTGAACGCAATCCGTCTGCGACGCTAAGCCTGCGTAACGCAGCGTGAACGGCCGCATGCCCTACCCTGCGGCGGCGTGCCGTTCTTCATCTGCCCCAACTGCAAGGAACGCTCGATCGACCTCGACGGCTTCGAGGGTTTCTCGTCGCAGGCGGTGCAGTGCCGGAGCTGCGGCTTCGGGTTCCTCTACGAGCTGCTCGAGGACTACTACCCCGCTCCGGAAACCGGCTTCGTCGTCTGCGACCACGACACGCGGGTGCTCGCGGCCGGCCGCGGCGTCTTCGAGCTCACCGGGTACCGCGACGCCGACCTCATCGGCCGGAAGGTCGGCGAGGCGCTCGGGCTGTCGGACGTCGCCCCCATCGACGTCGTCCGCGAGTGGGGCGTGAGGAAGCTCGGGCAACAGCTCGAGATCCGCACGAGCGCCGGCATCGAGAAGCATGTCGTCGTGGACTTCTTCCCCGCGTACGACGACGACGGTGGCTTGCTGCTCGCGCTGACGCCTCGCTAGACCTTGGGCTCGATCCAGACCTGGCGGGCGATCGCGAGCAGCTCTCCCCTCTCGGCGAAGAGCGCCGTCCCCGCGTACAGCTTCCGCCCATCCGCGCCGAGCGGCCAGGACGCGACCACGCAGTGCTCGGCGGGCTCGGGCACACGCTCGATGCGCGCCGTCATGCGTCCGAGGACGATGTCGCCGCGCCCCTCGGCGCCCACCGCGTACGCGCCCGGACAGTCGATCGCCGCCCACACGATCTCGGGCGCCGGCTCGTCGAGGACGATCGGGGCGGCGTGCAGGGGCTCGCGGCCCGCGACCAGGCCTACCCGGATCTCGAGGCCGTCGTCGCGAACGCCGCAGACGAAGCACTCGCCGAATTCCGGGCTCCAGCCTCGGACGTGTCGGCCCTGCGCGAGCTCTGCCTGCCGGCGCGGGACCGGTGCGGGCGGATCGACCTGGACCGCCGCAGGCCGAGCCTCGGCGACGACCGCGGCGCCGTCGAGCAACCGTACGACCCCCTCCTCTTGCACGATCTCGAGCGTGCGATCGAGCGGAGGTGGGAGCCGAAGCGTCACCTCGACCGCGTCGGCGTCGACGAAAGCCGCCAGCCGTCCGCACGCGTAGCCGCCGTTCGCCGACGTGCGCGGGCCTCGGTACCGGCGCGGGAGCGTGATCTCCATGGACGCGGAGCCTACTCGTTAGACTGAGGTTTGTGACTCTGAGTCTAAAACTAACGTGAGACTCGCTCTCGCGCAGCTGAACACGGTCGTCGGCGACCTCGACGGCAACCGTGAGCGCATCCTCGCAGGCCTCGCGGAGGCCCGCGAGGCGGGGGCGGATCTCGTCGTCTTCCCCGAGCTGGCCACGACCGGGTACCCGCCCGAGGACCTCCTCCTCCGCCCCGGGTTCGTCCGCGCGGCACGCGCGTCGCTGGACGCGATCGCCGTCGAATGCGAGGGGCTGGTCGCGCTCGTCGGCACCCCTTGGTTCGATCGCGACCTCGCGAACGCGTGCGCCGTCTGCGCGGAAAGCGGGGTGCGCGCCGTCTATCGCAAGCACTTCCTCCCGAACTACGGCGTGTTCGACGAGCACCGCTACTTCGCGGAGGGGCGCAACCTCGTGGTCGTCCGCATCGGAGGCATCTCGGTCGGGATCACGATCTGCGAGGACGTGTGGCAGCCCGGGCCGCCGGCGACGGATCTCGCCCTCGCAGGTGCCGAGCTCCTCGTCAACCTCTCAGCCTCGCCGTTCCACGTCGGCAAGGCCGAGGAGCGCGAGGAGATGCTCGTCACTCGGGCACGCGACACGAGTGCCTACTTCGCGTTCTGCAACCTCGTCGGGGGTCAGGACGAGCTCGTCTTCGACGGGCACTCGGTCGTCCTCGACGACGCCGGAGAGGTGGTCGCTCGAGCGCCCGGCTTCGAGGAGCACCTGCTCGTCGTGGACGTCGACCCGGCGGGCGCGATCGCCCGACGCCTCCGAGACGTGCGACGGCGCGAGCTCGGCCGCTCACGGAACCAGGACCCTCCCGTTGAGCTCGTCGAGCTCGGGGTGTCCGGCGAGCACGGAGAGGAGCTCGAGGGCACCGTCGTCCCGTTCGCGCCCGAGCTGGAGCAGATGCGCCTCGCGTTGACCCTCGGCCTCCACGACTACGTCGAGAAGAACGGCTTCACCGACGTCGTCGTGGCGGTGTCGGGCGGGATCGACTCGGCGGTGACCGCATGCTTGTGCGTGGACGCACTC
Organism: Actinomycetota bacterium; assembly: GCA_046725305.1. GTDB lineage: Bacteria > Actinomycetota > Thermoleophilia > Gaiellales > Gaiellaceae > GMQP-bins7. Next base: position 6,426 of record JBKOYF010000069.1, read on the forward strand.
GGAGCCGCGCGTGTCCACGGCGTCTCCATGCCGTCGCGCTTCAGCTCGGAGGCGACGCGGAAGGACGCCCGGGAGCTCGCGCGCGCGCTCGGGTGCGAGTTCCGCGAGATCCCGATCGAGCCCATCGTCGACGCCTCGCAGGATGCGCTGGACCCGGAGATCGCGGGCGGCATCGACGGCCTCGCGGCCGAGAACATGCAAGCACGTGTCCGCGGCGTCCTGCTCATGGCCCTCTCCAACACCAACGGCTGGCTCGTCGTCTCGACCGGGAACAAATCCGAGCTCGCGGTCGGCTACTCGACGCTGTACGGCGACATGGTCGGCGGGTTCGCCCTGCTCAAGGACGTGTTCAAGACCGACGTATACCGGCTCGCGGAGCACCTCAACGCCCGCGCGGGCCGAGAG
>JBKOYF010000110.1:0-4100 GCA_046725305.1 Actinomycetota bacterium
CTTCGCGCTGCAACCAGCAGACCTCGCGAGCGTTCAGGACGAACCAGCCGTCCCCGACAGGAGCGAGGCCGCCGGTCTCGGTCTGCTCGAGGTGGGCCTCCGTGACCACCATCCGATCAGAGGGAGCGCGTGTGAGAGCTATGAGCAGTACTGACCAGAAAATCGTCCTCTACAACTCACCGGTCTCGGGCAACTGCTACAAGGTGCGCCTCCTGCTTGCCCACCTCGGGCTCGAGTACGAGACCGTCGAGATGTCGGTCGTGGACAGGTCCAACCGGACCGAGGTTCTGGGCGACCTCAATCCGGGCCTCCGCGTTCCGACGATCGTCCTCGACGACGGGCGTCCGCTCGCCGAGTCGAACGCGATCCTCTGGTACTTCGGCGACGGGACGCGCTACGCGCCCGTCGATTCATACGAGCGCGCACAGGTCCTGCAGTGGCAGTTCTTCGAGCAGTACAGCCACGAGCCGAACATCGCCGTCGCCCGCTTCTGGCTCGCGTACTCGGGCACGCCGGAGAAATACGTCGACCGCCTGCCCGAGCGGATGAAGGGCGGCTACGCCGCGTTGGACGCGATGGAACGGCACCTCGACGGGCGGACGTTCCTGGTGGGGGAGACGTACTCCATCGCGGACATCTCGCTGTACGCGTACACGCACGTCGCGCACGAGGGCGGGTTCGTCCTCGACGGGTACCCCGTGATTCGCAGGTGGCTCGACAGCGTCGCGGCGCAACCGGGCCATGTCCCGATCGACGCTCGAGCCGACACCTGACACACTTCGGGCGTGACGGCACACGTGCCGGAGACCGCAACCGTGACGTGCGACCGCTGCGGTTCCGAGAACGCTGCGAGTTCACGCTTCTGCTCCTCCTGCGGCAATCGTCTGGGGGGCGGTGCGGCCGAGGAGGAGCGCAAGCTCGTCTCGGTGCTGTTCGTCGACCTCGAGGGGTTCACGGCGTCGTCGGACGACGCCGACCCGGAGGACGTGCGCGACCTGCTCGAGGCGTACCACGCGTCTGCGAAGGAGTGCATCGAGCAGTACGGCGGGACGGTGGAGAAGTTCATCGGCGACGCCGTCATGGCGGTGTTCGGAGCGCCGGTCGCGCACGGGGACGACGCCGAGCGCGCGGTGAGAGCCGGTCTCCGCGTTCTCGAGCAGGTCGCGGCGCACGGCCTCTCGGCGCGCGCGGCCGTCAACACGGGTGAGGCCGTCGTCCGTCTTACCGATCAGGCCTCCGGCGAGGCCATCGCCTTGGGGGACGTCGTCAACACGGCGTCACGGCTCCAGTCCCACGCGCCGACGGGTCGCGTCATCGTCGGCGACGCGACGTTCCGGTCGACGCGGCAGGCGATTCGCTATCAGCCGCTCGACGCCGTGACCGCGAAGGGGAAGGCGGAGCCGATTGCCGCCTGGCTCGCCGTCGAGGCACTTCCCAGGGCCGAGGGGGACATGCCCTCGGCGGTCGCATTCGTGGGTCGCGGCAGAGAGCTCGAGCTCGTCCGGTCTGTCTGGAACCAGGCCGTCTCGGACCGCAGGCCTCATGTCGTGACGGTGCTCGGGAGCCCGGGCGTCGGCAAGTCGCGGCTCTGCCGGGAGGTGGCCGCGCTCGTCGACGCCGACGGCGGTCAGATCCTCCGAGGCCGTTGCCTCCCGTACGAGGAGACGACGGGCTACCACGCCTTCTCGCAGATCGTGCGCCAGGTTGCCGGCATCTTCGACTCGGATGCGCCTGCCCTCGCCCGGGACAAGCTCGCCGAGGCCGTCGAGTCGCATTTTCCGCCCGACGAGGCACCGAGCAGGCTTCGCGATCTCGCACTGCTGGTCGGGTTGGGGGCAGACGAGAACCCGCTCGAGCAGGGCGTGCTGTTCTTCTCCGCGAGAAGGCTCCTCGAGCGTCTCGGCGAGGCGCGGCCGACACTGGTAGTGGTCGAGGACGTCCACTGGGCGGCGACCAGCGAGCTCGACCTCCTCGAGTATCTCGGCGCGCACGTCCGCGAGACACGCGTCCTCCTCATCGCGCTGGCTCGGCCCGAGCTGCTCGACACGAGGCCCGCCTGGGGTGTGGGCTCGGGCGCACAGGCGAGAATCTCGCTCGAGCCGCTCCCGGGCGAGGTCGCGATCGAGATGGCGGCCGGGCTGCTGCCCGATGCCGACGCCGAGACGATCGACCGACTCGTGGGAGTCGCCGAGGGGAACCCCCTCTTCATCGAGGAGCTCGCGGCCGCGACGGTCGAGCAGGGCGGGGTCGATGAGCTTCCGGTCACGGTCCGAGCTGTCATCGCGGCGCGGATCGACGCCTTGCCGCCGGATGCGCGCAATGCACTCATGTCGGCCGCCGTGATCGGGAGGACGTTCTGGCACGACGTCCTGCGAGCCGTCGCGAGCCTCGACGACCTCACCCGTACGCTCGACGACCTCGAGCGGCGCGACCTGATCCGGCGCGAGCCGACGAGCCGACTCGAGGGGGACGTCGAGTTCCGGTTCAAGCACGCGCTCATTCGGGACGTCGCCTACGGCACGCTCCCACGGGCGACGCGGCGGGAGCGGCACGCCGCGACCGCCCGATTCGTCGAGGAGCGGACCGACGGTGCGGAGACCGTCGCGTGGGTTCTCGCCCATCACTGGCGCGAGGCGGGTGAGCCGGAGAAGGCGATCCCGCAGCTCCTTGCGGCCGCCACCGTAGCGCAGCAGTCGTGGGCCATGGATGCCGTTCACGATCTCTACTCGCAGGCCCTCGAGCTGGCGCAAGACGGCCCGGCCACGGTGCAGATTCGGCTCAGGCGCGCCTACTCGCTCATCGTGCTGAACGAGTACCAGGCGGCACTCGACGATCTCGAGGCGATCCTTCCCGAGCTCGAAGGGTCGGACCTGCTCGACGCCCTCCTCTATGCCGGAAAGGCCTACGTCTGGACCGAGAACGACGGGAAGACGATCGAGACGGCTCAGCGAGCGCTCGAGCTCGCCGACGAACTGGGAGACGGCGACGCCGAGGTCGCGGCGACGGCGCTCTGGAGCGAAGGGTTGGCCATGCGTGGCGACGCGGGAGACATCGAGCGCGCGATCGAGCTCGGTGACGATGCGCTCGGCCGCTGGAGGGTGGGCCGTCGCGAGTTCGAGCACGCGGATCATCTGCACCTCCAAGGCGATCTGATGTACTGGGTCGGCGACTACGAGCGCTCCGTCGAGCTCGGAACGGCCGCACACGAGCTCGGCGGTGACGTCCACAGCATGGAAGCGATCCTTCGGGGTGCCGGGCTGCAGGCGATGGCACTGACCGGGCTCGGGCGGCACGAGGATGCGCTCGCCAAGTTCGACGCTACGACGGATGCCGTGCGTGAGCTGGGACGCACGCCGCTCTACATCCTCAACTACGCGTCGATGATCCATCGGGAACTGAACGACCTGTCGGTCGCGCGGGGCGAGAGCGAGGAGGTTCTCGAGAGAGCCTCTGCTGACGGCTTCGGCATGCCGCGGCGATTCGCGCATTCGGATCTCCTTCAGACGTCGCTGCTCGAGGGCGACGTCGGAAGGGCGCAGGTCGACTGGCCCAAGCTCTGGGAGGATGCCGAGCAGGCCCCCGCCTGGACACGGTGGCTCATCTACGGGCGGCTGGCGGTCGCGCGCGCGGAGATCGCGCTCCACGTGGAGACGCCGGAGGAGGCAGCCGAGTGGGCGCAGAAGGCGATCGAGATCGCCGTCTCGACCCGGCGGCGCAAGTACGAAGCGATCGCTCGCACGGCGCTCGGCGATGCGCTCGCACGTCTGCGACGCCGCGACGAAGCCCTTGCCGAGCACGAGGCGGCCGTGCGAATTGCCGACCGACTGATCGGACCTCCCGCACGGTTCAAGGCACGTGCTGCGCTCGCCCGATCCGCGTACGCTCTGGGTGACGACGAGCGGGCGGCGACCGCAACGGCCGAGGCGCGGGCCCTCGTCGACGACTTCACAGCAACCCTCGCCCCGGAGCGGGCCGAGCTCGTGCGAGCCTCCCCTGTCGTTCGCGAGCTCCTCGCAAACTCCTGACCTGCTCGCGTGCCGGTTCGCGTCCGCTTCGCGCCGAGCCCGACAGGCTCGCTCCACGTCGGCAACGCGCTGACC